>CAWFFT010000055.1:0-4577 GCA_963815085.1 uncultured Chitinophagaceae bacterium | reverse complement strand
CAAAATTTTGAATTGGCCAAAACGCTTCTTCAGGAAAAACATCCGTACCAAGTCCATCCTGGTTGGTAACCATTACTAGATCATAATCCAGTTCTTTGACGATCTTTCTCAGGTATTCAAACACGAACGGATAAAATTCAAGCTTAGTAAATGCATCCAACTGGTTTGTCACTGGCGGTTCCCGAATGATGGTTCCGTCCCGGTCAATAAACAAAAGTTTCTTACTCATAATTTTTTAAAACCTTTAATAATTTTTCATTTTCTATTTGTGTTCCAACTGTGATCCTGATACAATTTTCACACAAAGGTTCTTTATTCCTGTTACGAACAATAATGCGGTGCATCAAAAGATATTGATACAATTTGTCAGCATCGTCAACTTTTAACAAAATAAAATTAGCATCGGATGGATAAATTATTTTCACAAAATCAAATTCTTTTAATTTCTGTTCCAACAAAATTCTTTGCTCCACCGTGTTTTTAATATTCGCATTCACTTCTTTAATATTCTCCAATGCTTCTATCCCCAAAAGCTGTGATGACTGATTAACGTTGTAAGGCGGCTTCACTTTGTTGAACAGATCTATGATTACTTCAGAAGCAAAACCGAGTCCCAGCCTTAGTCCTGCCAGGCCCCATGCTTTTGAAAGTGTATGCATCACAATTAGATTTTCGTATTCTGTAAGCTCCTGCAAAAAAGGTTTCTGTCTTGAAAAATTGATGTAAGCTTCGTCGATCAAAACAATTCCCTTGAAATTATTCAACAAAAATTCGATATCAAGCCGGTTGAAACTATTGCCTGTCGGATTGTTTGGTGAACAAATAAAAAGCAATTTTGTACTTTCATCTATAGCTTCCAAAATCCCTTCAACATTCAATTGGAAATCCTGTGTTAATAGAACTTCCTTTACGTCAACTGCATTTATGTTGGCACACACCTTATACATTCCATAAGTTGGCGGACAAATAATTACACTGTCTTTTCCGGGCTCACAAAAAATTCGAAAAGCAATATCGATCACTTCGTCGCTTCCGTTGCCAACAAAAATGTTTTGCGGTGGCACGCCCTTTATCTTCGCTATTTCCTGTTTGAGTTTCCATTGCAATGGATCAGGATAACGATTGTAATTTTCATCTAACGGGGACCCATAACTGTTTTCGTTCGCATCCAGGAAAACGTCTGCATTTCCCCTGTATTCACTTCTGGCAGAAGAATAGGGTTTTAATTTTTTTATGTTTTTTCTTACAAGAGCATCAATATTGAAACTTTGCATTTTCACTTTTTTAAACGAATACTTACGGCATTTTTGTGAGCGATTAAACCTTCTGCAGTAGCCATATTTTCTATAGAACGGCCAATACTTTTTAATCCTTTATGACTCAATTTTTGGAAAGTAATTTTCTTGACAAAACTATCTACGGAAACGCCGCTTTGAGTAACCGCTGTGCCATTTGTCGGTAAAGAGTGATTCGTGCCGGAGGCATAATCGCCGGCGCTTTCAGGAGAATAATTGCCAAGAAAAACACTGCCTGCGTTTATAACTTTTTCTGCAAGCTCTTCAGCATTTTCAGACGCAATTAGCAAGTGCTCAGGTGCATAACAATTCAAAAAATTAAAGGCTTCTTTCACTTTGTCAATTACGATAAACCTGCGGTGCAAAAAACTTTGTTCAATAATTTCTTTCCGGGGAAGATCAGGCAACTGGAGGTGAATTTGCTCAATAATTTTTTCGATTATTTGTTTGTTTACTGCCACCAATACTACCTGGCTGTCTGCCCCATGCTCGGCCTGGCTCAACAAATCAGCAGCAACATAGGCAGGTTCGCAACTTTCATCAGCAAAGACCGCCAGTTCGCTTGGCCCCGCGAGCATGTCAATCGCCACGCCATCCATATTTACCAGTCGCTTTGCAGCAGTAACATATTGATTGCCAGGCCCGAAAATCTTATCTACTTTTTCAACAGTTTGCGTTCCGTACGCCATCGCTGCAATCGCCTGTGCACCGCCACCTTTATAGATATTTTCAATTCCCAAAATATTGGCAACATATAAAATGGCAGGATCCACATCTCCGCTTTTATTTGCCGGCGTTGTTACTAAAATGCTTTTACATCCGGCCAATTTTGCAGGAATGGCAAGCATTAATAAAGTAGAAAACAAAGGTGCGCTGCCACCCGGAATATACAATCCAACTTTTTCTATTGGAACACTTTTGCGCCAGCATGAAACGCCTGATGTGGTTTCCACTTTTTTTATTTTTGCAATCTGTTGTTTATGAAATTTTTCAATATTCTTTTTTGACTGAAGAATAGATTTTCTCAGGTTTTTGTGAACAAGTTTCGAAGATCTCTCAATCTCATCTTCTGTCACCCAAAGATCTGCCGGCGCAAAATCATGAAATTTTAAGGAGTAACTTTTCACGGCAAAGTCACCCTGGACTCTTACTGTATTAATAATTTCAGAAACCGTTTCTGTAAGATTTACAGAATTAATCTGTGGCCTTTTTATCAAATCAGGCCATTCAATTCTTGAAGGATTTTCAATTATTGCATTCATATTTTTTTCTTTAAGAAATCATCTTTTCAATCGGTACCACCAAAATTCCCTGGGCTTCAAATTGCTTTAGTTTTTCAATTACTTCCCAAAAATCATTTTCATTTACTACACTTTGCACACTGCTCCATCCGCTTTCTGCAAGAGGAACAATTGTCGGGCTTTTCATTCCGGGCAACAAAGCGCAAATGTTTTTTAACTGATGATCAGGTGCATTCATCATGATGTATTTATTATTTTTCGCTGCCTTTACTGCATTTATCCTGAGCAATAAATTATCCAGGATTTCGCGATTTTCTGAATTTAAATTTTTATTGGCAACCAACACAGCCTGTGAATCTAATATCACTTCAACCTCTTTCAAATTATTGGTAAACAAAGTACTTCCGCTGCTTACCAAATCACAAATAGCATCCGCTAAACCTATGCCCGGAGCTATTTCTACCGATCCGCTTATTTCATGGATTTCTGCCTTTAAATTATTTTCATCCAAAAACTTTTGCAAAAGAACAGTATAAGAAGTGGCAATTTTTAAACCATCCAGATTGCGCACCCCCTTATAATCCATACTTTTTGGAACCGCAATACTCAAGCGGCAGCGTCCAAATCCCAACTTACTTACCACATTTAAATCTTTCTCTTTTTCAAAGACGACATTTTCTCCAACAATACCCACATCTGCCACATTATCAGAAACGTATTGTGGAATATCATCGTCACGTAAAAAATATGCCTCAGCCGGAAAATTCGATGCTTTTACTTTCAACTGGCGGTTCCCATTGTTTAATTCAATACCACATTCTTTTAAAAGTTGAACCGATTGTTCATACAATCTCCCTGATTTTTGAATCGCAATTTTTAGCATTTGTTTGTTTTAAAAATTAAAAAAGGCTTACTTTTCAGTAAGCCTTTTTAAAATATGTTTATTACATACAAATCAATAGCTTACCCGTGAGGTAAAATATGATGAAGATGTATGTGAATATTCTGATTCATTGAGGATGCAAAGTAAAGAATGAAAATTTATAGTAACAAAACTTTTTTTGGAAATTTTTAAAAACCAGGAATTCCTATAATTTTGATTTTCTACTCCCATGTCTAATTGAGTTAATAATAATCGTATTCTTTTGGATTTCATAAACTATTAAATACGGGAACCGTTTTATCTTTATTCGTCTAAAAACCTTATTTATGGAAGTGTAGTATTTCGGATGCTCACAAATATTTGCAAAACCATTTTCTAATTCCTCTATAAATTCAAACCCCAAACCGGTTTGTTGCATTTCATACCATTCAAATGCTTCCTGAATATCAATAACAGCTTCATGCTGGATTTTCAGGGCATAATTCATCCATTTTTCTTTTTACCGGTAATATATTCTTTAGCTTCTTCCCAGCTATAGGTTTTACTTTCTCCACTCTCTCTCATCGCTTTCCTTTGCTGAAAAGCAGCCAATTCTTCATCACTGAATTCGTACTCATAGTCATCATCGTCATTATATTCTTTTGCAATGGCATACATAAGTTTCAATAATTTTTCATCGCCTTTATCCACGTAGTGGTGTAGTTTTTGGCGGATTTTCAGGGCTTGCATAACAATATTTTTCCTACAAATTAAGATTAAAAAATTAGCTATCCAAACTGGTTTTTTTAAGGCATGTTTGTGTTAATTCGTCCCTATGTAAATGCAATAATTTATTAAATCTCCTAAGTCTGATATTTGTTTTGAAGAAGCCTCCTCAGGCTATATGAGCTTTTCTGCAAACCCAAGTTTGCAAAAGAGACATTTTTTTAAACACTTTATGACATTCCCAACTGTAATCCTTACTTTAGTGGGCACTAAAAGATGAATACATTTTCAAACATACAAAACTGGTTTCTGCTCTTAACAAAGAGCAAAAACTGCTTACGGAAATGTTTAAGAAACGGAAATCCGCTGCTTATAAATATGAGTATGCTCTTGATTTGGTTGACAATGACGACAATAGAATTCAATATCTTCTAAACCGTTCAGTCATCGGTT
>CAWFFT010000054.1:0-29430 GCA_963815085.1 uncultured Chitinophagaceae bacterium | reverse complement strand
TTTTTTATATGTACATCTACTGGTTCAGTTCGCGTATTGCTAATTTATTGGGAAGAAGATGAAAGTGTTTACCGGGATCTTGTGATAAAGCATTCACAAACTTTTTTTGAACTTCATGATTGCATTTTAAAATGCTTTGAGTTTGACAATAAACATTATGCAACTTTCTACAGGAGCAATGATCACTGGCAACGCGGTAAAGAGATCACTTTAGAAAAATACGAAAAACAGTATAAGGCAGAACCTTTGCTGATGAAGGAAACTCCGATTGGAAAAGAAATTCGGGAGCCTAACCAAAAATTTATTTACGTTTATGATTTTCACAAAAACTGGACTTTTCTTGTTGAACTGATCAATGTGAACAAAGATGAAAGTACTAATCCTGAATATCCCTGCTGTACCCGCAGCGAAGGAATCGCTCCAAGCCAATACGGAACAAAGGGGCTTATCAATGAAAAACTTTCGCAGATTGAAGAGAAATATGATCTAAATACTGCTGTAATGGCGGACGGATATGGCGAAGAAGGTGATGAAGAAGATGCTGAAGCTGAGGAAGAAGAAGTAGATGATTCGCAAAGTGATGAATTATAAAATTTAATTGGCTGGTTCTTTACAAACCTGCAATTGCAATGAATACAAAAACCTGCATTATAGTTTCCGGGCCAACGGCTGTCGGAAAAACATCTTACGGAATAGAACTCGCTCTCAAGTACAATACTCAAATAATTTCTGCTGACAGCCGTCAATGCTTTAAAGAATTAAATATCGGCGTGGCTAAGCCCTCTTTTGAACAACTGAAAAAAGTACATCATTATTTTATTAATTCACATTCCATTCATGACGAAGTGAACGCGCGGATTTTTGAAGAATATGCAATGAAAATAATCAATGAGATTTTTGAAAAAAACGATGTGGCGGTTATGGTTGGAGGAACCGGCTTGTATATAAAAGCATTTGTTGAAGGACTGGATGAAATTCCGGAAACTGATGAAGCGATAAGCAAAGAAATAAACGAAAAATATTTGGCGAATGGCTTTGAGTGGTTACAGGATGAACTAAAAAATAATGATGCTGTTTTTTTTGCAAAAGGAGAAATGCAAAATCCTCAAAGAATGCTTCGCGCACTGGAAGTAAAACTTTCTACGGGAAAATCGATTTTAGATTTTCATTCTCAAAAAAAACAAAAACGAAATTTCAACATACAAGTTTGTTTACTGGAACTTCCGCGCGAACAGCTTTATAATAATATCAATATTCGTGTAGATCAAATGATGGAAAGCGGGCTATTAAAAGAAGCAGAAAATTTGTATGCTTATAAACATCTGAATGCATTGCAAACAGTGGGATACAAAGAATTGTTCGATTATTTTGATGGAAAAATTTCTTTTGAAAAAGCTGTGGAAGAAATAAAAAAAAATACACGTCATTATGCAAAAAGACAAATGACTTGGTTTAGGAGGTATGAAGGTTTGAGGTATGAGGTTGAGGTCAGGTATGAGGTTTGAGGACAGCAGTAAGAGTACTCAAATTAAAAAACAATCCAATGGCCTTTAAAGGTTCCGTTAGAATATTCTAAAGTGGGTGCAGGAAATTTAAAAGAATTCAAAACAAACAGTAAAATTTTAACCGCTTTCTTGTGCGTCGCAATTTTTGTAAAATCCACATCAGGCGACAAATACCATTGTCGGTAACGTTTAATATCCTGACGGTCGAAGATCACATTTCCGTTATCGTCGTAGCCAAGGTTTTTTGTTCCTCCAAACATTCCTTCTGCTCCATAACCAACTGAAATATTCAGCCAGGAAGGAAGTTTCGTATCCGGAAAAAAGGATTTAATATTTGCACTTAGCCAATAAGATTGACCGTTATAATCTTTTATAAATCTTTGAATTTCTGCGTTACCGTATAACTGATCCGCACGCTTATCTAACTGCACCGAACCGTAATTTTTTCGGTGGAACGAAAACTTCAATTGGATTTTTTCATCGTTCCATGCAAGTTGCTGCGAAATAAATGCAGCAGAACCAATAAGATTTGCGGCAAAATCTCCCGGGCTAAATCCATATTGAGAGGAAAATCCGTCCAGCACTTCAATAATGGATTGATAAGCAACACCGCTTAATCCTCCAATCCAGATACTTTTTTTTCTTGATAAACCGGCCCATCGCCACAATTCCATCGTCGCACGACTTTCAGAATAAGCGCTGTAAACATGTCCCACTTTATCCATTTGCTGCCATTCCTTGTCATCATTAAAAAAATGAAACGCTGATCTTGGATATTTTGCATACCAGATCGCATTCAAACCCACGAGCGCTCCTCCATAACCAACAATATTGGCTGCTGTTACCCAATGAATTCTTTTTTTATTATAAGGATAGGTGGTAAAAGAATCTTTGGCTAACTCTTTGGGCTGATAAAAAAAGGGTGATTTTAATGAAGAAATTTCTCCTTTAAACTTTTCTTGAGAAAAGGCAATGTTGGAAGTAAAAAGCAAGAAAAAGAAAAAAGGGAAAAAGAATTTTTTGTTATCACTAAATAAAAACATCGAACAAAAATAAGAGGAACAGTTTTACAAATATTAAATAAATCAAATTGAATATCTTTAAATTGTAAAAAAATAAGAGCATGGACACAAAAACAGAAAACAGAATTAATGAATGGCTTTCCGGGGATTATGATGAAGGCACAAAGACACAGATTAAAGAATTGCAACAAAATGATCCGGCACAATTGGAAGATGCCTTTTACCAGGATCTGGAATTCGGTACCGGTGGACTTCGGGGAGTTATGGGCGTTGGAACCAACAGGATGAATAAATACACTGTCGGAATGGCGACGCAGGGTTATGCAAATTATTTAAAACAATCATTTCCGGAAGTGAAAGTAGCGATTGCTCATGATGTACGTAATAACAGCCGCAAATTCGCTGAAATTGCCGCAGATATTTTTGCAGCAAATGGAATAAAAGTTTTTTTATTTGAAGCTATAAGGCCTACGCCGGAACTGAGCTTTGCTATTCGCACATTGCAATGCCAGGGCGGCGTAGTGATTACTGCTTCGCATAATCCTAAAGAATACAATGGCTATAAAGCTTATTGGAAAGATGGAGGACAATTGGTGCCGCCACATGATAAAAATGTAATTGCGGAAGTGGAAAAAATAAAAAGTATTGATGACGTAAAGTGGAAGGGGAATTCTGAAAATATAACGTTGATAGGAAAAGATATTGATGAGGCTTATTTGAAAATGGTAAAAGGCCTGAGTGTAAATCCGGAAGCGTGCATAAAAGAACATGATCTTAAAATAGTGTACACGCCTATTCATGGAACCGGAATTATGCTGGTTCCTAAAGCACTTGCTGAATATGGATTTGATAACGTACATATAGTGCAGGAACAATCAAATCCTGACGGAAATTTTCCTACTGTCGTTTATCCAAATCCTGAAGAGAAGGAAACGATGAGTATTGGTTTGAAAAAAGCAAAAGAACTGGATGCAGATATTTTATTGGGAACAGATCCTGATGCAGATCGGGTAGGAGTTGGTGTAAAAGATAATCATGGAAATTGGGTTCTGTTGAACGGAAACCAAACGGCGCTTATCGTATTTAATTACATCATTGAGGCGAGGAAAAACAGTGGAAAAGCAAGGCCGAATGATATGGTGGTGAAGACAATTGTTACAACAGATATGATTGATAAAATTGCGGAAAGTAATAATATTAAGTGTTATAATGTACTTACAGGTTTTAAATGGATAGCGGAACTGATAAGAGAAAAAGAAGGGAAAGAAAATTATGTGGTTGGGGGTGAAGAAAGTTTTGGATTAATGATTGGCGACCAAATACGTGATAAGGACGCGGTAAGCGCTGTGGCAATGATCTGTGAAATTGCAGCGGTAGAAAAAGAGAAAGGAAAAACACTTTTTGAAAAACTGATGGAACTGTATGTGAAGTATGGATTTTATTATGAAAAACTAATTTCACTAACCAGAAAAGGCATGAATGGGTCGAAAGAAATTGCAGAAATGATGCAGGCATATCGTGACAACCCACCAAAAGAAATTGCAGGAAGCAAAGTAAAAGAATTATTAGATTACCAGTTGCAGACAAGGAAAAATTTATTGATCGGTGAAATCTGAAAAAATTGATCTGCCGAAAAGCAATGTTTTACAGTTTATTACCGAAGAGGGAAGTAAAATTTCTGCGCGTCCCAGTGGCACAGAACCTAAAATAAAATTCTATTTCAGTGTCCATACTCCTCTTGATAGTGTCAATGATTTTGATCAAACTCAAAAGAAACTGGAAGATAGAATTGATGCTATTATTTCTTCAATGGATTTGAAGTAAAACCGTGTTTTGAATTGAAAAGTTCATCCATTTGGGCACCTTTTTTTTAGCAAAAAGCAGCCCTTGATTACATTTTTTAAGATCCGGCTTTTTCAGTTCTCCAGCTTTATAAAGGGTGCTTTTTGTAAAAATTAAAAATTTAATTACTGTGTAAAGTATTGAATTGACGCAATTTAAACGGAAAATTGTTTTTGGCACTATTTTAGCACTAATAGGGGTAGAAATGAAAATTGAAAAAGCTCATTTTGACCCAATAGCCTAAGGAATTCTATCCAATTTTTATGAATTATAAAGGTTCAATTTTTTTTTGAAAGACTACCAGTTTTAAGTTATTTATTGAAGAACCTAAGAATTTGGGCAACAACATGTTGCCCTTTTTTTTATCTGCCCCTCTTCATTTTACAGTAAACAAATAAATAATAGCAATTCCTGTTTTGGGAATTGTAACCTTTTAAAATACCACTTTTGGAATGGCTGAGATGAGATTCTGCGTATAGACTTTTTTAGGATGGAAATAAATTTCATCTGCAGTTCCTGTTTCTTCAATTTTTCCTTTTTTCATTACCATTATCCGGTTACTGATATAATGTACTACACCCAAATCATGAGAAATAAATATGCAGGTGAAACCTAATTCTTCTTTAAGATCATTTAATAAATTAAGCACTTGAGCCTGAACGCTTACATCAAGAGCAGAAACGCTTTCATCGCAAATAATAAAATCAGGATTTAAGCCGAGGGCACGGGCAATGCAAATTCTTTGGCGCTGGCCGCCACTAAATTCGTGTGGATAACGGTTAAAATATTCGGCTTTTAAATCTACTTTTTCAAGTAAATCAATTATTTTTTCTTTTCGTTGTTTTTGATTGGGAAATATATCGTGAACCTTCATTGGTTCGTTGATGGCCTCTCCAATTGTTAAACGGGGATTCAGGGATCCGTAAGGATCCTGAAATATGATTTGGATATCTTTTCGCATTTTTCGAAATTCCTCCTTTGAAATTTGCGCAATATTTTTTCCATTGAAATGGATACTTCCTGAAGTAGGGTCAATTAACCTTAGCAGTGTTCTTCCAAGCGTCGTTTTGCCACAACCACTCTCTCCAACCAAACCAAGTGTTTCACCTTTTTCTACCGAAAAACTTACATCGTCTACGGCTTTAAATTCCTTGAATACCTTTCCAAAGAAATTTTTTGCAACAGGAAAATATACTTTCAGATTCTTCACTTCCAGCAAAGGTTGACCCAAGATAGAATTACCCTTATTTTCAATTGTTCGTGTAGATTTGAGAACGCTTATTTCTTCTCCGGTATTCAAAAAATCGCTGATCACGGGTAATCTTTTTCCTTTTGCAGAAGCATCAGGCCTGCAGGCTAATAAAGCTTTTGTATAAGCATGTTTGGGGTGGCTGAAAATGTCTTTGATTTCACCGGTTTCCACTACATCTCCTTTGTACATTACAATTACTTTATCTGCAATTTCAGCTACAAGGCCAAGATCATGTGTGATATAAATCACGCTCATATTTTGTTGAACCTGCAAGTCTTTTATTAACTGCAAAATGGTTTTTTGTACTGTAACATCAAGTGCAGTAGTAGGTTCATCGGCAATCAATAAATATGGCTGGCAACTAATGGCCATTGCTATCATTACTCTTTGCTTTTGTCCGCCGCTTATTTCATGGGGATAACGTTGAGCAATGGATTTTGGGTCAGGCAGTTTTACTTTTGTAAATAATTCAATTGTTTTCTCTTCAGCTTTTTTTTTCGATATATTCCTGTGAATTCGTATTGCTTCAATCACCTGTTTACCGCAGGTTTTAAGAGGATTAAGCGAAGTCATCGGTTCCTGGAAGATCATTGAGATTTTGTTTCCTCTTATTTTCCGCAATTCTTTTTCATCCAATTGAAGAATATCAACAACTTTTTCCCCTTCTTCTGAAAAAAGTATATGGCCACTTTTATATTTTGCCGGTGGCGTAGGCAAGAGTCGTAAAATTGATAAAGAAGTAACTGTTTTTCCTGAACCCGATTCACCAACAATTGCCACTGTTTCACCATGATTAATCTCAAAAGAAATATTTTTCACAGCAGAACTAATGCGCGATTCAGTGACGAAATCAACGGTAAAATTTTTTATTTGGAGAAGAGGGATCAAGTTGTAAGTTATAAGTAATAAGTTGTAAGTAATAAGTTAGTCAAAATGCTTAAAGCTAAAAGCAAAAGGCTAAAAGCAAAAGGCCAAAAGCGCTTTCTGCATTCTGTATTTTGCATTCTGCCTTAAGCATCTCTAGAATTTTAAATGCCTTACTGTCAATCCATTATTGATCAATTGCTTTAAAGATTCAATTCCTATTGTTAAATGCATTTCAACAAATTGAGCGGTTACGCTGGCATCGCTTTCAATAGTCTTTACACCTTCCGGAACCATTGGCGAATCACTTACTAAGAGCAAAGCGCCTGTAGGTATTTTGTTATAAAAGCCAACAATAAATATGGTTGCAGTTTCCATATCCACCGCATAGGCGCGAATTTTTCTCAGGTAACTTTTTAAGACTTCGTCATGTTCCCATACGCGGCGATTGGTGGTGTAGACCGTGCCTGTCCAGTAATCTACGCCATGATCACGAATGGTAGTTGAAATCGCTTTTTGCAAAGCAAATGCCGGTAACGCAGGTACTTCCGGCGGAAAATAATCATCAGAGGTGCCTTCTCCTCTTATAGCAGCAATCGGCAAAATCAAATCGCCAATCTTATTTCTTTTTTTTAGTCCGCCGCATTTGCCTAAAAATAATACTGCTTTTGGTTCAATGGCGCTAAGTAAATCCATTATGGTAGCAGCTCCCGGGCTTCCCATTCCAAAATTAATGATGCTGATTTCTCCTGCCGTGGCACATTCCATCGCCTTTTCTACACCCACAATTTTTACGTTATGTTTCTCAGCAAACATCTTTACATAATTGCTGAAATTGGTAAGTAAAATATAGGAACCAAAATTTGCTAACTTTTCCCCGGTATATCTCGGAAGCCAATTATTTACAATCTCTTTTTTCGTCTTCATACTGCTCTTGCACTTTTTAGAATTTTACTTGCTTTATATAAAAATACAATTTTACAATTTACATTGCATAAATTATAAAATAGTAACCTTCTTATAACGTTGATGATAAATGATTAAAATCGGGTTTCCAAAAGAGCAGCCAAAAGTAAGGCAGAAAGGGCCGGTGAATGAAATTTTTGATGCGATACGAAAAAAATGGCTCGTGCTTACTCCTGAAGAATGGGTTCGGCAAAACATACTCCTTTACCTTTTACTTGAAAAGAATTTTCCTTCCTCTTTAATTTCTGTTGAAAAAGAAATTAAGCTGGCCGGTCTGAAAAAGCGATATGACATTGTTGTTTTTAACAGGCAAACGCTCCCATGGATGATTATAGAATGCAAGGAAATGAACACCACGCTTTCTGAAAAAACAATGGAACAAATACTTCGATACCATATTTCTATTCCCTCAAAATATTTAATTATTACCAACGGCAGCCATTGTTTTGGCTTTGAAAAAATAGAAGGCCGGTTTGTAGAAATGAACCTTTTTCCTGAGTTTGATGCTTAGAATAATAAAAAACCCGCCATTAAAAATGACGGGCGTATAAAATTACAAGTATAAAATTATTTTATTTTTCGATTGCCTGGGCGTTTTTTGACAATTTACTTTTTAAATTGGCAGCTTTATTTTTATGAATGATTCCTCTTTTTGCCAGCTTATCTATTTTTGAAGTCAGGGAAGGCAAACTTTCCAGAGCTGCAGCTTTTGTGTCAATTGTCTTAAAATCACGAATTGCATTACGGGTAGTTTTACCCTGGTAACGGTTGCGTTCATTACGCTTTGCCGATTTACGTACACTTTTCCTTGTTGCTGAATGATTTGCCATTAAATAATTTTTTTGGGCTGCAAAGATAAGGATATTTGTGAGAAAAAACCATCGGGTTTTAATTTTTGTATCGCGGAAAAATAAAAATTAAATGTTTCAGTGTCAGAAAAAGAAGTAAACCGATAAATATGCTGAATTTTTATTTTGGTTCGAACTCATTTCGCGAAAAACTTTCCTTCAATATTTTTTCTATAACGAGCGGATAATATTGATGTTCTAATTTATGGATTTTAGCCGCAAGCGATTCGGCAGTTTCATTTTCTTCTAAAGTACATTTTGCCTGGAAGATGATTTGGCCGTGATCATATTTATCATCAACATAGTGAATGGTAATACCAGTTTCTTTTTCTTTTGCTTTGATGACCGCGTTATGAACAGCACTTCCATACATTCCTTTTCCTCCATGCGCGGGTAACAGTGCCGGATGTATATTAATTATTTTCCCGGGAAAATGATTGATCAGTATTTCGGGTATCATCCACAAAAAGCCGGCAAGTACAATCAGCTTTGGATGATATTTTTCAATTTCAGCTAAATAACCTGTTTCTTTAAAACGCTCTTTCTGAATTAATAAAACGGGAATTTGTTCGTTTGCTGCAATTTGCAAAACGCCGGCGTTTGGATTGTTACAAACAATCAACGCTACATCCGTTTGTTTATCATTTTTGAAATAATTTATGATTTCCAGCGCATTACTTCCTGCCCCTGAAGCAAAGATGATCATGTTTTTATCAGCCATATTTATATGTAGCAATTGAAATATTTGTGTAATTTTTTTTCAATGTATTATTTCTCTTTTCCAAATCATCTCTCAGATTCTAATGCTTTCTGATAATACAACAGAGATAGTTTATTTTTTTTAAAGAAGAAAAAAAACTGCTGTCCGTTTCTTAATTAAATAATAATTTGGTTAATTCGGAAAAGGGCTTTGCGTTTTCTAAGGTAACAATCTCTAATGTTTGAATAAAATAAAATGATTATTTTCTAAACTCCTTATCTGTAGCGGCTTTTACACATTCTTAATCTCCCAGGGCGGTTCTTTTAATACTACTTATTTGTCTTTTTCTTTTCATGAAAAATTAGTCAAAGATGAAGTTTTTAAAATAATATTTCGAACATTCTTAAAGAAACTCCTTGGCTTTTTCTTTAAGAATATGCGAATATGTATAATTAAAAGCAGAAGGCTTTTTTACTAAATTTTGATGTAAATAAATTACTAATGAAGAAAAAAAAAATTTAAGAATGTTAAGAATTTATCAACATGCTTTGTTACTTTTGCCGCCAACAATGTAATTATTCCATAATTCAAGATAGGTAAATAAGTGTATGAATCAAGTCAAAGGGCTTTTTACTAAAACATTCGCGGTTTTCATTTTTCTAACTCTAATTTCTTCTCCGAAATTCCTGTTTGCACAATCTTCCAACGGGGAAGCTATTTTTAAAGCAAACTGCGCAAGTTGTCATAAACCAGATCAACAATATGTAGGGCCGGCACTTAAAGGTGCCCGCGATAGAGAACCTTCAAAAGATTGGGTATATAAATGGGTTCACAATACCACTACAATGGTAAATACTGATCCTTATGCCCAGAAATTGAAGCAACAAATGGGTGGTGTGGTGATGACGGAATTTCCAGATCTTTCTAATTCAGATATTGATGCGGTTTTAGAATATGCCAATAATTATAAACCCGCTGGTGGCGGACCGGCTACAGGTACTCCGGGCGCTGTAAGTAACGTAAATACAACGCCTTCTTCTGATAATACCGTTTTGTATGGTATTCTTACTTTGATATTAGCAGTTGTAGGACTTATACTTCTACAGGTTAATAGCAACCTTAAGAAACTTACAGACGAAAAAGAAGGCATCAAATCTCCTCAACCTGTTCCATTTTATAGAAATAAAGCTTATTTACTGTTGGTTACTCTTGTTCTTTTCATCTTTGCCGGCTATTTCCTGGTAGAAGCCGCAATGGGACTGGGTCGTCAAAAAGGATATCAGCCAAATCAACCTATTTTCTTTGTTCATAAAGTTCATGCAGGTGTAAACCAGATAAGCTGTTTGTATTGTCATGGAGGTGCGCAGGATAGCAAACATGCTACCATTCCTGCAGTAAATGTTTGTATGAACTGTCATATGGCTGTGAAAGAATATACCGGCGCTCCGATAACACGAGACGATGGAACAACAGTAGATGCAAACGCAGAAATTCAAAAGTTATATAAATATGCCGGTTGGAATCCTGATACAAAAACCTACGATAAACCGGGCAAACCTATTGAATGGGTAAAAATTCATAATCTTCCCGATTTTGTTTATTTCAACCACTCGCAACACGTGAAAGTTGGGCAGGTTGCGTGTCAAACCTGTCATGGAGAAATCCAGAACATGACACAGGTAAAACAATTTGCAGACTTAAGCATGGGGTGGTGCGTCAATTGTCACAGAACTACCAATGTTCAATTTAACGACGGAAAAGGAAATGGAAATAAATTTTACAGCATTTACGAAAAGTTTCACCAGGATATCAAGGATAAAAAATATGATAGTGTAACAGTGCAGATGATAGGCGGAACTGAATGTGGAAAATGTCATTATTAAAATATATTCCAGGCTCTCAAAGAGGTTGGCAAAAACAAAAGAAACAATATTGTTCATTTCTTAGATCTAAGTTGGATCTAAGCTAATACTCCGGCGGGCGGAGGGATTAATATGAGTGAAAAAAAGTACTGGCAGAATTTTGGGGAACTTAACCAATCGGAAGCCAATAAAAAAGCATTAAAAGATGAATTCAGGAAAGAACTTCCTTTTGAAGATTTAGCTGATGAAAACATTTTCAATGCTAAAACTCCAAGAAGAGATTTTCTGAAATACATGGGATTTAGTACTGCAGCAGCAGCCATTGCAGCGAGTTGTGAAATGCCGGTTCGCAAAAGCATTCCTTTTCTTCATAAACCTGACGATGTTATTGCAGGTATTCCCAATTACTATGCTTCTACTTATATAAGTGATGGAGATGCGGTGCCTGTTGTGGTAAAACAACGGGAAGGCCGGCCGATCAAAATAGAAGGAAACGATCTTTCTACTTTAACAGAAGGAGGTACGTCTGCACAGGTTCAGGCTTCGGTTCTGGATTTGTACGATACAAGCCGTCTTCGTTATCCGATGGTAAATAAAAAGGAAGCCACTTTTGAAGCGATAGATAAAATGGTGGCAGATGGCCTGGCAGCAGATGCGGGTAAGCCGTTGGTGTTGCTTACAAGTTCATATACTTCTGTTACAGGTAAACAAATTATTTCTGAACTTTTAGCCAAATACCCCGGAAGCCGCCATATACAATATGATGCGGTTTCATGTAGCGGAATGATTGAAGCGAATGAAGCTTCTTATGGTAAAAAGTACATTCCGGCATATCATTTTGATAAAGCGAAAGTTATTGTAAGTCTCGATGCAGACTTTCTTGGAAACTGGCTTAGCCCTGTTCCAATTGCAAAACAATATGCAGTGGGAAGAAGGATCAATGAAAAAAATCCTTCCATGAGCAGGCATATTCAATTTGAAGGATTTTATAGTATGACAGGCGCAAACGCTGATGAAAGATATCTTCATAAACCTTCTGAAACAGGTGCTGTCGCTCTGGCTCTCTTAGGTGCTTTGGGTGGCGGAACCTCAGCTACATTGCCTGCCGATCTTGCTGACGGCGTTAAGAAAGCTGCCGCTGAATTGACCGCGAGTAAAGGGGCAGCACTTGTAGTTTGTGGAAGCAACGATAAGAATATTCAGATTATAGTTAATGCTATAAATGAGGCGATTGGTGCTAATGGTACAACCATTGATTGGAATACAAAAGTGAATTACCGGCAGGGAATTGATTCAGATATGGTAACGCTTACTCAGGATCTGAATAGCGGGAATGTTGGAGCTTTGATTGTATACGGCGCTAACCCGGTTTATAATTATTTTGATGCAGCCAAATTTGCTGAAGGATTAAAAAAATGTCCATTCACCCTTTCTTACAGCGAGAAAATGGATGAAACTACTGAATTATGCAAGTACGTTATTCCTTCGCATCACTGGTTGGAAAGCTGGGGCGATTCTGAGCAGCAAACAGGATACATAAGTTCAATACAACCTTTGATTCATCCGTTATTTAAAACAAGGCAATTTGAATCATCGCTGTTAAAATTAACCGGTAATGCCGATGATTATGAAGCTTATTTCAGAGCTTACTGGCTGCAGAAGTTGGGCGGACTCGATAAATATGAAACCTTCCTTCAGGATGGAGTAATGGAGAATTCAAAGCTACAGACAGAACCTGTTGTTGTTGATCCATCTGATCTTACATCAGGTGTGGCTACGGCTTTGGCGGCTGTTGGAACGGCAGATTCTCTTGGGTCTGTTGCACCTCCTCCTCTTGTTGATAAAGCGATAACTGATTCCTCTATCACCGTTACAGCTAATAAAACAAAAACAACTGCTGCTCCTACTGCAAGCACCTTTACAGGTAATGTTGCTGATGCTGCAGCAAAAATCGGCGCAGCTAAGGGTGCGGATATTGAAATGGTTTTGTATCAAAAAATCACAATAGGCACGGGAGCAAGGGCCGGAAATGCCTGGTTACAGGAAGCAAGTGATCCTATGTCAAAAGCCACCTGGGACAATTATGTGATGATATCGCCGGAAATGGGAAAGAAACTTTTAGACATTGATATTTTTAATTCTCATCAATCTGATAAATACGAAGTTCATCCCATTAAACCAGTTCTAAAACTTACCTCAAACGGGAAAACAATTGAATTGGCTGCCATGATCACTCCAGGAATGCACCCTAACGTGGTAGCAGTAGCAGTAGGGTATGGGCGCGAAAGCAATGATAAAGAAAAAACAGCGGAATATATTGGAACGGCTGCAGTAGGGGCAGGAAAAAATGCTTATCCCTTAGTGGTTTTTAATGGGTCCAATGTGATTTACAATGCTCCTGTTCAAATTGAAAAAACAGGTAAGGAATATAAGATTGCTACTACACAAACACACAGTCTTACAGAAGGCCGTCCCGTAGTAAGAGAAGTGAGACTTTCAGATTTCAAAGCTGATCCTGAAGCGCTTAATAAAGCGGAAGAAGAAGAATTGAAAGCCTATGGAGAAAACTTTACAAGGGATGCAACCCTTTATCCAACTTACGATAGGCCGGGGATCAAATGGGGGATGAGTATTGACCTTAATACTTGTATTGGTTGCAGCGCGTGTACTATCGCCTGCGTTGCTGAAAATAATATCTCAACCGTCGGTAAACATGATGTAGCAAGATTTCAGGATATGCAATGGATTCGAATAGACCGCTATTACACTGGTGATCCCAAGAAGCCGGATGTGGTTTTTCAACCGATGCTTTGCCAGCAATGTGACAATGCGCCGTGCGAAAACGTTTGCCCGGTTTCTGCAACTAATCATAGCAGTGAAGGATTAAATCAAATGATTTATAACCGTTGTATTGGTACAAAATATTGTGCGAATAACTGTCCGTATAAAGTACGTCGGTTTAACTGGGCTGACTGGAATGGAGCTGATAGTTTCCCTGATAACCAACGCGGGGTTATTTCAGATGCCACTATGAACCTCCAGGATGACCTAAGCAGGATGGTACTAAATCCTGATGTTACAGTTCGGTCAAGAGGAGTGATGGAAAAATGTACTTTCTGTATTCAACGTTTGCAATTGGCTAAATTGAATGCAAAAAAAGAAGACAGGGTGATGAAAGACCAGGAGGCAAAAACAGCGTGTATGCAGGCTTGCCCTACCCATGCTATTCAGTTTGGAAATGTAAACGATCCTGAAAGTGAAATTGCCAAATTAAGGTATGAAGAGCAAAAGAACAGGAAGTTTTATGTATTGGAACAGTTACACACCCTTCCCAATCTTAACTATCTTACCCTGGTAAGAAATACAGAAAGGAAAGTAGGTAGTACAAAAGAAATAGTATAAGAACTGATAAATTTAATAAGCTTACAGGCAATCTGTAGCAAAAAGCTAATAAAAGAGTATGTCATTATTAAAATATGAATCGCAGCTCCGGGAGCCTTTAATTGATGGCGATAAAACTTATCACCAGGTAACAGAAGATATTATTAGCCCTGTAGAAACAAAACCTGGCCGGCTTTGGTGGATTGGTTTTTCAATTGCAGCTTGCCTGTTACTTTTTGGTGTTTATTCTGTTTATCGTGAAGTTGATTATGGTATAGGCCAGTGGAACCTTAACCATACCGTTGGGTGGGGTTGGGATATCACCAACTTTGTTTGGTGGATCGGTATTGGTCATGCGGGTACATTGATTTCGGCCATCCTTTTATTGTTTGGGCAGAAATGGAGAACCGGTGTGAACAGGGCCGCAGAAGCGATGACGATATTTGCTGTAATGTGTGCCGGTCAATTCCCCATATTCCACATGGGACGTGTCTGGATGGGTTTTTTCGTACTTCCTTATCCCAATTCACGCGGTCCTGTCTGGCCCAATTTCAACTCCGCTCTTCTATGGGATGTGTTTGCAGTATCAACTTATTTCACGGTTTCACTTCTCTTTTGGTACAGTGGCCTCTTGCCGGACGTAGCTACGGTTCGTGACAGAGCCAAAACAAAGTTCAGAAAGATGTTTTATGGCCTCGCTTCATTTGGCTGGACAGGAAGTACTAAACATTGGCAACGCCAGGAAAGCCTTGCGTTGGTTTTAGCCGGCCTGGCTACTCCTTTGGTATTATCAGTACATACTATTGTATCGTTTGACTTCGCCACTTCTGTAATTCCTGGATGGCATACAACTATTTTCCCTCCTTACTTTGTTGCAGGCGCGGTGTTCTCAGGATTTGCAATGGTACAATCATTGTTGCTCATCACACGAAAAGTATTGCATCTCGAAGATTATATCACAATTGGGCATATAGAAGCAATGAATAAAATTATTGTTTTAACAGGATCTATTGTAGGATGTGCTTATATATCTGAATTGTTCATTGCATGGTATAGCCAAAACACTTATGAGTGGTGGGCTTTCCGCCAAAACAGGGTAAATATTTTCAGTCCTTACGGATGGGCTTATTATGGAATGATGTTCTGTAATGTAGTATCGCCACAACTTTTCTGGTCAAGGAAATTGAGGAGGAATGTAATGTTCACTTTCTTCCTTGCTGTACTGGTAAATGTGGGAATGTGGTTTGAAAGGTTCGTAATCATTGTGACCTCTATTTACAGAGATTATCTGCCTTCTTCATGGACCACTTATTATAGTCCTACCATTTGGGAAATTGGATTTTATCTCGGCACTTTCGGATTATTCTTTTGTTGTTATTTCTTATTTGCCAAATACTTCCCTGTAATTGCGGTAGCGGAAGTAAAAGCAATTTTAAAATTAAGTGGTGAAAGTTATAAAGATAAAATGTCTGATATGGAAGAGATGAATGCAGATGAATTTTATAAAGAAGAGGTTGAAGCACATGCTCATTAATTCATTGAGTATTAAGGGCAATCTAAAAAGAGATTATTAAATTAAACAGCCCGGAAAGGGCAACAGAATATGATTAAAAAATTTGTTGTTGGTTCCTTTGAAGATGAAAAAGTTTTATTTCCTGCTGTAAAAAATGTACGTAGAGCAGGCTATAAAATTCATGATGTATATACTCCGTTTCCGATTCATGGACTTGATAAAGCGATGGGTTTAAGAGAAACCAGTTTACACACAATGGGTTTTATTTTTGGAATCACCGGAACTTCTATAGCTGTTGGTGGGATGGGCTATATTTTTACAACCGACTGGCCTTTGAACATTGGAGGTAAACCTCATTTTCCTTTACCGGCTTTTATTCCAATCACTTTTGAACTTACTGTTTTAATGTCAGCAGTGGGAATGGTTTATACTTTTTGCTGGTTATGTAAAATGATGCCCGGCGTTAAGAAACATCATTTTAATTTAAGATCAACTGATGATCTGATGACGATGGTTATTGAATGTACTCCAAATTCTAACCCTGTCGAAATTGAAAATTTTTTAAAGGAAAACGGAGCGATAGAAATAAATACCCAGGACGCAGAAGAAGGATGGTGGTTTGGAAGATATGATAAAGAACAAAAATTATACAGGGCTGAAGAAGTGGCAGTAGAGGAATAAAATAAAAAATCTAAATTATTTGTTGCTTTACTGTTGAAGATTATAAAACTAATTCAAAAAAATTCGAAATAAGAATTTTAGATATGAAAAAAACAAGAATTCTTTTATCTTTTGTTGTGATAGTTGCAGCGGCTACTATGATGAATAGTTGCGGCAATAAACGGGATCCAGGACGAACTTATATGCCGGATATGGCATACAGCCGCGCTTATGAGGCATATGCCCCCAACAACCTGGCGAAGGAAAATATAAACTATATTGATTACCCCGTAGAAGGCACTATCAGAAGAGGAGATTTGTTCCCTTACCCTTTACCTAATGACAGCACCGGTTATAGGTTAAGTGCACAGATAAAAGATCCTTTACCACCTCTTGATTCTAACCAGATGAAAGAAGCAGCCCGGCTTTTTAATATCAATTGTGCTATTTGCCACGGTCCAAATATGGATGCGCAGGGTCCTTTGTCAACAGGAGGAAAAGTACCTGCCGTTGCAAATCTTACCTTGACCCAGTATGTAAAGATGCCCGTGGGAACTATGTTTCATTCTGTTACTTATGGTAAAAACAATATGGGCAGCTATGCTTCACAATTAACACGTAAGCAAAGATGGATGGTAATACAATATGTAAAACATCACCAGCTAGAAGTGGCAGGCGGCAAAGCATCCGGAAGCGCAAGTGATTCAACATCAACAGGAGGAAGTGATTCAACAGGAACAAAATAAAGTTTAATACAACAAAATATCTTTTTTAATGAACAATCAGTATGTAGCACCGGCGGGATTTAAAAAGTGGTCAACCGGATTAATGATAGTCGGCTTACTTACCCTCATTCTTGGTTTTATATTTTTAAATCCGCTGGCAGGTGCGGATGGAAGTAATGTGAACAGCACGCGTTTTTGGGCAGTGTTACTTATGGACAGTGTTTTCTTTTTGCTTATTACGAATGTTGCCACATTTTTCATTGTCATCAATACTCTTGCTATGAGTGGGTGGCAGGAAGGCTTTCGGCGTGTTACCGAAGCAATTTCTTCTGTGGTCCCTGTAATGGGAGGAATAGCAATGGTGATTTTTCTTTGCATTGTTTTGGGCCATCGTGGAGATATTTACCTTTGGCTTGATAAAAATGCCATGGCGCATGATGTAGTTTTAAGAGGGAAAAAGGGCTTTTTAAACCCATATTTTTATTTGATTTATTCTGTCTTTACCATTTTTCTTTGGTCATTCTGGGGTAAAAAATTGAGAGACTTAAGTTTGAAAACGGATGAAGCGGGTCACATGGATTATGAAACTTCAAAAAAATGGTATAGAAAAACATTGGGTATTTCAGCTTATTATGTTGTCTTCTATGTAGTTACAATAGGTTCTATTATTCCATGGCTTTGGCTGATGAGTGTTGATGCACATTGGTTCAGCACCATGTTTAGTTGGTATACATTTGGAAGCCAGTTTGTAGCAGGTATAGCCTTACTTACTTTATTTGTTATTTATTTTAAAAATCGCGGGCAACTGCCTTTTGTTACCAATGAACACTTGCAGGATTTGGGAAAATACATGTTTGCATTTTCAATCTTCTGGACCTACCTATGGTTTGACCAGTTTATGTTACAGTGGTATGGAAATATTCCTGAAGAAACTATCTATTTTAAAATTCGTTTACAGGGGCCGTATGAAGGGATATTTTACCTGAATTTGATTTTAAATTTTGTAGCTCCGATTTTAATTCTGATGAAGAGAGCGGCCAAAAGGAATTATTTTATAATAACCTTTATGTGTATTCTTATTCTTTTTGGTCATTGGTTAGATTTCTATCAAATGGTGATGCCAGGAACAGTCAGGATGCATCCACACATAAGCTGGTATGAAATAGGAATTTCGTTGGGTTTTGTGGGAGTTGTGATGTGGGGTGTAAACAGGTTTGCATCGAGGGTTCCGATGACACCAAAGAATAATCCTTTTATAAAGGAAAGTATTATTCATTTTGTGTAACAAAAAATAAAGAATTAATTAAGAAATCAAGTTAAAATCGTAGGGGTTTGAATAAATCTTAAACTTACCTTTGTTCAAATCAGATTTTAGCTAAAAAGTTTTCTTAGTTACAAGGGAAAGCGTTTAAAACAAGCAGTTAGATCCGCAACTAATTGACAGTATAAATAAAAAATCCGTATAGCGGATGAGGAAAAATAAAGTAACATGAATACCTTTTTTTTAATAGCGATTATTGTACTTGTTTTTTTAGTGATTTTTCAGATTTCGAAGGCCAGCGAATATGTAAGCGTTTTGAAAGGTGAAGAAAAATCAAGAAAACAGAATAATAAGATCAACGGGTTTTTAATGATTGTTTTTTTGATCTTAGGATTAATCGGTGTTTGGTGGTGTAACGATCTTTTTTATCATAAAACCCTTTTACACACTGGTTCGGCATCTTCACAGGGTAAAAAAATTGATGAGATGATGTGGATCACGCTGATTATAACAGGGGTCGTATTCTTTATCACTCAAATCCTATTGTTCTGGTTTTCTTTCAAATACCAGGAAAGCAATAAAAGAAAACCACTTTATTTTACCCACAGCAATAAACTCGAATTGATCTGGACAGGAATTCCGGCTATTACAATGACTGTTTTGGTCGTTTTTGGATTGAAGTATTGGTTTAAATTTACTGCCAATGCGCCTAAAAACGCGCAAGTGATTGAAGTTACCGGCCATCAGTTTGCATGGGAATTCAGGTATCCCGGAAGAGATGGCATTCTTGGAAGAAAGAATTTTAAATTAATAGATCCTTCGAAAGCAAACCCATTAGGCGTGGATTGGTCAGATCAGGCAAGCCATGATGATATTCATGTGCCTACCACTGTACATGTTGTTGTAAACAGGCCGGTAAAATTTGTGATCAATTCGATGGATGTAATACACGATGTGGGTTTGCCGCAGTTCCGAATGAAAATGGATGCTGTCCCCGGTACGCCTACCACTGAATGGTTTACTCCCATTTATACCACGGAGGAGATGAAAAAAAGAACTGGCAACCCCGATTTTACTTATGAAATATCCTGCGATCAAATGTGCGGAGTGGGTCACTATAGCATGCGTGGTGTGATCATAGTTGAAACACAAAAAGAATTTAATGCATGGATGATAAAGCAAAGGCCTGAATATTTGAGGGCTAAGAAATTCATTACTGATGCTTCATCAGATTCGACAAAGTCGGTAGCTTCGGTAAATAACCCGCTAAAAAATAAAAAATAAATCTCCGGAAGGATTTTAAAAAATATCGATATGAACAACGACGAAGTTTTGCATGAAAAGCCATTGGTGGTGCATGAAACAGATCACGCTTCCCATGAACATCATAAGCAAAGTTTTATTACCAAATATATTTTCAGCCAGGATCATAAAATGATCTCAAGGCAGTTTTTAGTTACAGGAATTATCTGGGCAGTTATTGGGGGGATGTTTTCAGTAATTTTCCGTTTGCAGTTAGGTTTTCCGGATCAGACTTTTCCTATTCTTGAAGATATATTTGGTCATTGGGCTAAGGGCGGAAGACTGGACCCTGAATTTTATTATGCGCTGGTTACTATGCATGGAACCATCCTGGTATTTTTTGTATTAACAGCCGGGCTAAGCGGTACTTTTGCAAATTACCTGATTCCACTTCAAATAGGAGCGAGAGATATGGCTTCACCGTTCCTGAATATGCTGTCATATTGGTTCTTCTTTGCCGCGTCTATAGTAATGTTTTCATCTTTATTTTTAACTACAGGCCCTGCAAGCGGAGGATGGACCATATATCCACCCTTAAGCGCATTAGGTGATGCAATGTCAGGCTCTAAAAGTGGGATGGATTTTTGGTTGGCAAGTATGGCATTGTTTATCATATCTACTCTTTTGGGAGGCTTAAATTATATCACCACGATATTAAATATGCGTACCAAAGGAATGTTCATGACCCGGTTGCCTCTTACCATCTGGGCACTACTATTTACTGCTATTTTGGGTGTGCTTACCTTCCCCGTACTGCTATCTGCTGTTGTTCTTTTGTTATTTGATCGTCATTTAGGAACAAGCTTTTATTTGAGTGATATTTATATAAACGGGAAAATTTTACCGAACGAGGGAGGCAGCCCGATACTGTTCCAGCATTTATTCTGGTTCCTCGGGCATCCTGAGGTTTATATCATTGCCCTGCCGGCAATGGGTATCACTTCAGAAGTGATTTCTACCAATTCGCGGAAACCAATTTTTGGATATATGGCAATGGTGGCTTCTTTCTTTGCAATTGCTGCGCTTTCATTCCTTGTATGGGCACATCATATGTTCGTTTCAGGATTGAATCCATTCCTGGGGTCGTTCTTTGTCTTGTTTACATTATTAATTGCTGTTCCATCGGCAATTAAAGTATTTAACTGGCTCACTACTTTATGGAAGGGAAATATTCACTTTACACCGGGAATGCTTTTTGCTATTGGTTTTGTGAGCTTGTTTATTTCCGGTGGTTTGACTGGGATTTGGCTGGGTAACTCAACACTTGATCTGCATTTACATGATACGTATTTTGTAATTGCACATTTCCACCTGGTGATGGGTGTGGCTTCCATGTTTGGAATGTTTGCCGGTATTTACCATTGGTACCCAAAAATGTTTGGCAGATTTATGAATAACACACTTTCATATATCCATTTTTGGACCACGTTTATCGGCGCTTATTTAATTTTCTGGCCAATGCATTACGAAGGATTAGCTGGTATGCCTCGCCGTTATTATGATTTCAGCAACTGGGAATCTTTTAAAATGTTCGGTGGCCTTAATACTTTTATCAGCATCGTTGCTATGATAGTTTTTGCCGCCCAGTTTTTATTCATATTTAATTTTTTCTATTCAATATATAAAGGAAGAAAACTTACGGAAAGAAATAAAAATCCATGGGGTTCTAATACGCTTGAATGGACAACACCTATACATGCGCCGCATGGTAACTGGATTGGTGAAATTCCTGAAGTATACCGTTGGCCATACGATTATGGTAAAGATGGAAGAGATTATATTCCACAAACTGAACCAATTGGTGCAGCCGAGTCACAGCATTAAGGGTAAAAAAATAAATTAATTAATATTATTTTTCTGAATCAATAGCCCTGTTAATTCAGGGCTTTTTTAAAAGCGATTTTTTTTAATGGATAAAACGATAACGATTATTCCTCAGTCAGTTTCTTATACCATTTCAAGCAAAGTGAAGGACTATATTATTTTAGTCAAATTTACGCTTAGCTTCATGGTGGTGTTTAGCTCTGTGGTTTGTTATCTTCTTGCTCCAAATGTTGAGTACAATTTACTTTCTGTTCTCGTATTGTTTTTTGCCGGGTTATGCATTACCGGTTCTGCCAATGCTATTAATCAAACGGTAGAAAGAAAAACAGACGCACTAATGAAAAGAACCGCCGACAGGCCGGTAGCGGCGGGCAGAATGAGTGTAAAAGAAGCCTACACTTTCGCTGCAATTGCCGGAACAGTTGGGGTTATCATTATGTGGTACTGGTTCAATATAGAAAGTGCCATACTTTCCCTATTCAGCCTTTTTCTTTATGCATATATCTATACACCGTTAAAAAGAATAAATGCTGTATCTGTAATAGTTGGTGCTTTCCCGGGTGCTTTGCCTTGCCTTATTGGTTGGGTAGCAGGAACTGGTTATATAAATCCTTTTGCCACCTTCCAGGGAGTATTATCAACCGGGGAAGTAGGACAGTTTATGAATTACGGTGGTTATATTCTATTCGCTATACAGTTTCTTTGGCAGTTTCCTCATTTTTGGGCGATTGCATGGTTAGCCCATAAAGATTATGATAAGGCAGGATTTAAGTTGCTGCCAAGCAGGGAAGGAACGACTAAGTTTTCAGCCATGCAAACAGTAATTTATTCCATGATGATGGTGCCGGTAGGCATGTTGCCCTATTACTTTCACATTGCAGGGATTTTATCTTTTTGGGTATTGTTATTTTGTAATTTATGGATGGTATTTGTCAGCGTGTTGTTAGTGATTAAAATGAATGGGGCGGCTGCAAGGAGAGTAATGTTCAGTTCTTACTTTTACCTGATGATTGTGTTTCTGACATTATTGTTTGACAAAATTTAATTAAGAGGTTAAGAAAAATATTTTTATGATAGTAGCGATGAAGCAGGAAAAGAAAATAATACATCCGCTTAAGTTCGTAATGTACGCTGCCTGTGCAAGTATCGTTATGATTTTTGCCGGATTAAGCAGCGCATATTTAGTAAAACGTAACCAGAGCAATTGGATTACTTATAATGTGCCTCATATTTTTTATTATTCTACCGCTGTTATTGTGTTGAGCAGTATAACGTTATTGCTTAGCCGCAGAGCTTTTGTAAACAGGCAAATGAGGCAATATAAAATATGGCTTTTTTTTACAGTAATTCTAGGCTTTGCTTTTGTCTTTTTGCAATATATAGGTTTCAACCAATTGTGGGCAAGTGGCATAACCATTACCCGTAATGTTTCTTTTTCTTTTTTATATGTAATTGTTGGAGTTCATGCGTTGCATGTACTTGGAGGAGCTATTGCCTTGCTAGTGATGTATCTTAAATCTCACAGCAGGAAAAGAAAAAATTATGACCAGATTTATATTGACCTGATGAATACGTACTGGCATTTTGTAGATATCCTTTGGATCTATCTCTTGCTGTTTTTGATATATATCGGGTAATTAAAATAAGAATTAAAATAAAAAGTTTGTTTACTCTGTAAGGCTTTACAAATTAAACTGAACGAGCTAAATAAACATGTAACAATAAACAATTAATTTTATTTTTGTAATAACCTTTTAACGAATAATAAATGGAAACTGCGATAGCAAAAGCAAAAACTAAATTGTGGGCAGGAGGTAGAAGCCCTTTTAATGTAAGTTACGGAAAACTGATGATGTGGTACTTCTTAATGAGTGACTCCTTTACTTTCGGCGCTTTTTTGATTTCCTACGGGTCTATTCGTTTTAGTTTAAATCATTGGGTTGATCATAATTATGTCTTTAATGAATTTCCATTCACTGAAGCAAATCTTCCTTTGGCTTTTGTCAGTCTTATGACTTTCATTCTAATTATGAGTTCAGTAACTATGGTACTTGGCGTGCATGCCGGGCATAAAATGGATAAGAAAGGCGTTGAAAAATGGGTCGCATTAACTATTCTTGGTGGTTTGGCCTTCTTAAGTTGCCAGGCGTGGGAGTGGACACATTTAATAACAGGCCAGCATGAAGTATTGGTGGACGGAGTAATTAAATATTGGGGAACCACTGTCAGTCACAATCCATGGGGGCCTGAAGTAATGTATAAGGGCCATATGGTGGCAACGCCTGGACCCGTTGCATTTGGAGGCTACTTTTTTGGAATTACAGGATTCCATGGATTCCACGTATTTAGCGGAGTGGTAATAAACAGTATCATGCTCATTAAAACAAAAAGAGGTGATTTTGCAAAACGCGGCCACTATGAAATGGTTGAAAAAGCAGGCCTTTACTGGCACTTTGTAGATTTGGTTTGGGTATTTGTATTCCTTTGTTTTTATCTTATCTAAGTACTATAAATATATTTTTATAAAAAGAAATTAAAGAAAATATATGACTGCAGAATCAACACATTTAGGAACAACTGAAGCAGATAAAGCGCATGTAAAAAGAATATGGAAAGCTTTCTGGATATTATTGGTACTTACTATTTTAGAACTGGCTTTGGGTTTAACAATATATAAGATTGATCTTGGTGCTGATCCGAACGAATCTCTTGTATTAATGATAAAAGGAGTGATTTGTATATTAACGCTTGCAAAAGCCTTTTATATTATTTCAATATTTATGCACCTTGGTGATGAGGTTAGAAATATGGTAATGACTATTGCGCTTCCTGCACTTTTATTTGTATGGTTTATTATTGCTTTTATAGCTGAAGGTTCTTCTTACAGACATTTAAGAAATACAGACGCGGGCATTCGCCAATACAAGGAACAGCCCGAACAATTCCACCATCCTGCTCCCGAACCGGCAGCAAGCGGTGATAAGAAATTAGATTAAAAATTAGGTTAAAACCCTTGATAATACATTTTTAAATTAGCTGTTGCCCTTCGCAATGGCTAATTTTGCTTATATCGTTATTATGAACAAAAAAGCTTTTATCGCCTTACTTGTGGCTATTTTTTTACCATTAAGCGGCTATTTATTGGTAAGTTATTACAGCAGCCGCGCTGTACAAATGCCTCAACGCTATTTTTATGACAGTGTCGAAGTTTCAAATAATAACGGAAAACTTTCTTACGATACGGCGTGGCATCATGTAAAAAACCTGCACTTTACAAATCAAATGGGGCAACAGGTATCGCTTGATGATTTAAAAGGAAAAATTATTGTAATGGATTTCTTTTTTACCCATTGCCCTTCGTTGTGTCCGCGTCTTGCGCTTTCAATGAAGAAACTACAAAATTCGTTTCCTGATAATGATTCTATTGTTCAATTTGTTTCCATATCAATTGATCCTGAACATGACTCTCTGCAACAACTGAGAGGCTGGGCAAAAAGATTTAATATCAATCCTGACAGCTGGTGGCTGGGCACGGGCAACCGCGACAGTATTTATAATTTTGCCCTAAGTGAATTAAAGGCGAGTGTTGTGGATAGTAATATTGATACAGCTTTCATTCACAGCGATAAATTCTTTTTGCTCGATAAAAACCGGGTTGTAAGAGGCTGGTTTGCAGGCGAGGATTCTGTGGAGCAATCACAACTTGTTCGTGATATTCCATTACTGATGTTGGAAAAAGATAAGAAAAGATCGTTTGCAGATTTTATGAAAGGCCTTTTTAAAGCTGGTTAAAAGAACAGATGAAGCAAGCAATCCAACCCAAATTTCCAAAACCTGTTTTACAAAAGAATGATAAGGCAGCCCGATTTTTAATTTGGTCCGTTTCAATTATTGTTTTTGGTGCAGTAGCTTTTCTTTCTGGTATTAAACTGAATGTGAATCTCAGTTTTGATCCGCATATTTTTGCTGAGTTCAACGCGGTTGTAAATTCATGCGTTGCGGTTTTGTTAGTGGCAGCACTGGTAGCAGTAAGAAAAAAGCAGTATCTGCTTCATAAAAAAATAATGATCGCTGCGATCATTTTGTCTGTTCTTTTTTTGATCTCCTATATTTGCCATCACCTCTTTAGTGGCGAAACAAGATTCGGCGACTTAAATCATGATGGTATTTTAAGTCCTGATGAAAAAATACTAGCCGGCTCACTTAGATATGTATATTATGCTATTTTGATTACTCATATTCCTCTTGCGGGAATTATACTTCCGTTTATTTTATTTAGCGCCTATCGGGCATTATCAGGCGATTTTAAAAAACATAAAAAACTTTCAAGAATTACATGGCCGATCTGGTTTTATGTGGCAGTAAGTGGTGTAGTGGTTTATTTATTGATTAACCCTTATTATTCTTGAAAATTTATATTTCCAGTTCTTTCGCAGGATCCCAAAATATTTTTTCAAAATCAACTACAGTATCATTTTTCACTTTGATTTTTTCTTTCGCCAAAAGTTCTTCCATTTTTGTTGGTGTGGAAAAATGAGCCTTTCCTGTCAGTATTCCATTGCGGTTCACTACTCTTTGCGCCGGCACTGGGGGTTTGACCTCATGAGCTCCGTTCATTGCCCAACCTACCATTCGTGCTGAAAGTTTGGTACCTAAAAAATTGGCAATGGCACCATAAGAAGTTACACGGCCTTTTGGAATTTGCCTCACCACATCATAAACGTCTTCAAAAAAACTGTATTGTTTTCCGATCACTTGTGCAGTTTCTTTTTTTGCAACCTTTTCCTTTTTTATTTTCTTCATTTGGTTCCCTCAAATTTTTTGTCTGATGTGAATTTAAAATAAAGAAAAATAAAATAAAAATTATCGGCTATCTGACAAATGTTTTTCAGAATTTGAAGAAAAGTCGAGTACTCCTAATCGATTTAATTAATTGAATATTAAATATTTATGAATAAAAAACCTTTCCGTCTTTCTCCTTTTGATAGCTATTTTATATTGTATTCTTATGAGAACTGTGGTTATGATTATTATTTTAGCCAATAGTAAAATAATTTTTTAGACTTTTAAACCTCTGTGCAATTATTTCGTCCTAATAATGGTGATTTTTGAAAAGTTTTCTGAATCACATTTAACAAAAATTGCCATACAAATAAATTAAATTTGGTAAATCATCTCTTAACACATTAACTATCAATAAATGAAAAACATTTTTAAAATTATTCCCCTCTCAATTTTCTTTGCAGGCCTGCTTCATAGCGGGTACGCACAGAGGTCCCGCGAATTCAGGGGAGGTGGGAATTCACGGCCTTCAGGAAGTATCTCACGTACTCCTTCTGCTCCCAGACAAATGGAAACAAGATCTGCTCCTGTAAGATCTTTTAATACTGTTCGTACTTCATCTTCCCGTGTTCAAAATGTGCAGCCAACAAGACAAATTACGGCTAGCCGGGCACCCGAAAGGAATTTCAATCAATCCCGGGTAGCTGAAACAAGGAATTTTCAAAATCCTTCCAGCAATGAAAGAGTGTTTTCACAAAGAAATAATCAAACTTCTTCCACTCAAAGAGTTATTGCTTCCCGCAATAACAATGACAGGCTAAACAGTTTTGACAGAAACCGCGCAATTTCAAGAAACGGCTATTCAAATACAAATAATTATCGATACAATAATTACAACCGCGGTTACGACCGGGATGACCGTTACTATGGAAATGTATATGGCCGCAGAACAAGATTTATGTATGGCACCCGGTATACTGTGATTCCACATAATTTTATTTCCATTCATTTCGGCGGTTATCCTTATTATTATTATGGCGGTTATTATTACGGATATTATAACGGCTATTACTGCCCGATTTTTCCTCCTTTCGGTTTGAATATTAGTGTTCTCCCTTTTGGTTACGTAAGATTGTTTAGTGGAGGAATACCATACTATTATTATAACGGAATTTATTATCGTCATTATGATAATTCATACGAAGTAGTTGATGCGCCAATGGGAGCAACAGTTTCTTCACTGCCCGAAGGAGCACGCTCTGTAATTATAAATGGAGAAAAATTGTATGAACTGAACGGGACTTATTATAAGGCCGACAGAGACCAAAATGGCAATGATGTTTTTGTAGTTGTGGGAAAAAACGGTGTTATCAATAATACTCCGGTTGATGAAAGCAATAATATCATTCCTGATGCACAATCTTTACAAATTGGCGATACTGTTTCCCAATTGCCTGAAGGTTCTAAAATTGTAACAATAAACGGAAAGCAGATTTATGAAACGCCGGATAATATTTACCTCCGCGAAGAAAACAATAATGGGGTAGTACAGTACGAAGTAGTAGGCCAATAAATTTTAGATTTTTTTATTTTAAAAACCGGCGATTGCCGGTTTTTTTGTTATAATATTTTATTATAAGAGCTAAATCAATTGAGTATAGTTAAAAGGCTAAAATGTTAAAATTCCAGTTGATAAAAAGTTTAAATGTATGAACGGTATAATTGTAGTGGCATTATTTTAATACTTTAACACGAATGACAACTTTTTCAATTAAACGGAAGTAATTTTTCAGATTGAGAAATTTATTTTGAACAGAGAATATTTTTATGATGCCTAAGTTTTTACTTTTATTTTTTTGCTCAACTTTTATTAGTTCTTACCTGTCAGCGCAAATTGATAAAGAACCTTTGCCTACCCAGGATGCAACAATAATAGAAGTAAACAAATCAAATAGTTTATTTGGTAAAGTAGTCGACTTGCAAAACAATAAAGGGATTAGTGGTGCAACGGTTCAATTGTTTACTACAAAAAGCGATTCACTTCCAAATCAAACTCAGGATTCACTAATTGCTGTGATGTTAACCAAGCCGAACGGTGATTTTCATTTTTCAAATATTCCTTTTCATGCCTATCTTAAGGTTGAGATATCTGCGGTTGGATACTCATTATACCATCATACTTTTTCTTTTGATAAAACTGAAAGCCAACCGGTAATTCAAAAAGATATGGGCAACATTGTAATGGCCCACGCCACTGAAAAGCTGCAAACAGTTACCGTAATGGCGCAACGGCCGGCGCTTCAGTTGGGTATTGATAAAAAGATTTTTGATGTTTCATACTCTCCTCTCAGGCATAGGCGCCTCAGTCGATTACGGCTGGTACATACGTATTTCTACCTGCGTTGTAAACCATTTCCTGCTTGGATTGGCTGAGAGATCAAGGTTGCGTGTTTTTGGTTTCTCTTCGGCGATAGAAGCAAAGAGTTCTTCAAGCGGATTGGTCGGCCCACCTCGTGTACTTGCACTTCTTGTGCGCGGATGGTCTAAGGGTGGGAGTTCAAGCCAGTGAAAGTTTGTGGTCCCGATAGTTGCGAAGACTTTGATCACGTCTTTACCTTCTGTATATCCGGCTGGAAGATTGGCCCGGAAGGTAATATTATCTCGTGACCTGGATCAAGAGGCTCAAAGAATTCTATTCCCGACGGGTAAACCTGGCTGATTCCCCAATTAGGTTGTATGTCAAGCACTGTGACATTGAGGATTCGCGAACAATCACTTCTTGTCCGGGTGGAAAATTATTCCGCAAACGCAGGAATGTCCATTCCCCAATGTTAATAGCCGGGATGTCACCGGCGTTTTCGAATGGCTGCGGCTTTGGCTGATCGGCAGGATTATAGTCTTTTTGCATGCCGATAAGTTCGACTGTGAGCTTATGTGCAGCGGAGATGTGGCATCATTGTTGGAAAGTTGACCGATTGCGTGATATTTTGCCAGATGAATAAGGCGCTGTACCAGGCTTGTGGCAGATTGAGGATCATCGGTTTTCAGCGGTGGTCTCAGATTCGCACAGGTTGCCCGACACGATCCCATATTTCGAACTCGCTTTCGGCATTAATAGCTA
>CAWFFT010000053.1:0-29615 GCA_963815085.1 uncultured Chitinophagaceae bacterium | reverse complement strand
TAGCAATATACCCGGGCGCAATGCCGTTCACATTTATACCTTTCGATGCCCATTCATTGGCCAGCGCTTTTACCAATCCCGCAACAGCACTTTTGCTGGCGGTATATCCGGCTACATTGATTCCGCCCTGGAACGAAAGCACCGAACAGGTAAAAATAATTTTACCTTCTCCTCTTTGCACCATTTCTTTTCCGAACTCACGGGCAAGGATAAATGCTGCATCAAGATTGATAGAAAGTACAGAATCCCATTTCTCATCGCTATATTGAACCGCCGGATCTCTTTTTATAATTCCTGCATTGTTAACAAGGATGTCAACTTTGGAATGTTCTGTTTTTACTTTCGAAATAAATTCATACAATTCTTTCCTGTTTCCCAAATCAACTTTATAGTGAAAGAACTTTTTACCGAGATTTTTAATTTCATTTTCTACCCTACTTCCGGCTTCAAGACTGGATGACACACCAATAATCTCTGCACCTGCTTCCACCAGGCCGATTGCCATTGCCTCTCCTATGCCACGGGAACAACCTGTAACAAGGGCTGTTTTTCCGAAAAGATTAAAAAGATCAGTTGAATTCATACTACCAGGTTACGTAATTTTTGAAGAGATTTAAAGTAAATTTCTCAATTACCAATGAGCAAGTTTACTGATAAATTATCAGGATAAACCACAGATTTAATTTTTTTTATGCAATCGTTCCCGATAACGTTTCCGATTTTCTAATATCAATACGTTACCAATTGCTTCATTTGTCATTAATGTTAGCATAACAGTAAACCGACAAATTCCTGTAATTTTAATTTTGTCGTAAATGGCTTTTAAAAAGTCACAATTGCCCCCTCTCCATTTCCTCTTTTGAAACTACTTTTACGAAAGAAATAAAACTTAAAAACAATGCAACATCAATTGTATCCATGCCTTTGGTTTGATGGCAAAGCCAAAGAAGCCGCCAATTTTTATACTTCAGTTTTTGACAACTCAAAGATCCTTTCGGAAAACCCGGTAGTGGTTACGTTTGAGCTGGAAGGCATGCAGTTCATGGGATTAAATGGCGGCCCAATGTTTAAAATAAATCCTTCCATTTCTTTTTTTGTTCATTGCGAAACAGAAGAAGAGATTGATAAAAAATGGCAACAGTTATCTGATGGTGGCAACGTGTTAATGGCTCTCGATAAGTATCCTTGGAATGAAAAATATGGCTGGTGCCAGGATAAGTATGGCGTAAACTGGCAGTTGATGTTGCACGATGCAGTGAGACAAAAAATTGTTCCGTCATTCATGTTTACGCAGGAGCAGAGCGGCAGGGCAGAAGAGGCGATTAATTTTTACACTTCCTTATTTGAAAACAGTAAGATAGAATTCATAAGCCGTTATGAAGCGGGCGAAGGCGACGTGGAAGGTCATATCAAGCATGCACGTTTTACCCTGAACGGACAGGTGTTTGCCGCGATGGAAAGTTCGGGGCCGCATCAATTTACCTTTAATGAAGGCGTTTCCATCGTTGTGCCATGCGACAACCAGGAAGAAATAGATTTTTATTGGAACAAGCTAACCGAAGGCGGCAAAGAATCCCAATGCGGATGGCTTAAAGATAAATTTGGTGTGTCGTGGCAAATAGTGCCGGCTGCGCTGGGCAAATTAATGAGCAATCCTGAAAAAAGTAAAAGAGTAATGGACGTAGTTATGAAATCCATAAAATTTAATATCAGCGAACTGGAAAATGCGTGAACAGTGGTGAGGCAAGAGGTACTGTTCAGGGTGCTCTTTAATCAGTTTAATCACTTTTCTCGCTTAAGCTGTTGATTAAAAGAAATAATTTTTACTTAATGAGCCGTAACGTGACTACCGTCAAAACATAAACACCTTTATAGCGCGGAAAGAATTTAAAAATACAGCAGCTCTATTGTTAAGCTGCTGTATGATTTTCTTACTTGATAAATTTTATCACCCGTCTTTGGTTGTTACTTTTAGATTGCAGGAGATAAATCCCTTTTTGCAAAGTAACAGGAAGTGTAATTTGTCCGTTTATATTTTCCATTTCTTTAGAATAAAGAATTTTTCCGGTTATATCTCTTATTGAAACCTGTAATTTTCCTGTAGTACCTGTCACCATTAATCGCACATAATCCTGTACAGGATTTGAAATTAAGCGAACCTCCCACTGCTTGTCGCCTTTTAATTTTAAAGAAATAATATTGGTTAAAGTGGATTTGCCATCTTCATCGTTTAACCTTAACCGGTAGTATAACATTGGCCTTCCTGATATAATAATTCCGGCATCGGTAAATGAGTATTTACTTACGAGATAAGTAGTTCCGGCTGCCGCTACGTTTCCTATATCCTCAAAATGCTGTCCGTCAAAGCTTCGCTGTATTGTAAAATCTTTAGCGTTAATCTCCTGCTGTGTGCTCCACTGTAACAAAGCATCGTTACTCTTTGCAGATACGGTGAAGTCGGTGAGGCTTACGGGCAACGATGTGAAACTTCCGTTCACTACAAAAAGATCGCTCTCAGTCGGATTATCACCATCTGTAGCCGTAAATACAATCTTATTATTAAATAGCACCAAATCACCGGGGTCAGCATCAGCAGCATTTAAATTAATATCTTTTACTATGGTAGTACCGGAGCCGGTTCCGTCACTTTGCCACAACTCTGAGCCATGAGTGCCGTCGTTTGCAGAAAAAAATAATTGGGTTGAGGTGTACAGGTAATCGAAACCGGAGGTATCGACACTGCTTGCTGAGCCAGGGTTTATATCTTTTACAACCTGGGTTCCGCCTGGGGTACCATCAGAAATCCATAGTTCTTTACCATTAGCCGGTGTGCGCGCTGCAAAGAAAAATTTATTAGTCTGGAATAAAGTTTGAGTATATACACCGCTAAATAAATTTAAAGTATAGGGTATATAAATTATTGGCAGATCTCCGGCTACAACGGGTGTAAAAGACTTAAATAGCGTAGTGCCACCGGCCGTTCCGTCTGACTGCCAAAGCTCAGAACGGGTACCAACCGTTCCGTCTGACACGGGAAAAATAAATTTACCTGAATAGTTTACGGCATCCGTTACAAAGATTTGCGAAAGACCTGTGCCCGGTACGATATCCTTCACCAAAACGGTATTTAATGAACTTCCATCAGTACTCCACAGTTCGCCGGAACTAGTACCGTTATTCGCCATGAAATAAGCATGGTTATTAAAAGTGTGAAAGCCGAAGAAAGTTGAATAAGAAAAACCCGGAAACAGCTCAACATCAGAGAAACTTGCCGTTCCGGGATTAATATCTTTTAGTAAAACAGTTCCAGTTGAAGTACCATCTGTTTTCCAGATTTCTTTACCATTAGTAGCGTCTGTAGCTGTAAATAAAGTGATACCGTTAAGCGGATAAAAATTATCGGGATTGGAAGAGTCGGCGCCCGCATGGCCGGCATTGATGTCCTTAAGCAAAACAGTTCCCGAATTGGAGCCATCAGATCTCCATAGTTCAACACCGGTGGTAGGTGTACGGGCAGCAAAAAGTAAATAGCTGCCTGTAGAAAATAAATTATACTCATCCTCGCTGTTACTGCTATCTGTTCCGGAAACAATGTCTTTCACAAGAGCGGTGTTTCCGGGTGTGCCATCTGTTTTCCACAATTCCCGTCCTTCGGCCGCAGTTCTTGCACTGAAATAAATAACATTATTAAGTACACTAAAGTCTGAGGGAGATGAACTGGTGGCGCCGGGATAAATGTCTTTAACGAGAGTTGTTCCGCCCGCAGTACCATCGGTTATATAAATTTCTGAACCGGTAGCAGGCGTACTTCCCCTGAAAATAAATTTACCTGAAAGCACAAATCCGTAATCTTCATATTTTATCGCTGTTCCAATCGGTACTGTGCCTGCCTTGGTGGCATCCGACACCCAGATAGAGCTATCAAAAGATACCACAATTGCTTTGGTACTGGTTAATGCGGCAACCGGGTACAGGCTGTTATTATTATTAATTTGGGTTACCTGTGCCTGTAAACTGAAAGCACAAATTATTACACTCATGTTTAAAAATAAATTTTTTTTCATGTTGCTTGTATGATGTTGAATAAATTAAAATTCCACTACAAAAGATTCCTCTTAATTTCAGTCTCAAGTATTAATAAAAAGCAGGAGGCTGATTAATTGGAACAATTAATAAATGACTTGGAAGAATATTTTGAAAACTTAAATGGTGATTCGAGGGAGGCAGGAATTTACAGGATATAAGACATTCGCTAATTCATTAAGCAAGTTATTATTTTTTTATATTTATTTAAAAAAAATTATTATGAGTTCAACTCTGAAGTGAAGATTGATCACCTATTATCTAATACAAATCTTATTTTATGCACTTGCAAAAAAGAAAAAAAATTATTGAATTAGCGATGAGTTTCTGGGCGGGCATAGGCTTGATGAGTATTATAAATGTCTGGAAAATTTCTAAAAGTATACATGCTCTTACCTACTCCTGCATCATGTTTGGATTTTCTATATTATTCATGGTTTTCTGTGTTATTTATCTCATTAGTCTAAAGCAACAAAGCAAAAGGAACCTCGAATAGTTACTGATACTTCGGCCGGTTATGAAGTCCTGCCAGCAGTTTAAAAAGCTTTACTTTTGTTGGCAGGCGTCAGTTAAACTTGCCGTGTAGAACTAGATAAAAATTCCGAAACAGCAGCACGGGATTGATTAAGCTGCAATTAGCACAAACATTATAACAATGACAATAGCCAAAACAAACAAACCAAACTGGATAATTGCCTTAGGGATTCCTTTTTTGATTTTCATTAGCTGCTTATTAATCACGTTTTCACGAAAGTTTACAACGAACAACGAATTGTTATCAAATGGGATATTATGTGACCTTTTAATTACAGCACCTTTAATTTATTTTCTTTCGATTAGAAAAAGCAATGTTTCCAGGCTAACAGTAATAAGAGTTTTCGTAGTGGGTGTTCTGTTTGCCGGTTTCATTTTACAGTCTCATTCCAACCCCGTTTTACAAATCATCAAAACCTGGATTTCACCTTTAATTGAATTGTCGGTGATTTTTATTATTTCAAGGAAATTTTACTCGGCAAATAAAAAAGCCAGGGCTGCCAATGAAAATAAAATTGATTTTTTAATACACTCCAGAAGCGTAATGTTCCAGGTTTTGGGAAACGAAAAAGTGTCAAATATTATTTCATCTGAAATAGCAGTAATTTATTATGCTTTTTTTAGTGTCAAAGAAAAATCAATAAACTACCAATCAAAATTCACTTCGTACCAGGAAAACGGATTACCATTAATTTTGGGTGTAATATTATTTATCTTTCTTGTTGAAACTGCAGGCGTTCATTTTCTTTTAAGTGTATGGAGCCAACCAATTGCATGGGTAATAACCGGATTAAGTTTATATACCTGCCTGCAATTATTTGCTCACATCAGGGCTATAAAAGCAAGGCCAATTGTTATTAACGCCCATTCTTTTGAAGTTCATAACGGACTTGCAGGAGATGCCTTTTTGCAACTTGACAATATTGAAAAAATCGAATGCTCAAATAAAAAACCGATTGAGAGAAAATCAATTAAGATTTCGCTTTTAAAAGGATTAGAAAATCATAATATCGTTGTTTATTTAAAAAAACCTGTTGAAGTAACAAAAATATTTGGCATCAAAAGAGAAACCGATACTGTTTTGTTTTTCGTTGATAAACCCAAAGTATTTACGAATATTATTACCAATCTTTTGACGAATAAAGTGGATGAACGAACGCCTTAGGCATCAGGAAAAAATTAATACCTCTAGTTAATAACATCAATATTTAAGTATCTTCAATTATAAAAGTCTTCTGCAAACAGGAGAGCACGAAGGTTGCCATCTTTAAATCAATGGAGCCTAATTTCTATATTTTTCGAAAAACATATTACCTTACCATTAAACAACTTCATTATGAAAGACATTACCATTTCATTTACTGCTGATGAATTAAGAGAATTGGCTAAGCAACTGTACCTGGCCTCTTTTCTTATGATTGGCTTCCCTTATGATAATGAGGAAATGGTCAGGGAAATATTTAACAGGGTGTGTGCCACTGGATTTGTTGAAGCGCCTGAGTTGGGTGCCTTTAGGTACGGAGGTATGTCGGAAACTGTATTTAGTATTTCCCATGAACTGGACGATGAGTGTGATCCTGTTGTTGAACAATACAACGTTTCAGCAGTTGAAGATCATTTGCCTTACGCCCTCGCAGACCGCGACTTCAAAGAAAAATATGGTGACCTTGAAGACATGGAAGTGCTCACTAACCCAGTGCTCTTGAAAGAACTGGAGGATATCCAGAATAAATACAAACTGGAGTTTGAACTCTATGGTGTCGAACATTTGAGACTTGAGAAAAAAAGCAATTAGCCGTTTACTTACTCTCCATTATTTCTTAATGTTTTGCAGGTCTTTTTGTTCGCTTCCTGTTTCAGGGAAATAAAATTCCGGTAACCTGCTTGGCTATTGAAAAAAGCGGGCCGACTGTAGGAAACATCAAAATTTGTTGCTTTACTATCGCGTTAACTTTAACATGGTAACAGCTTCAATCATTTGAGCTTGGCTCTCTGCGCGTTTTTACATTTTAGAGTTACTTACAAAAGCAATTTTTTTACTATCAGGCGACCATGTTGGCGTATTGATCGTGCCCTGTCCGCCATACAAATAAGCAATTACTTTTAATGGGCCACCGGAAACAGGCATCATCCGTATGTAAACATGTTTATAAAACGGATGATCATCCGGCTTCACTTCGTCTTTTAAAAATGTGATACAAACAATCCATTTGCCATCAGGTGAAACGTGAGCAAACCAGTTGTTGTAGTCATCATTAGTCAATTGTTCCTGATCGCTGCCGTCCGTTTTCATGCGCCACAGTTGCATTAACCCGCTTCTTACCGAATTGAAATAAATATATTTTCCGTCCGGGCTGTATTCAGGCCCATCGTCCAAAGCAGCTACATTTGTAAGTTGTATTTCCTTTCCTCCTTTCGATGGGATTTTATAAATATTAAATCCTGCAGATGTAGGATCATTATTGCGTTTAGCCGTGTATGTTAGCCACTTGCCATCCGGCGACCAACTATGAAAATAAGAAAGGCCAAGAAGTGGTGTTATTAGTTTAGGTTGGCCGCCGGTAATAGGAACTGTATAAACCGTAGATCGAATTTTACCATTCGGGGCCGCAGCGCTTATTCCCAACATTTTTCCATCAAAAGAAATTACATGATCATTATTTATATCTTTCACATTTCCTGTCGGAAGCAATTGAGCTTTACGCGTTTTAATATCAAAACGATATAACAAACCCTTCGAATTATAGATCAATGTTTTGCCATCTCTCGTCCAGTTGGGCGCCTGGAAAGAAACATTTTCAGAAGACAATATTTTTCGCTTTCCAGTCATTACATCCATGGTCTCAATATTGCTGCCGAGATAGGTTCTGTAAGGCACCAAATCTTTTGGCGCGGGAACAACAATCCGAACATTTTCAAACGTTGCTTTTTCAACCACATCTTTATTATGAGCGCAGACAAATAAACCCACGTAAACATCTCCATCAAAATTCAGATCTGAGATTTGTTGTGAAATAAAAGTGTCACCAAAATGAGCCACAGACATTATAAAAGTATCTCCCCTTCTTTCAAGCTGGATTACATCCGGCCCTTTAATATCAAACTGTTTTTGTTCCACATTTGTATGCGGCGCTTTCCTGTACTGAAGAGAAGTAAGGCCATTTCCATGTATCGCCGCAGCCACCATTTTCGAACTGGTATCAAGGTTCTGCCTCACCATCCATCCAAATTTGCGGTGCTCTTCAACTCCTTTTCCCAAAAATTTTCCACGTGCCCGCAAAATAAAATCACCTTTCATTTTCTTCCATGCAAAATGAAATTCGTCATTACTAAACCAAATATTGCTTCCCGAAGCGGAAACCAAATAATCCTGTGAAGATGAATTGTAAACTGCGTTGCCTTTGTGAAGCACTTTTCCTACATCAGTCTGCCCTTCAAAAACTCCCGTTTTTTGTGCAAAAGTATTTGATGTGATGAACATACATAAAGCAGCAATGCTAAATTTTAGAAAGTGAAACGTTTTAGTAAACATGTTGTATGTTGTTGAATTAATAATCCGAATAATCGGTAGCATGCATAAGGATACTATCCACGTGTGACACGGAAACATTGTTTTCATTGGACGGATCTACAGAAATTTCTTTCCATTTAGCATCACTGAAGAAAAGTTTCCATTGCGCAGTCCTATCTTCCTCACTTTTAAATATCGGCATATACATAAGATTAGGCATGCGACTTCCGGAGATTACCTTTGCATAAAAAACCGGATCGAAGCTTAGTTTTTTGAAAATCCCCATCTCATCTTTATTGAACATAGCTCTTTTTTTATCTGCAAGATGCCAGGTTGGGCTTTCGTAGCTTCTCAATTCAAAAACCCTTTCCGCATCTTTTTGTTTAGGAATGTTGAGAAATGCCTGGCCTGAAAATGGCTGTAGTAAAATAGATTCCAATCTTTGAAAAGGAGGATTTTTAGCATCAGCATGAAGGAAATTTTCTCCTGCGGATTTAAAAGCCGCATCACCATTAAGCCGATCATTTATTTTGTCCCATTGATCCAGAGAAGTAAATGGAATCAACACATAGATGAGTTTGTCAGAAGATGTATCGTTGCTGATTGGTTTGAATACACCAATATTTTTAATTCCAAAACGATGCAAAGCCGGAAGGTAAGCATCCTTCAAAAAATTGTCGGTCATCCTTACCTGGTTGTTATCTTTTAAATGATATACCCTGATTTGAAAAACCGAAGAATTTGTTGGTTTACTGTAACTGCTTTGAGAAATAATTAAAAGAGAAAAAAATAAGCAAAATAATTTCATAAATGAATTTTAATTGTGAGTAATAAAAGTGAATTTTAATTTCTGAATGGTGAATTGTGAATGGTGAATCTTCTAAACAACCTGAATCTACCTTTCACCTGGTTGTCGGTTGTCAGTCGTTAGTCGTCTCGTATCTTCACCCTACATCAAATTGTTTTTAATATAATTAATACTTTCAGTTATACTTATAAATGGATCACCGGGAGTTATATCCTGCTCAACGAAAAAGTATTTCATTCCTGCCAGGTCTTTATATTTGAAAATCTCCTTGAAATCAATAATCCCGTTGCCCACTTCTGTAAAATTTTGTTGCGGCGTTTTGTCCATGTCTTTTACATGCCACAGCGGATAACGTCCCGGGTATTTCTTTAAAAGCGCAATCGGATCCTGTCCTGCTTTTCTTACCCAGTAAATATCCATTTCCATTTTTACAAGGTCTTTATCAGTTGCCATCAAAATATCATAAGGATATTGATTGGCTTGTTTTTCAAATTCAAAGTTGTGGTTGTGATAGCACAACTGAATTCCGGCTTTTTTACATTTTTCTCCGGCAGCGTTTAAATCTTCCGCTACCTTTTTATAGTGATCAAGAGTACCACGTTCTGGAGGCGACAGCCATGCGCATATCATATATTTTAAACCCACCGCTTTAGCATCTTCAATCGCTTTATCCCAATCGTGCAACATCGTTCCTTTCATCTGCCCGTTCGTTTTATCTTCGCCAAGCCTGTAATGGCTGCTGGGCATTACAAGACCATTGTCTTTTAAAACTTTTTTAAATTCGGAAGGCTTCATTCCATAAAACTTTTCATCGCCGGTATACGTAGCGCCTTCAACGGAATTATAACCGATTTTTGCTACACGCGCCAATGTGCCTTCCGGATCCTTTGCCATCGCATCCCGAACCGTGTAAAGTTGTAACCCAATCAATTTTTTTTGGGCTTTAAATGTTGAAGGAGCAACGATTAATCCTGCGGAAAAAACTGTGGCGGCTTTTAAAAAGGAACGTCTCGTTGTCATATTTTCGTTTAAAAGAATAAAATCTTTTTTATCTTTTATGTAGCTGATAACTACCAGGTTCTGCAATACTAAAAAGAGGAACAAGGTACATCTTTCTCACTTTATTTTCACTTTACACATTAATCTTTTTCGACACTTTCCTAATGCCGGCTTCATCTTCTTCCAGTTTCATTTCAGTTATCCCCCAAAACCATAACCTCTTTTTTTAGGTTGGGGAAACACTGAGATCAGATAATATAAGGATCGGAAGTTTATCTTAAGAAATTTTTCTCATGACACAAATGTTAGAATTCAAAAGCAAGTCAATTTAAAACTGCCTTTTATCTTTTGAAGGCAGTGAAAAAAGATAACCATGAATTACTTTACTGTTTAAAAAAACAACGAATCGAAAGACTACAGATTAAAAAAGCTGCTTCCAGATTATTTGTTCTACATCAGTTGCAATTATCTTTTTATTCAAAGGACTATTGGTAATAATAACGGGATGAAGTTCGTCAGCAGTTCCTACCCTTCCATGGGAACCTTTTACCAGCGTAGCATCCAAAGGAATTACATCCATAACATATCGAAAGCCTGCTTTCTTCTTCAATAATTTATAACCGGCCCGAAGTTTTGAAGTCATAAACATTTCTACAGGATCATAACCGGGTTTTTTATGAATGTCAACTACGCGTGCATAATCAGGTGCAACAGCATCATCCAGCCAAAAATAGTAAGTGAACCAACTTTTTTCATCTGCCATTAATACAAAGTCGCCACTTCGTTCATGATCAATGTGATAATTTTTCTGGGCAGGTTTATCAAGTACCTTTTCTATCCCAGCCACTTTTTCTAAAAGTTTTTTTACTTTATCAGTGACAGAAGTATCGTTAATATAAACATGCGCTACCTGGTGATCGGCTACAACAAAAGCTTTAGATGCACCGGGATCGAGTAATTCCAAACCTCTTTCTACACGAATTTGCAATAAATCATTTTCCCTGAATAAGCGATTCAAATGAATTGGATTATCAACCGCCCCAATACCATATTCAGAAAGAATAATTATTTCAGCATTTTTCTTTTCATAAAAATTTACCAGTTGCTCTGCTACCTTATCTATCTCATTTAACTCTTTTGAAATCTTACTTACATCCGGCCCAAATTTTTGAAGGCAATAATCAAGATGTGGAAGATAAATTAAGGTAAGAGCGGGATCATGCCAATCATCCGTTAGCATGGAAGCGTCCGCAATCCATTGTGAAGATTTTATATCAGCGCCGGGGCCCCAAAAGTGAAACAATGGAAACTGGCCAAGTTCTTTTTGCAACCTGTCGCGCAAGCTCAGCAGGATGAGAATAACAATCAGGAATTTTTCTTCCATCCGCCAGGTAGTTGGGTCTTGGTGTCACTGAAAAATCAGCCGACGAATACATATTGTACCACCAAAACATTGTAGAACACGTAAAAGAAGGATCTTCTTTTTTTGCTTTTTCCCAGATCTTTTCTGCATGAACCAGTTTGTTCGATTGTTTCCAGAATTTAATTTCACAATCTTCCCGGTCGTACCAGCCATTCCCTACAATCCCATGCTCTGAAGGCCATTTGCCTGTAACATAAGTTGACTGAACCGAAGTGGTTACCGCCGGCAACATTGGTTCTATTAAACTGAGATTTTTTTTGGCAACATATTTTTGCAGGAAAGGTGTGTGCTCACCAATTAACGATGAAGAAAGGCCCACCACATCAATTACAACCGTTTTTTTCATTTACCGATTTTCAATTTTTTTCAATAATTATTTATCGAGAATTTGTTGTACCCATTGCAATTCCCTTGTAATAGAATCCTGCATCGGCAATTTCAATTCTGCCGGAAGTACATCCCATGTATACGTTTCCACTTCAAGATGATTTGTAAATGGTTCTTCTTTTTGAATTGCCAACACTTCTTCAATCTCATCTTGTGTGGAAAATAAATCATCAAAATTTTTCGTGAAATATGGGCACGTGAAAATGCGCCCGCCATTCTATTACCAGCGGGTTTTCTATTTCATTTAATGCTTGCGGAAGATCAGGATAACGCAATAATTTTCCAACGGTTTGTTTGGCAACTACCTGGTGCAAATAGGTTGGCTCATTGAAATTTTCAAAATTTTGTTTAATACTTTCTCTATCGCCTTCACCCATTTTACATTTCAACGCAGCACTTATCTGGATTTTACCAATTTTTATCCCTCGTTTCAAAACTTCATTAATCATTTTTTTATGAGGTTCATAGCCGATTGCAAAATGGCAAACGTCATAGCATAAACGCAAATGTTTCTTTATCAAATCTTCAGCATGTTGTGCAGAAATTTTAAATTTTTCTTTTATAACGGGAATGCCTAAACGAAGAAGATCATTTTCAAACCAATCAATAAATTCTTCGCCGGTTTCCAATACTCCATCCGGCTCCGGCTCTATATCGAGGTGCAATAATTTTCCTGGTTGAATTATGAATCTGAATAAGATTTTCAATTACACGAATTATATTTTTGGTAGCCGGCTTCCCTGGAATCCTGCAGGCTCTCTTTCGTCTTAAACCAAAGCCTGTAGCTCAATGGAGAAGTAGAAACACCTCCATCCATACCATCAGGCAATAAAGCTGATAAAATATGGAAGAGACGCAAAGTATAATCTACTCTTTCAACAGTTGTCCAGTCGGGCGTATGTACCTGATCTTTTACCATCGTATTATGAAAACCACCATAAGGAAAACCGTTCATGGTAAAAACATAAGCATCCTGCTCTTTAAGCCATTGTTTAAATTCTGATAAGGTTTTCTTTTTTTATCAGTTCGAGGCTTGCTTCATTGGATAAACGCAAACCAATTCCCATGAGAATTATTGGGTGAAATTTTTTCTTTTATAAAAGGAAAATTATTCCTGATAGCAGCAAAATGATCCTTCCAGTTTTCTCCCGGGATGAATATTGGTACAATAGGTTAAATGGCCTGCGTCAGTAAACATACTTTTTCTTTAATTTTTTATTTTCATTTACTCATTTGCTGCTCAATATTCCCCAAGCTTTTGAGAGGCTTCTTTTAGCAATCGAAGATCCAAATCATGCACTTCTTCACCTGCGCCAATATCACGCAACAACATTATAGTTAACCGGCCACCAAGATGTTCACGAAATTCCTCTAAACCTTTTAAAACTTCGCTGTTTTCATTCTGAATATCTAACAATGGGTTGGTAATTTCAAAACCCAGTTTTAAAAATAACTGAATAATCCTATCCGCTTTTTCCATTGACAAACGGCCTGATAATGCCGAATAAATCGTATCCAGACAAATTCCCATCGCCACCGCTTCGCCATGCAATATTGTAAATCCCGATAATTGTTCCACTTTATGCGCACTCCAATGACCGAAATCCAAAGGACGCGAAGAACCCAATTCAAAAGGGTCGCCGGAAGCAATATGTTGCAGGTGAAGAGCAGCGCAACGCCGGATTAAGTGATTCATTATTTCTCTATCACGTGCAACTAATTTTTCTGCATTCTTTTCAATCCGGTAAAAAAAATCCGCGTCTTTTATTAACGCTACTTTTATAGCCTCTGAAATTCCCGAGCGCCAATCTCTTTCACTGAGGGTTTCTAAAAAACGATCATCATTAAATACCGCAACCGGAGGAGCGAAAGTTCCTGTGAAATTCTTTTTACCGTTATAATTGATGCCGTTTTTTACCCCAACACCAGAATCATTTTGTGATAAAACGGTTGTAGGAATCCGGATATGTTTTATTCCCCTGTGAGCCACTGCAGAAGCAAATCCTGCAACATCAAGTACCGCAGCCGCCGCCAATTGCTGCCACATATGAATGACGATCAATTCCATTTTTATCAATCGCATTTATTATCAAATCAAAATATCTGGAATTATTTTTTGCTTCTTCTCCCCCGGGAATTATGAAAATTTCATTTACCAAAGAAACGGAACTATTTTGAAAATAAGATCGGATTTGATCGGTCAATCCGCGGATGAGTATTCAGAACACCTTCATCAATAATAAAAAGAATTTTTTGAAGTGAAGCATCCGGTAGATTGCTGCTTCAAAAAAAATTCAAAATCTTTATTGAGAGCGATCAAAAATACCTGTTGTAAAATAAACCCTGTAATCAAAATGCACATCAAATGCCTGCTCCAGATAATCCATAAAACAAAGTACTTAAAAAAGGATTTAATATTTTGATAAAAAGTTTTGTTATGTGACTGCAAAAAGTTTTGCGAGCCATAAAGAAATCGGCAACAAAAGTAAGATTAAGAAAGCAAGGCAATGGCCCCGAACGCTGCAGCCCATGAAGCATTCATTAGGATCAAAGCTATAACACCTGCTTTTACTGCCTTGCCAATATTTTTCGGAGAAGGTCTGCCGGATGGCTCTTATCAAAGCAGAAAAGATCATCCATGCAAACGGAACTAAAAAAACAAGAGCCCACCACATCATTTGCCATTCGCGTTGATATAATACAAAATGCTGCCAATTACTATACAGTAAAAGAAAGCCGCAAAATATAATGTGCTTTTGTTCCTCCATGTACTTCTCCCCTGCTGATCATTGTAATGGCGGCTATGTATATTATAGGAACTATTGCAATAAACCACCAGATTGCAACCAAAGACGCAACAATGCTTATTCCCAGTAAAAGATTTAAGCCCGCGACATAATCCCATATTTATAGGACCCGCAATCGCATTATGTTTCCCCATTTATTGTAAACCAAGGCTGCAATAATAATTGACAAGGCAAGTAAGTCCAGACACAATGTTTACCAACAACGCCGCAATCATGCCCGATTAATAACAAAATAATACCAAGAAAGATGCCTCTTTTATTGAAATATCTCCCCTCGGAATTGGCCTTTCAGGCCTTTCGGCTTTATCAAGGTCTGCGTCAAAAACATCATTAAAAACAACGCCTCCTCCATATAAACCGATGGTTGAAATACATAAAAGTAAAATCGGGTGAAATATAATTAAGGACAAATCTCCATTTACAAGTAACTCCTGAAATAGCAATACCAGCCAGCACATCAGCTACAGAAGTAACTATATTTGCCGGCCTCATTAATTGCAGAAAATCCTTTACTTTTTTTCAAGCCGGGAAATTAACTAATAATAAGAGATGATTTATCAATACGTGGCGCTTGTCCGCCGCGAAGTACGGTATTGCCTTCAAATTTTTGGGATTGATCGATATTTTGAACTTTCTGAAAATCCGATTCATCGATTTGGCCACTTTGTCCAAAAGCAGTAATCGCATTTCGATAGCAAACCATTTCAATATCCTTCGTTTCAATGCCCCGGATTTTCATAAGGGCCGCTGTTTTAGGAACCGCAAGAGGATCGCTGATTCCCCAGTCGGCAGCCGAATTTACAATAATTCGTTCGGTGCCATATTGTTTTACAATTTCAACCATCCGCTCATTGCCCATTTTTGTAAAAGGATAAATAGTAAAAGCCGCCCAAAATCCTCTATCCAACACTTCTTTAACGGTTTCTTCATTGTTGTGGTCAACAATTACTGAATAAGGATTAAGCCCATGCTCAATTGCAATATCCATGCTGCGTTGTGTACCTTTCTTCTTATCGCGGTGAGGCGTATGAATTTGTACAGGCAATCTCGCTTCTTTGGCAAGTTCCAGTTGCAACCGGTAATATTTTTCTTCGGCAGCAGTCTGGTCATCAAAGCCAATCTCGCCAACTCCAACTACGCCTTCTTTATAAATAAACAAAGGCAAAATTTCCATTACCTGTTCGGCCAGTTTTTCATTGTTGGCTTCACGTGAGTTTAACCCAATCGTGCAATAATGTTTGATTCCAAATTGCGAGGCGCGAAACCTTTCCCATCCTACAAGGCTGCTGTAATAATCCCTGAAAGTAGCCACACCTGTTCGCGGCTGCCCGAGCCAGAAAGCCGGTTCAATAACCGCCACCACACCTGCATCAGCCATCGCCTGGTAATCGTCAGTGGTTCTTGAAACCATATGAATATGCGGATCAAAAAAATGCATTCCCTTTATTAAAGAGAAATCTGCTGCCGAAAGTTTTTCGGGTTCCGTTTTAGCACGTTCTTCATTGCTGCAACACATAATCTTAAATTTATTTAATTATTAGTTGTATAACATTTGCCACGTCAGTTTTTTTTGCTCAATGGCAGTTTTTAATTGCGGATATTGATCCAATAACAAAGTCGCTTTTTCGAATGTGGAATTGTTCAAAGCAAGCGCTGCCGCCTTTTTATCGGTTTCACTTCCTTCCTTCATCAATTTTTCAAACATATAAAAATGTGATTCATCGATATACTTTCCTGTTAATCGCCATATCTGCGGATTGACAGTGCGGCCCGCAGCCCATCGTTCTTCTACATAATCAAAAAGCGTATTTGCCAAATTCTGATTCGCTCTTTCATCAAGCCCCACAATCTTATTCACGTCTTTATCAGTAAAAAAAGCCTTCAACACCAACTGATTCCATGCGGTTTCATCCAGGTTATTTGCAGGATAAGGATTATGATACATGATTGCCTCAAGCACCGTTCCAATGTTACTCCTGATTCCTTCTGCACAACGCAATTTCCATGCTTCCGGATAAGCAAGAATGGGAAGAGAAGAATAAATGCAACCAGTTCATTCATCTCAGCCTGCGGAAACAGGTTTTCAATCCGGTTTATATAAGCCTTCTCGTCACCGCTCTCTAATTGACCTAATAACCATACCCTGCATAACCTGTCAATCGTCCAACCTTCGACGCTGAAACCGGGTAACAAAGATTCTAACTTTTTTTCATCCGCTTCCTGCAGATCAATTTCTTTCTTACCGGTATGACGGGGAATGGAAGTAAAAGTAAGGTTCAACTGGTAATTATTGTTGTTATCCGCAGCCTCTGAAGCTTTATCAAAAAGCCATTTACAGCTTTCAGCGTTAAGGTTCTTTTCAATAACAGAGGTTAGCACTTTATTAAGTGTTCCATCAGTTTCTGTGTACATAATAAAATAACGTGCAGAGTTTTTAGTTTAAGTTGCCACAAAATAATTCATCGCCAATGCGCCACTGATTATCAGTAAACCAAAAAACTCTCTTGTTTGTTCAATGTAAGGTTTAGTCGCCTGCATACTTTCTACAATACTTGGCTTGTTGTATTTTACAATCCAGTCTCTCACGCCGTCTTTGATAAAAAAAAGGCGAATAGCATATAGAAGATAAAAAGCAATCGCCACAAGGTACACAATCGGGAAATATTTTTGAAATACAGCCAGCCCGCAACAAACGGAAGCCACCATATATATACTTACCCACAACCAGGCATCAGGATCGTTCAGGTTAACATAAGCAAATGCTGCAAAAGCAAGGCAAAAAAACGAATTGAGAATAATTAATAGCATTAAAAAATAGTTTTTGAAAACAAAGAATCGTGTCAGCCTATAAATTTTATTTCGCAAGTTCTGCAAAAAATCAATAAAACTTAATGATTTATGAAAGTGTTTAATATAGGTTGTTTTGATGAACACTTTATCAAAATAAAAATTCTTCTTTTTTCCTTGTTTACTATTAGGTTTGGCACAAAAAGCATTGATTATTGTGTATACTCAAAAGGTTCGAAGGAAAAATAAAAATACTGTTTATTTGTTTGTTTACTTCATGTAAAAAAAAGCTTGTTTATCTTTACCGGCATGAAGATCACTTTTTTTTCTACCAAGCCTTACGACAAAGAATTTTTTGTAAAAGGCAACAGCAATTTTGGCTTTGAATTTACTTTTTTTGAAACACACCTTGGGCCTCATATCGTTCGGGCGGTAGAACCTACAGACGCGATTTGCGTTTTTGTAAATGACAAAGTGAATAAAGAAGTAATAGAAGTGTTGGCAGAAAAAGGAGTAAAAGTAATCGCTTTAAGATGTGCAGGTTTTAATAATGTGGACGTTAAAGTTGCCAAAGCCAATAACATCAATGTTTGCAGGGTTCCTGCTTATTCACCCGAAGCTGTAGCAGAACATGCTCTCGCCATGATACTTACTTTAAACCGTAAAACTCATAAAGCGTATAATCGTGTAAGAGAACAAAACTTTTCATTACACGGTTTACTTGGTTTTACGATGAAAGGAAAAACAGTTGGTGTAATCGGAAGCGGCCATATTGGTGCTGAGTTTTGTAAGATCATGAAGGGAATGGGTTGCAACGTAATTGTGTACGATGTAAAACCCAACCCGGAACTAACGACATTGGTATTAAATATTTTTCTCTTGACGAAGTTTTAAAACAATCTGACATTGTTTCTCTTCACTGTCCATTGATGCCACAAACACATCATCTTATAAATGCAAAGACACTTGCTGTTATGAAAAAAGGGGCAATGCTTATCAATACAAGCCGCGGCGGGCTGATAGATACCCGAAGCTGTGATAGAGGCATTGAAACAACAACAATTAGGTTATCTGGGAATTGATGTTTATGAGCAGGAAGAAAAAATATTTTTTCGTGATCTTTCAGAAAATATTATTGCTGATGATACTTTGCAATTGCTGATGAGCTTTCCGAATGTGTTGGTAACTGCACACCAGGCCTTTTTTACCAAAGAAGCACTGGAGCAAATAACTGAAGTTACCCTGAATAATATATACCAATTACTGAATCACCAGAATTTACCTGATGCCAAGGCATGTTTTCCTGGTTTAGCTGAAAAGTTTTTGTTCACCCCTTACAAAACTTTTTACTTCCCATTTTTAATTAATGTGTTACTTTTCCATATCGTTTAAATCCAGTCAGAAACATTCCTGTGCAATAATTTAACAATATTTCATTATTTTTCACTCTTTTAAAAATTAAAACTCCGACAAAATACGATGAGTAGTTTATTTATAACAAAACCTGTAAGCGCTTTAATGCATGAAGCAGGGGAAACGGAAAATTCACTAAAACGAACATTAGGCCCTTTAAATCTGATTGCCCTTGGAATAGGCGCCATCATTGGAGCCGGATTATTCGTAAGGACTGCAGCCGCGGCAGCACAACATGCCGGCCCTTCAGTAACTTATGGTTTTGTTATTGCTTCGTTAGGTTGTGCTTTTGCAGGATTATGCTATGCTGAGTTCGCTTCAATGATTCCTATTGCCGGAAGTGCTTATACCTATTCCTATGCAACCATGGGTGAATTTATTGCCTGGATCATTGGCTGGGATCTTGTGCTGGAATATGGTGTGGGAGCCGCTACAGTTGCGATTGCGTGGGCAGAATATTTCAATAAATTTCTTGAGATATTTCATATTCAAGTCCCATATGAATGGTGCCATTCGCCGTTTAATGTCTCGACGGATCATTTGCACCATGGAATTGTGAATCTTCCTGCGCTTGGCATTGTGATCATCCTTTCGCTCTTATTGATAAGAGGCATGCAGGAATCGGCGGTAGTGAATGGCATTATTGTGCTTTTAAAAGTAGCCATTGTTATAGTGGTAATCGTTGTTGGCTGGCAATATATGAAGCCGGAAAATCATACGCCATTCATACCTGAACCAACGATCTATACCGATCATATGGGAATCTCTTATCACTATGGAGGAATTCTCGGGATCCTTGGTGCGGCGGGCGTCGTGTTCTTTGCCTTCATTGGTTTTGATGCAGTTTCTACGGCCGCACAGGAAACCAAAAACCCGAGCAAGGATATGCCAATCGGTATTTTAGGTTCATTGGTTATTTGTACCATTTTATATATTCTCTTTTCGTATGTACTTACGGGCGTGGCTTCCGTTGAAGAATTCAGAACGACAGGAAGTGAGGCTTCGGTTGTGTATGCGATTGAGCACATGAAAGGCTCCATGGTTGGCGGTGTTTGGGTTCCGGCGTTTCAATGGCTGAGTAATTTGGTAACGATAGCCATCCTCTTAGGATTTTCTTCCGTAATCCTTGTAATGCTGATGGGACAATCACGTGTGTTCTATTCAATGAGCAGAGACGGATTGGTTCCACGCGTATTTTCTGATATTCATCCAAAATTCAAAACCCCTTACAAATCGAACCTAATCTTCCTTTTGCTGGTTGGCTCTTTTGCCACTTTAATTCCCGGCGATATCGTAGGTGACATGACAAGCATCGGAACGCTGTTTGCCTTTATACTTGTATGCGCCGGTGTTTGGATCATGCGCGTAAAACATCCTGAAATTCCAAGAGGCTTCAGAGTGCCTGCTGTGAAAGTAATTGCTATTTGTGGTATTTTGGTTTGTGCAGCGATGATCTTTGGATTAGGATGGACCAACTGGGCACGTCTTTTTGGATGGTTGCTTATTGGTTTCGTTATTTATTTCGGATATAGCCGCCATCACAGCCGTCTAAGAAACCCTGAAAAATATCCGCCTGAAGATATGGAACCTCCTCACCAGGTTCCGGAAGAAGTTCCACCGTTGATTTAATATAAAATTCAAATAAATAAAACCGTTTCATTTTTTGAAGCGGTTTTTTATTTAAAAATCAATTAAACAGTAAATGAACTTTTAACTAAGATTTTTATTTTTAGAGAAATGAATTTTTAGATTTTTACTCATTTGTAATCAATTCCCTATTAAATAATCCGATGAAGAATCAATATCTTATTAAGATAATTCTTACTTATGAATTTCACTTGTAAAATGAAATTCAATATCCGGATTATTCGTTCTTTCGGTATTCAAAAACCATTCGCTTTGCGCGAGGTAAACCAAATGTCCGTCTTTGTCATTAGCGATGTTAGCAGATTTGAATCTTATAAAATCTTCCAGTTTTTTAGGATCTTTTGAGGTGATCCAACAAGCTTTATAATACGGAAGAGAGTTAAGTTGAACTGATGCGCCATATTCATTCAACAAGCGATATTGAATCACTTCAAACTGCAACTCACCCACACAACCAATGATTTTTTTATTGCCCCCAAATTGAGTAAAAAGCTGGGCCACTCCTTCATCAGTCAATTGAATCAATCCTTTTTCAAGCTGCTTGGTTTTCATCGGATCTTTATTCACCACTTCTTTAAAAATTTCCGGTGAAAAAGATGGAATTCCGGTGAAATAAAAATCTTCGCCTTCGGTAAGCGTATCACCTATTTTAAAATTGCCGGTATCGAATAAACCAACCACATCGCCGGGATAAGCTGATTCGATAATATCCTTGTCTCTTGCTAAAAAAGTATAAGGATTACTGAACCTAACGTTCTTGCTTAGACGCACATGATGAAAATATTTATTGCGCTCAAATTTTCCGGCACAAACTCTTAAAAAGGCAATCCTGTCGCGATGACGGGGATCAAGATTAGCGTGTATTTTAAAAACAAACCCACTGAATTTATTTTCCAGGGGTTCCACAATCCTTGTTGTAACTTCTCTTTCCTGTGGCAATGGCGCTATGCGGATAAAAGTTTCCAGTAATTCTTTTACGCCAAAATTATTGATAGCGCTCCCAAAAAATACCGGCGCCACTTTTGCCTCCAGGTATTTTTCCCGGTTGAATTCTTCATAAACGCCTTCAATTAATTCCACGTCTTCACGCAAATGCGCCGCATCTTTTTCGCCTAATTTCTGTGCAACAATGTCATCGTTGATATTTGCAATTGGAAGATCCTGCTCAGTTGTTTTTTGATTCGGAGTAAACAAAAGGAGGCTTTTATCGTATAAATTATAAACGCCCTTAAAATCTTTTCCCATTCCAATGGGCCAGCTTAAAGGATGAAGTTCAATATTTAATTCAGATTCTATTTCATCCAAAAGATCAAAAGGATTTTTCCCGTCCCGATCTAGTTTGTTTACAAATACAATTACAGGCGTATCACGCATGCGGCAAACTTCCATCAGCCTTTTCGTTTGTTCTTCCACACCTTTCACTGAATCTACAACCAACACTACACTGTCAACGGCTGTTAAAGTGCGGTAAGTATCTTCCGCAAAATCCTTGTGACCTGGCGTATCCAGCAGGTTAATCAAAATATCTTTGTATTCAAAACTCATTACCGAAGTGGCCACAGAAATTCCACGCTGCCTTTCGATATCCATAAAATCCGAAGTAGCGTGTTTTTTAATCTTGTTGCTTTTTACAGCACCGGCAGTTTGAATGGCACCGCCAAACAACAGGAATTTTTCAGTAAGCGTAGTCTTACCGGCGTCCGGGTGAGAAATGATCGCAAATGTCCTGCGCTTGCTGATTTCGTTGATTTGTTTTGTATTTACTTCCGGCTGCATGCTAACTTTAAAAAATTTTGGCTGCGAAGGTAAGTTAATGTGATAATGTAAAAATGTGAAAATTAACTGATATATAGAAGATTAACCGGTTGCCAACCTTTCGAAGACCGCCTCAAACCCAGTAGTTTAATTCATGTACTTTTGCACCATCTAAAAATTTAATATGGATTTCACTTTATCAGAAGAACATTTGATGATCAGGCAGGCAGCAAGGGATTTTGCCAACAGTGAATGCTTACCGGGCGTAATTGAACGTGATGAACATCAAAAATTTCCTTATGAGCAGGTGATGAAACTGGCCAACCTCGGATTCCTGGGAATGATGGTTCCTGTGGAATACGGAGGTAGCGGATTAGATACCATTAGTTATGTTTTGGCAATGGAAGAAATCAGTAAAGTTGATGCCAGCACAAGCGTTTGTATGAGTGTAAACAATAGTTTGGTTTGCTATGGGCTGGAAGCTTTTGGTACTGAAGAACAAAAGAAAAAATATTTGACACCGCTGGCGCAGGGAAAAAAAGACGGCGAATTATACATTGGTGCATTCTTATTAAGTGAGCCGGAAGCTGGAAGTGACGCTACTTCACAAAGAACTACTGCTGAAGAAAAGGACGATCACTATATAATCAATGGCGTAAAAAACTGGATTACGAATGGAAATTCTGCTTCCGTTTATTTGGTAATGGCACAAACGCATCCTGAAAAAGGAAGCCATGGTATCAATACATTTATTGTTGAAAAAGATTGGCCTGGGATAAAGGTAGGCGCCAAAGAAAATAAGTTAGGAATTCGGGGAAGTGATACGCACAGCATTTCATTTACAGATGTAAAAGTGCCTAAAGAAAATCGTATCGGTGAAGATGGCTTTGGTTTTAAATTTGCAATGCAAACTTTATCGGGAGGACGAATTGGGATTGCTTCGCAGGCGCTGGGACTTGCATCGGGCGCCATGGAAAGGGCAATTGCTTATTCAAAAGAACGAAAAGCATTTGGCACAGAAATAAGAAATCATCAGATCATTCAATTTAAGATTGCAGATATGGCAACAAGAATTGACGCAGCAAGATTACTTTGTTTACGCGCTGCATGGCAAAAAGATCACGGAGAAGATTATACAGAAAGTGCGGCGATGGCGAAAGTGTATGCGAGTGAAACAGCAATGTGGAGTACAACAGAAGCGGTGCAGATACATGGCGGATACGGTTATGTAAAAGAATATCATGTGGAAAGAATGATGCGCGATGCCAAGATTACACAGATATATGAAGGCACAAGCGAAGTGCAAAGGATTGTGATCAGCAGGGGGATTCTTAAATAATTAGCAAATGTGAAAATTGGCAAATGTGAAAATTAAAAGACAGTAAAAGTGGCGGTGAATTCAGAAAAATATAAAGAAATTGTATCGGACCTGGAAGAGAAAAACGTAACCTTGGTAGCGGTTTCAAAAACAAAACCTGTTGAAGAGATTTTAGAGTTGTATAATCTCGGCCAAAGAGATTTTGGTGAAAATTATGTACAGGAGTTGGTTGAAAAACAGCAGCAACTTCCCAAAGACATTCGCTGGCATTTCATCGGTCATTTGCAATCGAACAAAGTAAAATTAATCGCACCTTTCATCTTCCTTATTCATAGTGTTGACAGCCAAAAATTATTGAAGGAAATTAATAAGCAGGGTGCAAAAAATAATCGTATTATTAATTGTCTTTTGCAGGTTCATATTGCAAAGGAAGAAACCAAGTTTGGCCTGGATGAAAATGAACTCAAAGAAATAATACAAACCACGAATTTCGAGAATACCACGAATGAAGAAAAATCATTTAAAAATGTTTCCCTAAAGGGTTTAATGGGAATGGCATCTTTTACTGATAAAGTAAAAATTGTCAGAACCGAATTTCAAAGTTTAAAAGAAATCTTTGACCAATTCAACATTCACCATTCATCATTCAACACTCTAAGTATGGGCATGAGTGCGGATTATAAAATTGCCATTGAAGAAGGAAGCAATATGGTGCGAATTGGCAGTTTGCTTTTTGGAAAAAGAAGTAAGAAGTAAAACACAAGAACAGTAAGTAAGCAAGTCTTGAAAATTTATGTCTCAAACTTTTTCTTTTAACATTTACAAACTTGAATATTTTTGTGCATTCGTTAAATTTGAAACTGAGAAAAACTAAACCCATTGGACGCAGCATTAATTAATCATGAATTTGAAGCCGCAAAAAACCGCAAGGCTTTCTTATACACTGCCATGGTGTGTGGTGTGTTCCTGATATTCGCCATTTTTTATACATGGCCCATGCAGGTGCCTCCCACTCCTACCGTTATGGATTTGATTGACGTAAATCTCGGTAATGAGCAGGAAGGAATGGGCAATGTGCAACCTTTGGTTAAAGGTGAACGCGCTCCGGATAATCAAAGCGTTGCTTCACGCCAATCTGCAAGAAAGGTGCGTGAGGAACCTTCTCAAAATATACAGGCAGACGAAAGTGATAATAAAGATGCCGCGCCGGTTGTAAAAACTGAGAAGAAAAACGAGACAGCTAAAATCGAAAATAAAAAAAGCGTTACTACCGCTTCAAAAAATGTTCATCCTTCCCCCGTTGTAAATCCTAACCCGGCGCCTCCTAAACCTAAAATTCCTTTATACAAAGGAGGAAACGGGAATGGCGGAAACGGTGCTGCGGAAGATAATGGTTACCGTAACCAGGGTTACAAACCGGGCAACGGCGATGCCGGAAGTCCGGACGGAAGCCCTGATGCTTATGGAAATTCTCCCGGCGGAAAAAGTGGTTTTAGTGTAGTTCGTGGTTTGTCCGGAAGACGCCCAATTCATTTCCCAAATATGCAGGGAGATTTTAATGAAAACGCGAAAGTTTATGTAGACATAAAAGTAAACGCTGCAGGAACCGTTACCAGCGCTGTCGTCGCTAAAGGAACCACGACTTCCAATTCACAACTACGCAGTATCGCTATAGAAAAAGCCAGGCAATTAAAATTTCCACCTGCACAAAGTGATATCGAAAGCGGTACTATACTTTTTAATTTTGTATTAAAAAGTTAAGAACTCCTTGTACTGTAAAAAGCGAATATTTTTCACACTCAATAATTCTACCTGGCTAAGAGCAGTTCGCATCTTTTAAAACCAAACTTTTACTAAACAAAGCGCATAAATCGTTGCTTTCTTCAATCCTCTTTTCCACTTTGGCACACTTTGTGAAAAAGTATTTTTTGTAATATATTCTATAACTGCGTTCTAATAATTCCGGTAAAATTATATGCAAAGCTCAGCGGAAGAAAAATACAAAAAAAATGTGCGGCTGATATTTGTCGCAGCAGCCGTGATTTTAGGTTTATGGTTTGCTTTTGAGATTATCAATGTTTTGTTTCTCTTTTTTTTGCTGTTGTGCTTACACTTGTTTTGAATACACCAACCACATGGTTAATGTCAAAGAATATCCGGCGGCCTGTAGCTGCTTTGATTGTATTTTTCGCAATGTTGCTTTTCCTGTTTTTCATTGGCTGGCTGGTAATTCCGCGAATTCTTACACAGATTACGGCCCTGATTTCAAATCTTCCTGATTATTATTTTGCACTTCAGGAACGCGTTAATTCTTTATTGAAAGATTACCCTCAACTGCAACAAAAACTAATAGCTCATTCCGATATTGTAAATGATCTTCCATCTGTCACTAATCTCCTGACCAGTGTGAGTAGATTTTCATTTTCGGTAATTGGTGGAATTTTTTTCCTGGTAGTTTTTTTTAGCATCGTTGCCTATATGCTTATTAATCCTGCACCTCTAATAGAAACTTATCTGCTTATTTTCCCAAAAGAAAAACGTACTAAAGCGGCAAATGCTTTAGCAACCGCTTCCCGAATGATGGTAGGATGGGTCTGGTCAAACCTGATCGTCGGCTTTATTGAGGCTGTAGCGGTTTTTATTTTTTTATCCATTATGGGAATCCCAGGTGTATGGGTCTGGGCCGGCCTGACATTATTTGCTGAAATGATTCCTAAATTAGGATTCTATCTTATGGCGATTCCGCCTACCCTCGTTGCTTTATCCATACACCCCATGACTGCACTTTGGGTACTCATTTTTTACATCGCATTTGATGAAATTAGCGGTGACTTTTTATTACCAAAAATAAGGGCGTCAGCAATGAATTTACATCCTGTTTCTACCTTGTTTGTAATGCTTGCAATGGCTAGCGCTTTTGGTTTGCTCGGTGCTTTGATCGCTACACCTTTAACCGCATTTATAAAAGCCTATTATGAAACTTTTATTCTTGCTGAAACTTCTAAAGCAAACCTCGAGAAAGGAGTTAATGTAGTTCTGAATAATAAAACCAAATAAGAGTTATTCCTGATTTCGTTTAAGGTTCATTATCAAGATTTCTTAACTGCATTTCGGTCAGTTTAACGTGATTTAATGCCCCCTGGTGAGATATATATAGGTTCCTTTTTTAGAACTGGTGACAATATCCGGACGGCCATCTCCATCCATATCTTTCAGTTCTTCCATACTGGTACCACTACCTGCTGTCGAATCAATTAGCATGGGTACAAAAGTGGTGCCCTTGGAAGTACGAGTCTGTTTGAACCAATACAGTACGGCCTGACCATGTGGATCAGGATCTTTGTCTGGCACACCATTATGAGCGAAATAGCGTTTACCCGTTACAATATCCTTCAGTCCGTCGCCGTCCAAATCCACATATCCCAAACTATGTAACTGAGAAAAGGCCACCCCTCCGTATTTATCTTTTTCTTCATCGCTACCCATTATCATATGGGGCGTGAAGGTAATGCTATCCCCTTTTTTTATTTGTTCAAACCAGGCGAGACCCCAACCATGACTTTCGAGGGCAGAAATTACATCTGCTTTTCCATCTCCGTTTATGTCATCCACAAACATCATACTACCTCCAAGATTTTCTACGCTGTGATAGGGGTTGAAACTGAATAGATATGGATGGTACTTCCAGATGGGATCACCTTTTAAGGAAGCAGGCTGTTCATACCAGCCATCCAGTACCACAATGTCTTTTCGCCCATCTCCGTTTATATCACCTACTCCTATCCCATGTGAATTAGCTTTGTATTTCTTTTCGGAAACAATATGCCAAGTCCATTTGCCTTTCGATTCGTCAAATTCGCTCCATGAAAGCGGACCGTCAAATCCACCGCTTAAATTGTCGTAAGCAATCAATACATTTTTATCGTCACTGAAAAGCGGGTAAAACTGGGCGCTTTCTCCTCCCATTCCAGCACCAAGTGTATTTTCCTTCCATAATTGTCCCTGCTTTCCCTTTCCCGGGTTTTCCAACCAGGTAAAATTTCGCAGACCCATCTGAACCGGAATATCAAGCCAGCCGTCATTGTTTATATCATAGGGGCGGACTGTATTATCATAATAGGCATAGGTAGTTATTGGGTAACTTTCATCACCTTTAGGCCCTATCCGGTAACGGGTGGTAAAGTCTGGCCCCATCCACAAGTAAGGGCCGGCTGCTACATCAGGATGACCATCTTTGTTAAAATCTCCCACAGAAACTCCTTCTCCTACGAATACATCTGAAAGAGTGATCTTTTTGAAAGTGATTTGAGCAGAAGCTGCGAAGAAATACAAGTGCAGAACCAAGAGAAATATAACCTTCATAATTATTGAGTGTAACTTTTTCATTTTAGAATAAGCTTTGAGTTAAATTAACGTGAGTTTGATACAATTATATTATTATGTAAAATAAATAATAGTAAGCAATATTTAAATATAGTTATATAGCAAACAAAAAACTTAAAATATGCTTTCAGTGACGAAATTACAGAACTTTTCTTTGTTACTGATGAATATTCTTTTAAGAAAAATATCAATCAAGGCCTAGTACCAATTTTACAAAATACTGCCTAAGTTTCGAGAAATAAATCTTCACGGTTGTCCAACAATGAAGTCATTACGTTAAACAGTAAAAGGCAATCGATTAGCCGCTTATACTACTTTAATGAATTACTCTGAAAATCCTGCTCCACCTGATTCCATTGTTGCCATAGCTAAACCAGATAAGCGAAGCTTTACCTACAATATGATCTTCCGGAACGAAGCCCCAGTAGCGGCTATCCAGCGAATTATGCCGGTTATCTCCCATCATCCAGTAATAATTCATTTTGAAAGTATAGGAAGTAGCAGGCTTGTCGTTAATAAAATATTGCCCGTTCTTTTCTTCAAATTTATTGCCTTCGTAAGTGTCGATACAACGATGGTAACGCCTTACATTTTCAGGATTTAATTGAATGGTGGCGCCCTTTTTAGGTATCCATATCGGACCATAATCATCTACCGTCCAGCCATTGTCTGCCTCATAAGGAAATAAAAAAGGGCTTTTATCATACGTGGCTAATGGTTGTGGTTGAATATCTTTTACCATCGGAAGCATTTTCAACTGTAGCTTTTCTCCATCGCTCATTCCAATTATGTAAGAGTTTGTTCCTACCATCTGTACCTGGTTTTTGTTTTGGTCATCCGTATCATGAATACCAATACTATTCAGTTGTTCAGGATCAAGAGGGCCTGTAGTGGTCACCAGGTAATTAAATTCATGATACTCCGGTAAAGGTTGAGCTACACCATCTATATAAACAATCCTGTTTTTTATTTGTAAGGTATCCCCTGCAATTGCCACACATCTCTTAATGAAATTCTCTCTTTTGTCAACCGGCCTGGTAATAATCAGGTCGCCATATTGATCAAGAACGCGTTGCCGCGCTTCCTGCTCAGAAATATGATCTGCCATCATTCTTCCCTGGATTTCCTGGTAATAGGTTATTTGAGATCCGTGTTGTGCATCATTGATGAGTGTATCATTTACCGGGAAGTTAAATACCACCACATCTTTTCGTTGTACGGGTTTTGCAAACCACCGGATGTAAGGAATGTGAATCCATTCTACGTACGATTTTGTATTCGTTCCGATAATAGTGTGATGCATGAAAGGCAGCGCCAGCGGTGTATTCGGGAGTCTTGGCCCGTAAGCGAACTTGCTCACAAACAAAAAGTCATTTACCAATAAAGTTTTCTCCATTGAAGGCGTAGGAATTGTGTAAGCTTCAAAAACAAAAGTTCGTATAAGCGTAGCCGCTACAATAGCAAAAACAGCCGCGTCTACCCATTCACGTATAACCCCTTTCTTGTAATTATTAACAACCAAAGTACCCGCATATCTTTCCTGGTCAGAAAAGCCGAGGTAGGGGAAATATATAAAAGGAAAAAAAACAGTAAGAAAATGATGCCACAAGCCAAAGCGCCCGAAGTGCTCCACAAATTTTATATTGATCCAGATAGTGATAAATTGCCCGGCGATAGGAATTAACTGAAGAAAAAACCAAATCTTTTTCAGTTGCATCTTTTCCACCATACACCATGTATTATACAATGGGATCAAAGCT
>CAWFFT010000052.1:0-20663 GCA_963815085.1 uncultured Chitinophagaceae bacterium | reverse complement strand
AAATATTTGCCTTTAAAAAACCATCAACCAGTTTCATCTGGGAAGGATTGTTAACCGTTGAAGGAATGGGAAAGCTGGGATTGGTAAGTGATATTGACGATGACGGTAACGGCTATTTTATTTCTTTTGATGTTCAAAATGGCTTATTGCAGATGAGAGCATGGGGTTTTAATCCGCTCGACGTTCGTCAAAATTTTATTTTTAACGAACTGCAAATCGGCGTTTTTAAAATGAATGAAGAAAATACATTCAATTTCAGGCTGATTCATTATGGAAATTACATCGAACTTTCTATTGATGGAGAAGTAAAACTTACTTTAATGGACTATGCTTTTTCCGGCGACGGAATCGGTCTGTATTCAGCGTCTGCTGTTATTTCATTACAACATTCAGTGGTAAAGATTTTACCGGAACCAATTGATGAATATGCCAGCCAGGAAGAAGCACATAAACTGCCCGAGCAGCCAACAATTATGCCTTCATAATATTCAGTAATCTGCGTTTATGCATTACTGTTATAACCTAAAACAAAAATTTTCTTTATTTGTTTGTCTACCCGCAAAATTGTTGCTGGCCAGCTACCTCTTTATACATTCAATTCTTTACCTCAGTTTTTGTTCTTCCTGCTTTCTAATAATCATTACTATTGCTGGTAGTACGTTTTGGCATAACATTTTTTGGCTTTTTTTCAGATTGGTTTGAGGCTGGGGGAGCAGGTATATAATTTTTTGGGCCTATTGGTTTTGCTGTTTCTTTAGGTGTTGTTTTTTCCGGAGCAGCAGGTTGAGTAAAATCTGATTCTACAGGAACATCGGTTGGTGCCGCATAATCATCTGCGTTACCATTTCCTTGCACATCAGCCGAATCATAACCTTGTCCTTCCTGCGAAAGTGTGGCAAAATTTTGATCTGCATAAATTGGATTGTTATTCAGTTCCACAGGTTTTTGAAATGTTGCTTTTGGATCAATTCCGAGAGATTTATCAGCATATACTTTTTTCATAAAATAAGCCCATTCAGGCATTGCCATATCGCTACCTCCGCCGGTTCCATACTTTGGCAAGTGGAGGAAAGGATCATCATTGCCCACCCACACACCGGCCAACAGTTGCGGTGTGTAGCCCATGAACCATCCGTCGGTGTTATCATTGGTAGTTCCGGTTTTAGCGCCAATATCACTTTGAATTCCATAGCGCCAACGCATTGAACCGCCGGTACCAAAATTCACCACTCCCTCCATCATTTTTACCATTGTATAAGCATCTACCTCGCTTATCACTTGTTTCACTTTTGGCTCAAATGTTTCCAATACATTTCCATTTTTATCTTCAATTTTTGTCAGGTAAACCGGCTCGGTATTAAAACCTCTGTTCGGAAACATTGTGTATGCCTGCAACATTTCAATCAACTGAATATCAGCGGAGCCCAATGCAATTGAAGGCACTTCGGGGATATTGCTTTTTATTCCACACTCATGCGCAAATTCAACCGTCTTTTTCGGACCAATCCGGCTCATGAGGTCAAAAGCGGCCACATTAATTGATTTCGCAAGGCAATAGGCCATTGTTCCACCTGGACCAGTGATTGTTTTATTAGCAAGTGTGATCGGCTTGCCACCAATATAACTATCGGGCGTCATTCCTGCATCGGTTATTGCCAGTGTGTAAAGGATTGGTTTAAATGTTGAACCCACCTGTCTGTTAGCTGTTACGTGATCATATTTGAACCACTTGAAATCAATTCCGCCAACCCACGCCTTCACTTCTCCTGTGACAGGATCCATCGCACAAAAACCGGTTTGCATCATTTCTTTGCAATATTTAATAGAATCAAGCGGTGTCATCACTGTATCTGTTTCCCGTTTCTTGTTCCACGCAAAAATCTTCATGTTCACAGGTTGATGAAATGATTTTTTGATTTCAGCAGCCGTGGCCCCGTTTTCTTTCATGTTTTTCCAACGCTCACTTTCCTTCATAGCATTATTCAAAATATATTCTTCTCCTTTCCATACATTTTTTGGAAGTTGGCGGTTAAACTTCTTTTGCATTAATGTCATATGCTTAACTACCGCTTCTTCTGCATATAATTGCATTTTAGGATCAATGGTTGTATATACCTTCAATCCATCCCTATAAGGATCATACTTTTCACCAGTTACAGGATCTTTATGTGTGTTACACCAATCGTCAAGCGTTTTTACAAGAACAGAACGAAAATAGGGAGCAATTCCCTGGCTCTCACTAACCAACTTATACTTTATATCAAGCGGTTTTTTCTTTAATACTGCTGCTTCAGAAGCAGGAAGATCGTTGTTGGTAACCATACGATCTAACACCAAATTTCTTCTGGCAAGGGCGGCTTTCGGATTATGCCGCGGATCATATCTTCCGGGGCCGCTTAACATTCCTACCAACAAAGCGGCTTCATCCGGTGTAAGTTCTGAAGGTTCTTTTTGAAAATAAACCAAAGAGGCATTCCTGATTCCATACACGTTTAACCATGAAACTCTGTTGAGGTACAAAGCAATAATTTCCTGCTTGGTAAAGTTGCGCTCGAGCTTTAGGGCAACAATCCATTCTTTAATTTTATCGATTCCTCTTTCTAAAACAGGAACGTGATTTTCCTGCCCAAGAATTTTTTTTGCCAATTGTTGCGTAATCGTGCTTGCACCACCTTGTTTTCCAAAACCTTTTACCGCACGTCCTAACGCGATCGGGTCAATTCCCGAATGCTCATAGAAACGAATGTCCTCCGTTGAGATCAAAGCATCTATCACGCTTTTTGAAATGTTCTTATAATCAACAGACACCCGGTTTTCTGTATAAATTTTTCCCATCAACGTTTTGCCGTCGTTCGCATAAATTTCTGTAGCAAGGTTTGCTTGTGGATTTTCTAATTCCTGAAGCGAAGGTAATTTGCCAAAAACACCAAAATAAGCAGAGGCAAGTACTACAATAAAAAGTGCAAATCCGGCGGCAACCAATGTCCATAAGATTTTTACACTCGTCTTTATTTTAGTCTTTTTGTTTTCTTTTTTCCTGGGAGGATTTTGCATTATCAATTCTTTAAAAACGGAAAAGTATTAAATTTCGCTGACAGAAAAAGTTTAAAATTTTCCAGGGTACTTATTATTCAGCAAGTCGATATAGTTCTGTAAATTTTTATTTTCTTTTAAGATTGCAAGGTTACTGTCTGAAATAATATAAAATGCATACTTCTGAGCAGGTAACCATGAAATTTGAGTTGGTGACGCCTGCTTCAGTTTATCACGGTATTTCATTGCTTCATCTGCATCTGCAAATTGAGAAAACACCAATAAAGTTCGTTCACTATCTAAAGTATCTTTTACGATCTGAATTTTATTGGTACTATAGCTTTGGCTGTTAAACCTGTTGAATGCGTTTCTAGCCTCGCTGCTATAAACCGGGTCCACTTTTGTAAGCACCATTACCACATTTTGCGAATCAAGAGGATCAAATGTAAAGCCAGATTTCTTAACCGGCGGCGGCAACTTTTTCCCGGGAGCTAATTCTGCTTTTCCGGCTACCACTTTTTGATTCTGTACTTGCGGATTTTCTATTTGTGTAATGGGGGCATTTAAATTCTTTACTGGTTTTGAATCATCAAAAACAACAACCTGCGAATCTTCTTTTTCCCTTTCTACATTTAGATTGGTGAGATAATGTTCAATGCTGTCTCTTCTACCTAAAACATCCAACATGGTAGTTGCCTTTTCTTTCATTGGCGAATTCGGATATTTATCAACTATTTGCTGTAATATTTTCTTTGCAGAACTATCCTCGCGTTTTTTAATATAATAAACTGATTGGATGTAAAGTAGCTGCGGATTCCAATAACTCTGTCCATATAAACTGTCCGCAACATTCTTTTCTTTAATAGCTTTATCAAAGTTTCCTTCGATGAATAAGTTATAAATATTATCATACCTGTTCTCTGCAGCGGTATCTTTTTTAGATGGATTAAAGGCTTCAGGATGAGAAACGAGCATTGCATATTTACTATCATTGAAATTTTTCAACAACAGGTTTTTATAATAATCAGCCAGTTGCTGATTACCTGTTTTTTGGTAGCAATATGACAAGTTCATATACAATTCACCATTGTACAAACTATCCGGAAAGCGTTTTAAAGATTTTTGGTAAGCATCAATAGCCGCTGAATAATCTTCCAAAAGATTTTGATAATCTTTACCAACCTGGAATAACGAACGGGCGATTTTTGAATTACTTGTATCGAGTAAAGGCTCAGTAAGTGGAAGGTTTGCGCGCAATCCCTCTACTGAAACATCCTGCTGATAAGGAGTTTCAATTGGTTCTTCATTTATTGTTTCTGTTTGTGGCGCCATTGGATCTCCATAATTCCCATTTTGATTGGTATTACTGGCTATAGAATTTTGATTCGCAGATGAAACCCGGCGCCAATTATCGACGTTTTGTCTTTTTCCCCAAACTCTTTTAAATTCACTATAGCCTTGTGCTTTTACAGAGTTATTATAAAAATACCAGTCGCCTTTGCTTGTATTATTTCCAAAAAAATCCTGCGTTTGAGTCTGTTTATTAAAGAATGCAGCCGAAGAATTATAATTATTTTGATCCGCTTTTATTCCCCGCTCCTTCATTAGCTTCCTGGATAGTTTTTTCAGAAAATTGTTTCTTTCTGTTTCAGGCATTGCGGCAATCAATTGTAAACTGTCTTCCCTGTCGATTACATTAAGATTCTTTACAACCTGTGCTAAAGCATTTTTTCTTAGTTGTATATCGGCAAAATTTTTCAATGCTGAATCACCAGCCTGCAGACTATCATAAAAATTATAAGATTGCTTATAATCCTTCAATTGATAATTAATTTCTGCCAGGTTCAGGAATGCTTGATTTTTTAAAGACAGATTATTTTCATTATAAACCGTACTAGCTTTATAAAATGAAAGTGCGGCAGTAGTATCCGGTTTTAGCAGGGCTATTTCACCAGCAGAATAATAAATAATATCTCTATATGGCTCAAATTTATCTTTATGTGCCATATGTAATAACCGGGCGATACTCTTGTCAATTTCAGCCGGATCATTACTTTTCAGCATTTTGGCCTGGTTAAGATTCGCATAAATATCCATTAAAGGATCGGTAGTGTGCCTTATTGCTAAATTGTAATAATCTTTAGCAGTATCCTGGTTATGATTCATTTCATAAAGCTGTCCAAGTAAATATTCGCGCCTTGCCTGGTCTTGTAAATCCAAAGAATTAGGAATAGAATTTTGGATGTAAACAATTGCACTATCATACATCTCTTGTTTAAAAAACCAATAACCCTGTACTTCCTGGAAGTATGGCTCCAGCCTTGCAGGAAATTGTGGATCGTTCCGCAAAGTATTTATCAATCCTGCCGCTTCCGGGTAATCGCCCAAATCTGTAAGTGTACGTACCTGCCAAACCAAAGCGTCATTTCTGCTTGGAGGCCTTGAGAAAGCTTTATCAACAATATTTCTGTCTTCTTTGGTTGAAATACTTAAAGCATTTGAATTTTCATTGCTGCCTACAACTTCCTGATCATCACTTTTCTTACTTTTTGGGGAAAGATTATAATTGATAAACTGAAAAGTCATTGAGGCAGAATCAAAATCTTTTCGCAAATAGTAAGCTTCTCCTATTAGCAGATAAAAATTATCAACCCAGTTGGTTCGAAGATCATGAAGTAAAATACCGGCAGTTGATTCCAGAATTACAGAATCGAGTTGTGTCTTTTGAGCAGCCGTATTATCTAACGAATAACTGTAATATGGCAGCAATTGAGAATAATCATCTTTTGTAGCCATCCTGGCCATTTCGATGGTCGAATTAATTTTATTGTTAGCATTAAAAAAATAATTGTAATGGCTTGTAGTATTCTGAACAAATCTGCCTACAAGGCGTAGCTTTTTATCCTGCGGCTTTTCTGACCGAAGCGGTTTATCTTTAAATTTTTGCGGTTTGTCTTTTTGTAAATCAAAAGTAATTTTGCCCAATTGAGCATGAACATCCGGCAAGAAAAAAAAGAAGATCAATAAAAGAGACATTAACTTAATGACCCGGTTTTTCATTAAATATTTTATTTTTTCAAGTAAGAATCAGCAAAAAAAGTTCATTTACTGATAAGAACTCTTTTTCTGCAAAATTATTTTAAAAATACGGTTAATTAGGCTAATATGCCGATTATATAAACGCGCTGCTTTATTTTTAACAAGGTGAAATGAAATAATTAAAACGGCGCCTGTATAAATTTATTAATTTTTGAAAACAAGGAAAGAAAGTAACAGTGAATTGTTAAGATATGCCGGCATGGGGATGGAATTTTTGGCCAGTATCGCCTTGGGAATATTTATTGGATTAAAAGCAGATAAGTGGTTGAATTTTTCTTTTCCTTTGCTCGTTTGGTTGGTGCCGCTACTCATTATTATTGGCCTCACAATTAAAATAATTAAAGACACTTCAAAAAAATGATTCAATCGCTTATAAAAAAATTCATTCCTGTCATCGGCCTGTTTCTTTTGATCAACTTTATCGTTTTCATTTTCGGCGGTTCTTTAGAAGAATACGGATTTAATATTGGCTTTTTATTAGTAGCAAACGCGTTACTGTTTATTTTAACTTTCCTGGGTTTTTATGTGCAAACAAAAGGTGTTCGCTCCTCAAATGTCAATGCGTTTATCAGGGGAATTTATTCTTCTCTCCTTTTGAAAATGTTTGTAATTGTTGCTGCAATTCTTATTTATATTTTACTGATGGGAGGAGAAACGAACACGCCTTCGATTCTTGCTTCAATGGCAATTTACCTTGTTTACACATTTCTTGAAGTAATTCAGTTAATGAAAATAGCCCGAAAGAACCCCGATGCCTAAAAAAGAATCTTCTTTAAATCAACTCAATCCTTATTTGCCTGAAGGGGCTTTTGAAGATGTGGTTCATTATCTTTTAGAATATAAAGTACATCTGACAGTAACGCGGGAACGGTTAACAAAACTGGGCGATTATCGCAATAAACACCTGGATAAAAATCACCGCATTAGTGTGAATGGTAATCTCAATAAATATTCATTTCTTATTACTCTCTTGCATGAGTTGGGCCATTTGGTTGCGTATGAAAAATATGGCAACAGGATCCAGGCACATGGCCCGGAGTGGAAAAATGAATTTGGAAAGATTCTCGCACGTTTTATTTCAAAAAAAATCTTTCCTGTCGATATAGAAAAAGAGCTATTAAAAACATTGCGAAATCCTGCTGCAAGTTCTTGTGCAGAGGCGCCATTAACACGGGTTTTAAAAAGGTATGATCCTCATAAACCCGGTATTTATTTATTGGAAGAATTGCCTGATAATAGTTTGTTCAGATTTAAGAATGGACACGTTTACCAAAAAGAAAAAAAGATAAGAACACGTTTTTTGTGCAAAGATGTATCAACTAAAAAACAATTTTTGTTCAGCCCGATTACAGAGGTGGAACTGGTGGAGAAAGAAGGATAGGTTTCCAGTAATTCAACAAAAAACAGCAATTCTTATTTTTGCCGGATATATTATTATGACCTCACAACGATTCAACCGCCTTACCACAGTCCTTGAAAAAAGACAACCGGATCTTACAGTCGTATTGGAAAATGTGTTCGATCCGCACAACGTTTCTGCAGTAATGCGCACTTGTGATGCAGTTGGCATTCAGGATGTTTATATTTTGAATGATCGTATTCCACCACACAAAAAATGGGGTTACCGAAGTTCTTCCACTGCTGCAAAATGGCTTTCAGTTCATCAGTTTACTGATGCGGAAGAATGTTTTAATGAAGTGTCCAAGAACTATGACAAGATTTATACTTCACATTTGGGTGAAACATCTGCAGATTTATATTCAATGAATTTAACCGGCTCAATGGCGCTGGTTTTTGGGAATGAAACATTTGGGGTAAGTGAAAATATCCGCAAATATTCTGACGGCGATTTTATTATTCCGCAGGTGGGAGTTATTAAATCATTAAATATTTCTGTGGCGTGCGCAGTTACACTTTACGAAGCTTTTCGCCAGAAAAAACAAAAAGGTCATTACCATGAACCGCGTTTGCCCGAAAGCAAAATGGTTGAATTACAAAAACAATGGAAACTTATTGATGAAAAGTAACCAGCTTGATTTTTCAATTATTTAGGATTCAATTATTCTCATCAACAAAAACTTTTCCGGAGGAAAATGAAATTTTGACGGATATTTTTCCTTCCGTGACTGACATACAATTCATTTTCCTGCCAACTAAACTGATATAAATCTTTGGTACAATTATTCGTGTACATTTGCAACCCAAATAATAAATTAAATAAATTTAACAATTATGGCAAAACAAACTTTTGAGCTCTTTGATGACAGAGTTCTGGTTAAACCGAATGCGGCTGAGGAAAAAACCGCTGGTGGAATTATTATCCCCGACACAGCGAAAGAAAAACCCCAAAAAGGAACCGTGATAGCTGTTGGTAAAGGAAAATATGCTGATCAAACCGGCAACCTGATTCCTATGCAGGTAAAAGAAGGTGACACTGTTATGTATGGAAAATATGGTGGAACAGAAATAAATATCGATGGCGAAGATTACCTGATCATGCGCTCTTCTGATATTTTGATGAAAATTAGTTAACTCACTTAAAAAAAAGAAAAACAAATATTATGGCTAAACAAATATTTTTTGACATAGAAGCCCGCAATAAAATGAAGAAGGGCGTTGATACGCTGGCTAACGCGGTAAAAGTTACCCTTGGCCCAAAAGGAAGAAACGTAGTAATTGAAAAAAAGTTTGGTGCTCCACAGGTTACCAAAGATGGTGTAACGGTTGCTAAAGAAATTGAATTGGAAGATCCAATTGAAAACATGGGTGCACAAATGGTGAAAGAAGTAGCTTCAAAAACTGCTGACATCGCCGGTGACGGTACTACCACTGCTACTGTTCTTGCTCAGTCAATCATTAGCGAAGGTTTGCGTAACGTAGCTGCAGGTGCTAATCCAATGGATTTGAAACGTGGTATTGATAAAGCGGTTCAAGCAATTGTTGAGAATCTTAAAAAACAATCTGTAACCGTTGGAGATGACAACGATAAGATCAAACAAGTAGCTTCTATTTCTGCAAACAACGAAGAATCAATCGGAAGCCTGATTGCTGAAGCAATGAAAAAAGTAGGAAAAGAAGGTGTTATCACTGTTGAAGAAGCAAAAGGAACTGACACAACTGTTGAAGTGGTTGAAGGTATGCAATTCGACAGAGGATATGTTTCTCCTTATTTCGTTACCAACAGCGAAAAAATGCAGGTAGAACTTGAAAATCCTTACATACTTATTTACGACAAGAAGATTTCTTCAATGAAAGATATTCTTCATCTTCTTGAAAAAGTAGCACAAAGCGGCCGTCCGATGTTGATCATCTCTGAAGATCTGGAAGGTGAAGCATTAGCAGCTTTGATTGTAAATAAATTGAAAGGTGTATTGAAAGTAGCTGCTGTAAAAGCTCCGGGCTTTGGCGATCGCAGAAAAGAAATGTTACAAGACCTTGCAATCCTTACAAAAGGAACTGTTATCAGTGAAGAACAAGGTTACAAATTGGAGAATGCAGATCTTAGTTCTTTGGGTGAAGCTGCTTCTGTTACTATCGACAAAGACAACACAACAATTGTTGATGGTAAAGGCGATAAAAAAGATATCACTGCAAGAGTTAACCAGATCAAAGCACAGATCGAAACAACTACTTCAGATTATGATAAAGAAAAATTACAGGAGCGCCTTGCTAAATTAAGCGGCGGTGTTGCTGTTCTTTATGTAGGTGCTGCTTCAGAAGTAGAAATGAAAGAAAAGAAAGACCGTGTTGATGACGCGCTTCATGCAACAAGAGCTGCTGTGGAAGAAGGAATTGTTCCGGGCGGTGGTGTTGCTTACATCCGCGCTATTCAGGCTTTGGAAAAATTGGAAGGTGCGAATGCAGATGAAACTACAGGCATCCAAATCATCAAACGCGCTGTTGAAGAACCGGTTCGCCAGATTGTTATCAATAGCGGAATTGAAGGAAGCATTGTGGTTCAGAAAATTAAAGACGGAAAAGCTGATTACGGATTCAATGCCCGCACAGAAGTTTATGAAAACTTACTGGCTGCAGGTGTAATCGATCCTACAAAAGTGACAAGAATCGCTTTGGAAAATGCGGCTTCAATTGCAGGAATGTTATTAACAACCGAATGTGTTGTTTCAGATAAGCCTGAAAAAGAAAAACCAGGAATGCCTAATATGGGCGGAATGGGTGGCGGAATGGGTGATATGGGTTATTAATAAATCCGGCGGTCTCGGCCTGATTTATAGAATAAACCTTCACTCATTTTCAACATTCGAAAACGAAAATAAAAAAATTCCCTTTTCAGCAATGCGAAGGGATTTTTTTTGGACTTAACTGAACTGGATAATTTTTATTCCTAACGGTCACCCAGAGACGGTTTTTATTTAAATGTGGTGAACGAACAAATAAATTGAATTTTTATTTTGACGGATAAGAATAAATTAAAGAAAAGCTATTTCCATTTCTTTGCCGGCTTTTTAAAGATAGAAGTAGCAAAAAAAAGATAATAAAAAAACATCCAGACATCAAAGAAAACAAACCAGGGAAACAGATCTCTTTCATCCAGTTTTTTAGTGGTTTTAAAAATAATGAATGCCTGTAGCAGAAACCGTATACCAAAAACCCCAAGCGTTATTCGCCAATCAAAAATAAAAAGCGCAAGGACAAATAAAGGATAAAAAACAAAAAGAGTAAAAGCATATAAGCCCAATAAAAACTTATGGCCGGCTTTGTAATATTTACTTGTGGTATAATGTCGCTTCTTTTGCCTTATCCACTGTTTCCAGGTTTTTGGGGCAGCGGATAAAGTGAAAGCATCTTTGTCAACAACAATTGCTGTATTTTTTTTGGTAGCCGCCTTGTTGATAAAAAGATCATCATCGCCGCCGGGAACATGATTGTGAGCTGAGAATCCTTTATGTCTGAAAAAAACGGATTTCTTATAACTCAGGTTTCTCCCGACTCCCATATATGCAATTCCACTTTGTGCATATGATAAATATTGCAGCGCTGTATGAAACGTTTCCCATCTTACCAGTTTGTTTAAAAAACTTTTTGTTTTATGCATTGCGCCATAACCTAAAACAATTTCAATTCCATCAGAAAAACCTTCCTGCATTTTTTCAATCCAAAACTCGGAAGCCGGCACACAATCAGCATCTGTGAGCAAAACGATTTCATGTTTTGCTGTTTTTATTCCAACGCTTAACGGATATTTTTTGCCAGGAATAAAGCGGGCTTCCTGCTTCAATTCAATAAACTGCAATTGCCTGAACTTGCGCTGAAACTCTTCAATGATATATTTGCTTTCATCCAAAGAGTTATCATCTACCACAATCACCTCATGCGTGGTACGGTATTTTTGAACCAATGCTCCGGGAAGATTTTTTACAAGATTGGCTGCCTCATCTCTTGAACAGATAATTACAGAAACAGGATGAGTTTGTGAAACGTTTTTTGAGTTTGATTTATAAAGCGCCAGGCGCAAAAAGAAAAATAAATAGTAAAACAATTGTATAAAAGTGATTATACAAAAAACGAGAAAAATAATATTTCCCGGCTTGGAAAAGAAGTCAGTCAGTTGCATTTAAATGCAAACATACTTGCGATATTTGTTGATGCAAAATAATAATAATAACATCAAATGTTTATAAAATAAATTTTATGAAACTTATCTTGCAACCTTTTAAAACAATGATCTTTCAATGGCTGCATTACAATTTGAACTTCAACAAACTGATTCATCAACAAAAGCGCGCTCAGGAAAAATCACAACTGATCATGGAGAAATCCTAACGCCGGTTTTTATGCCTGTAGGCACGCTTGGAAGTGTGAAAGCAGTTACCCAGCAACAGTTACACAACGATATTCACGCACAGATCATTCTTGGAAATACTTATCATTTATATCTTCGGCCCGGACTGGAAGTTCTGGAAGCTGCAGGAGGTTTACATCAATTTATGAATTGGGAAAAACCGATACTCACCGACAGCGGAGGCTACCAGGTTTTCTCATTAAGCGGCACACGAAAATTAACGGAAGAAGGCGCCGTATTTCAAAGCCACATCGATGGAAGCACTCATTTGTTTTCTCCCGAAAAAGTGATGGATATTCAAAGAATCATTGGCGGAGATATCATTATGGCTTTTGATGAATGTCCTCCCGGAGCAAGTGAATACCAATATGCCAAAACCTCTTTGGAACTCACCAACCGCTGGCTGGATCGATGTTTTGAAAGATTCAATTCAACAGAAAATAAATACGGTTATACTCAAAATTTATTTCCAATTGTACAAGGAGGAGTTCATCATGACCTGAGAAAAATTTCCTGCGAATATGTTTCTTCCAAAGAAGCAACCGGAAATGCCATCGGTGGATTGAGCGTAGGCGAACCGACAGAAAAATTGTATGAAATATGTGCTTTGTGTTGTGAAAATCTTCCGGTCGATAAACCGCGTTATTTAATGGGTGTCGGTACTCCATGGAATATTTTGGAATGCATTTCTTTGGGCGTTGATATGTTTGATTGTGTCATGCCCACACGTAACGGACGAAACGCTATGTTATTTACCAGCAAGGGAATTATCAACATCGATAATAAAAAATGGGAGAAGGATTTTTCGCCAATTGACGATGGAATAGATTGTGAAATAAGCAACTTTTACAGCAAAGCCTATCTCCGTCATCTTATGAAATCGAAAGAAATATTAGGATTGGAAATTGCGAGCATTCACAATCTTGCCTTTTATCTTGATGTAGTTACAAAGGCACGTGAGCGAATAATAAATGGAAATTTCCTTTCGTGGAAGAATGAAATGACGCAATTGTGGCAACGGCGTTTATGACTACCGTTATATCTTCAGCCTACTGATTTTCGGCAAATTTTAATAAGAAGATGCCTTAAAAATTTTAACTTCACCAACAGGTTACCTGTTTGGAGAATAGATATTTTTGCACATCTTTGTCAGGATCCTATTTAAGAACAAAAAAATCTCGGTATGTCTAAATGGTTGATGCTTGTTTTTTTTACATTTATTACAAGTAATGCTTTATGGGCACAACAAAATAAACTTGAAATAAAAGGGAAAGGGTCGGCAATCTATGTAGAGCATGTTGTTACGCCAAAAGAGAATTTTTACAGTGTGGGAAGAATCTTCAATGTTAGGCCAAATGAACTGGCGGTTTACAACCACTTGCATTTTGCCAGTGGTTTAAACATTGGGCAGGTTTTAAAAATTCCATTAACAAAAACCAATTTTACCCAGGAAGAAGTTGCTGCCCCGAATGAAGTCTTAATTCCGATTTATCATACAGTTATTCCCGGTGAAACACTTTACAGGCTTGGAGTAAATTATAATAAAGTTTCTTTGGCCTCTTTAAAAAAATGGAACCATCTGACTTCAGACGCACTTACAGTTGGACAACCTATGATTGTTGGATTTCTAAAAGTTGATAAAGAACAATCCTCATTGGCAAAAGGACAAACAATTACAAATGTGGCTGTTGCACCCCAGCCGAAAGAGGAAGAAGCGAAAAAAAAACCAGCAGAAATAAAATCTGAAAATACAGAATCATCAGAAACATCTACTCCTGTAAACACAGAAACTCCGCAGCCACAGTCGCAGCAAACTACAGTGTCAAATACAAGCCTAACCATAACTCCAACAAACAACAGCAACAATAAAACCGATAGTTCTATCGGCTATTTTAAAAATTTATATCAAAGGCAAACTGAAGGAAACTCTATTACTGATAAAAATGGAACAGCAGGAGTTTTTAAATCAACAAGCGGTTGGCAGGATGCCAAATATTATTGTTTCAGTAACGATGCCGCTGCGGGAACGATTTTGAAAATTACTGACAATGCCACTGGTAAAAGCGTGTATGCCAAGGTATTAGACGCTATTCCTGATATCAGTCAAAACGATGGACTGGTAACAGTTATAAGCAATGCTGCCGCGCAGCAACTGGGAGCCGGAGAAAATAAATTCGATTGTACGATAACTTTCGGGAGGCAGTAAACGAACAAATAAAAGGAATTTTCTTTTCAAGATTGATGCCTCCCCGAAGAATTATTCAATCACGAGTTTATCTGAAAATAATTCCCTGCTTTCGGTATCAGTTACTTTTATCAGATAAAGCCCTTTAACGGGTTTTGAGTGAAATTTAAAATCCTCTAATTGTCCGGCGGATTTTATGTAAACCTTCTTAAAATCGATTAGCCGTCCTTGCAGATCTCTCAGTTCGACTTTATATTCACCGGCGATCTGCTTATCAAATGAAATTTTAATTTGTCCGTCACTAACCGGATTAGGATAAATGGAAATAAATCGATTTCCTATTACATCGGGTTGAGGCAAAGTCGCGGCTCCCATTTTAGCCTGAATTTCGTTCAATAGAAAAGCACTGGCAAGATCAGAAGCATTAAAAACCTTACCAGTTGTGGGTAATTTGGTAGCGGAAAGATCTTTCATGTTTATACTGTAAAATCCGTCAAAAGTATTAGCGCTGCTCACAATTACATTTCCGTCATTATCTACCGCTGCTCCATTGAGCGAAAAATTAGCCGGTAAATTAAGAACAGCACCTTTAAAAGTAGCTATCCTTGTGTTTACATCAATTTCAAAAACCTGGTGGGCTGCAGTAAATAAAAACAACTTTCCAAAAGCATCGGCTACTACATCACCGCCCCAACTACTGCATCTGTTGTGAATCGAAATCGTTTTGTTTGATTCTGCATCTATAATATTTCCCAAATCGGTAATCAGCGTTTTGCTGCCTGTTGTAAAACTGATCAGATGGTTCGCATCATTTGTTAGCGCATAACCATTACCGTTAGCACCAATTGTCATCCTGGTAATATTAAAAGCTTCATCGTTTATATTTTCATTTTCTACCAGTGGCTTTTCAATTGTGTAAAATGCAGCCACATCCGAATTTGATCGAATATCCAACCATATTAATTTACCCGTCCGCATAGATGCAAAAAATATTTTTCCATGTTTTTGATCATAGGCGATTGCAGCACTCATTAAAATCGTTGGTGAAGGATTAATTGTAACATTTGAAACTGTTGCGTTTAACTTTTGTGAAACAGATGCAGGAAGGATGAAAGGATCTGGTTCAACTTTCATTCCGGTTTCTGCATTTAAAAAAGAAAATTTCGTTTTACCATTTTCAAAAATTACCGCGTTTACATTTCCCGAAGCCATATCAATTGCACGGATATCGCTCCAGTTAAAATCCCCATCGCCCTGGCCTGTGATGGCAAAAGCGGTTTGATTTTGCGAAAAACTTTTCGGAGAAAATACAAAAAGGGTAGCAGTGAGTAAAAATAAGTGTTTCATAGTGTTGCAGGTTTAAGTTACTATGATTAAGATGACACTATAAATTTACATATATTTTAAAAAATCTATTAATTTTTTATAGGCATTTGTAAGTGTAACTTACAATTTCACGGCTGCACTTCCGGATTTATCGTTTCGGTTTCTCCTGTTTGGTCCTGCTTGGCAGTGTTGGGAAGCAAGAATGAAACAAATGAGCCAGCACCTACATTTCCAAAAACGGCATCCATTATTAAAACAAACATTAACGCGTGTCCATTTTGTTCTAAACCGGGCGTAGGTTTCGACAGTTCTGTGGCAGTGTGACTAACGGTTGAATAGCCTTCCGGTTGCATAATCGCCAATAAAATAAAAACACCGACAATTGACATCAAAACACCCGCCACAGTTGTAATATGACCAGCAGCTATCATCATTTTAGTGCTTGCATTTTTGTCTCTTTTTCTATTAAAAGTTAAAATGAAAACAACAATTACAATAGCAAACACTACATTTCCAATATATAGAATATAAGTTTGAGTATAATTGTCCAAATAGAGAAAAATAGCTACAGAAACCAGGTAAAGAATTGCTGCAACAATAGAATATTTCAGATAATTCAGGATTTGGTCTTTAGTGAACATTGACATAACTATTATTTTTTGTTGAATTAAAAATCTTGTGTTTTATCATCAGGCAATCAACTTTGTCTGTTGCAGAAATCAATGCAATATTATTCCTGTTAAACACATTTTTTTAGACAACAGAAATCGTGCTAATTTGTTTCTTTACTGTATCTCATAAGTTTTTAAAACTAAAACCTCGCATAAATTGCACTCATCAGTTACTAAATTACCTTTGGCTTTTATAAACTAACTGTTTTACGTACAAAAATTATTCTCTGGTTTTTGTTGCGCTTTTGTGGCCTGTATTGTGCCGGCCGCCGGTAAACTGAAGATACTTTAAGCGAGTTGTTTAACAGGAAGGAGAATTTTAATCGGGAAAAGCGCCGGCTTTCAAAGCGAAACAGCAATTTCCATTTCTATTAAGATTTTTTGTTGTTTCTTTATCCGGTAATTTTTTTAAGAGTGCCCTTGTAAAATTATTTTAAGTGAACTTGATAGAAATTTTAGGTATAACCATTAAAGATATTTTAAATCCGCAGTTCTATATTGATCATGGTGGATTATGGATGATCCTTTTCATTGTATTTGCAGAAACGGGTTTGTTTGCCGGTTTTTTTTTACCGGGCGACGCTTTGCTTTTTGTAACAGGAATTTATAGTGAACAAGTGGTACAGGCGGCTTTGTTTAATTCCCAAAGCCAATGGGCCAATCTTGGAATTTTATGGATTTTGATTACAATTGCGGGTGTTCTCGGAAACTTTGTCGGCTACTGGTTTGGAATTAAAAGTGGCCCTTTTTTATATGAAAAAAAAGATACCTTTTTCTTCCGTAAAAAACATTTGATACAGGCCCACGAGTTTTATGAAAAGAACGGCGCAGGAGCAATAATCCTTGGAAGATTTATTCCTTTCGTAAGAACTTTTGCACCAATTGTGGCAGGTATAGTAAAAATGAACAAGCACAAATTTGCAGTGTACAATGTGGTAGGAAGCATGCTTTGGGTAGGGAGCATGCTGGTGAGCGGCCACTTTTTGCAAACCGTAATCATGAAAGAATTTAATTTTGATTTGAAAGAGCATTTGGAGGTGATCGTGTTGGGAATTATTGTAGTCACTACATTTCCTGTTTTATGGAAAGTATTTGCCGGAAGCAAAAAAATGCCACCCATTGACTAAATAAAAATCAGAATTATTTATTCATTTACTGGGTTATTTAATAGCTCCTTCATCTTTTTTAATTTTTTTCAAAAGAAAAATAATTGAGTTTTAAAAGTTTTTATAATAAAATTTTGAACCGCCCGGTTAAAGAAAATAAAACCGGAAAATTTCTCATTATCCGATTTTCTTCCATTGGAGATATCATACTAACGACACCGGTTATACGCAATTTGCGAAAGAAATATCCGGAAGCCGTAATTCATTATTTAACCAAAGAAAAATTTGCAACAATTGTTGAATCTAATCCTCATGTCGATCAAGTGACCTTACTGAAAGATGATTTAAATACAACAATTGAAGACATAAAAAGTGAAGGTTATGATCACATCATCGATCTGCATCATAACCTGCGCACCATGAGAATTAAAAGTGCATTGCCATCTGTTGCTTTTCATTCCTTTAATAAACTCAATATTCAAAAATGGATTTACACTAATTTTAAAATAAACCTGTTGCCTCAAAAACATATTGTGGACAGGTACATGGCAACAGTTGAAAAATTAGGTGTGATGAATGATGGACTTGGGCTTGATTATTTTATTCCTGAAAAAGATAAAATCAAGGAAGGCGATATTCCTTTTTCACATACGCATGGTTATGTAGCTATCGCAATAGGCGCGGCGCATCACACTAAAAAATTACCGATAGAAAAATTGAAGGAACTTGTTCAGAAAATCGATTTTCCAATCGTTTTACTGGGAGGAAAAGAGGATTTTTTGAATGGAGAAAAATTAGCTGAAATTGACAATGTAAAAATCTACAATGCGTGTGGAAAGTTTTCGTTGAATGAATCTGCAGACATCATCCGTAATTCAAATTTAGTTATTAGCCCCGATACAGGACTGATGCACATTGCGGCTGCTTTTAAAAAAAATACACTTTCTGTGTGGGGAAACACGGTTCCTTCTTTCGGAATGTATCCTTATCAGACAGAATATAAAATTTTCCAGGTGAATAAACTATGGTGTCGCCCTTGTTCTAAAACAGGTTTTACCAAATGCCCCCTCGGCCATTTTAAATGCATGAATAAACAATCAATGGATGCAATTTCAACACAAGTTGATCAAAATTTCAAACGGGGTTTACAGGTGAACAAATAAATACAAGCAATTTTCGTTTTTCAATAGCCTTCTTTTCAATTCCATAATTGATGTTAAAAAAGAAGTGTTTAACCAATCTTTAAAAGATAAAAAATGAAATTCGTAGTTGCAGAAAACGACTGCGATTTATATAAAATGATTCGACAAAAATTTTTAATCCTCGCCCTTTTTGTTTTTCTTTTTTCTTTTAAAACATTTGCTCAAAAAATAACGGTACATGTTTTTACAGAAAATTATAAAAGCCTTCCGGGAAGCGATACTATTTATTATGATTTCAATAAACCGCTCTACTGGGCCGACTTTCGGGGAAAAGTGCCCACTGCCGTTCCGTGGGGCGCGATGACTGCTTCAGGGTTTTCTTTTAATTCATCCATGCACCAGGAGGGAAATGCTATAAATATTTCTGTGGGAGTTTATACTTTTTTTATAAAGCATGATTCATGGAAAAAGCCGGAAGCGAATTCGCCATATCAACTGGAACATGAACAACATCATTTTGATATAACAAGATTGGGGTCGGTAAAACTTGAAGATGAAATCAGGAAGGCTCATTTTACAGCAACCAATTATAAAACTTTATTGAATTCACTTTTTGATAAAGCATATACTGAAGAAATTGCCTGGCAAAAACAATATGATCTTGAGACACATAATAGTCTCGATACTGCCAAGCAACTGGCCTGGAACAAAAAAATTTCTGAAGAGATCGCAGCATTAAAAAATCGAAAAGGAGAGGAGGTGTCATTGAATCAACCCTGATTGCTAAAGGGTTTTGATTAAAATAGACGCTTCTGCTATCATTGGCAAAAAGTAACTTTAGATAAGATTTAAACAATCATTTTTGATTTTCATTTTTGATCAAAAAAATCGCTTTTATGAAAAAACTATTTCAATCTGTGTAAAATTTACATGCTACTTTGACAATACAATTTAATTCTTATTTTTTACGTTTATATTTGCGCCCTCAATAAATAGTATTCACTACCATGAGTTTTGAAAATTATGTAATCCCCTATGAAATTAACGAACGCTATAAAAAGAAAGTTGCTTACTTCTCCATGGAATTTGCAATTGATCAGCCCTTAAAAATTTACAGTGGTGGACTTGGTTTTTTGGCGGGTTCACATTTGCGAAGTGCATACGATCTGCATCAGAATCTGATCGGCATTGGAATTTTGTGGAAGGAAGGTTATTACGACCAGCAAAGAAATATCGACCAGACATTAAAAGTAGTTTGGATTGAAAAAATTTACAACTTTTTGGAGGAAACCGGTATCAGGTTTCAGATTGATATACACGATCATCCGGTTTGGGTAAAGGTGTTATATCTTAACCCAAAAACTTTCAACTGTGCCCCTTTGTTTCTGTTAAGTACAGATGTTCCTGAAAACGATTATGTGTCTCAAACCATTACCCATCGACTTTATGATGGAAATGCAGCCACAAAAATTGCCCAGTTCATTCTTCTTGGGGTTGGAGGAGCGAAGTTGCTTGATCTGATGAATTACAATCCTGATCTATATCATTTGAATGAAGCACATGCTGTAAGTGCTGCTTTTTATTTATATAATAAATTTGGCAATGTTGAAGAAGTTAAAAAGCGCCTGGTATTTACAACCCACACTCCGGAGGAAGCAGGGAATGAAAAGCATGACATTTATTTATGCGAAAAAATGAGCTACTTCTGTGGGATGCCACTTGATCAGGTTCGTAAAATTACAGGCATGACTGACAATCTTTTTAATCATTCACTGGCAGCTTTACGTTTTGCCCATCTTGCTAACGGGGTTTCTCAATTGCATGGCGAGGTGAGCCGCAAAATGTGGTACAAGTATGAAGGTATTTGCGAAATAAAAGCAATCACCAATGCACAAAACAAACGCTTTTGGGCCGATAAACAGTTGTACCGGGCACGTGAAGAACAGAATAATGACTGGTTTGATGATCGCAAAAGACATTTGAAAAAAAGAGCGCTTGCGATTGTGGCGGATCAAACAGGCAAATTAATGGATCCGAATATTCTTACGATTGTATGGGCGAGGAGGTTTGCAGGTTATAAAAGAGCGGAACTAATTACGCGTGACCACGCTCGTTTTGAAGCTTTATTGAATAATAAAAAGTACCCGGTACAGATTATATGGGCGGGAAAACCTTATCCGCTGGATTTCCCTGCTATCAATGATTTTAACCATTTGGTAAATCTGAGCAAGAAATATAAAAATGTGGCTGTGTGTACCGGATACGAAATTGCTTTGAGCAAGCGCTTAAAGCAAGCGG
>CAWFFT010000051.1:0-3815 GCA_963815085.1 uncultured Chitinophagaceae bacterium | reverse complement strand
AGTAAGTATGCAAAGCCATGTAAGAAAAGAAGGCCTTGATACAGGCTCTGTTTCATATTCGTAAGTGTTCGTTGCCATTGGGCTGCAAAATAACAAATTCAAAAAAAATCAAGTAATTTTTATATAAATTTACTACATGCCAGCTTTGCTATGTCCAACAATGTCAAGGCGCGGATAAATTGAAACTGATGATCAGTGGCTTTTTATTCGTTGTACTATAAGTGATTTGAAAATGAGAGAAGAAAAACTTGTATTTGTGTACAATGCCGACAATGATCTTTTTAGCTCTGTTGCTGATATGGCTCATAAAATTTTTTCACCAACCACTTATCAGTGTCATTTGTGCACATTAACCTATGGCAATTTTTACATAAAAAAAGAATGGAAAGATTTTATTGATTCATTTCCTGTTGAATGTCAGTTTATTTATAAAAACCAGTTTTTAAAAGAGTATAAGTTGATGTTTGATTTACCTGCTGTACTCCTGCAATCAAAATCAGGAATAAAAGAAATTATTTCAAAATCGCAACTTCAATCTTGTGAAACATTGGAAGAATTAAAGAAATTGGTTAGCGAAAAACTTACAAAGAATAAATAAAAAGGTGCACTTATTTATTATCCACTTGATCTACAATTTGCCAGATGTTTGCTTTTCTTTCCAAATAGATATATCGTGTAAGTGCGCTTTCATTGTTGGTTTTTGTGAGCGCGGTAGCAGCAATAACAATTTGTTTTTGAAAAACAGGAACATCAAAAATAAAATGATAAAAATTATTTCCTGATACAATGATCTCTTTTATATTTTTTGGATCATTCTGATCTAAATTATCAAGATCATTAAATTGATAAATGACGTAACGGTTTATCAGTTCGTTTTTTACTGTATCACGGAAATACAAATCAATGGAAGTAGTAAAAGATTTACGTTTCGAACTATCATAAGATAAAACCGGTGGTAGCGGCTTTGATGAATCTATCCATGCCATCGGTGGAACTATTGCAGGATATTTATAGTAATTATTCCTGAGTGTATCACTCCATCCGTTTGGATTACGGTTGAAAGTATTGCTGCTAAAATAAACACTGCCATCTATCTGCGGATATTGCCTTAAATATTGTATTTGATTTGGCAACTCATCTTTGTGATGCCATGCATATGAATGAGGCTCAAGAGCGCGGTAAATTCCGTGCCCGATATACAATTGCCTTCCATAAGCATGTCTCGACCACCAATCGGTTAGTACCTTAAAACCCAGTGCCTTCTGACTGATTTCCCAATACAATTGCGGTACTGCATAGTCGATCCATTTATTTTTAAGCCACAATAAAATATCAGCATACAGATCATCATAATTAGTTACAACGGATTTTGTATTGCTTCCTTCGGGATCGTCGTCGCTGTTTCTCCAAACACCAAACGGGCTGATACCGAATTTGCAAAATTTATTTTCTTCTTTGATGGCAATACTCAGATGCCTGATAATAGAATCCACATTGCTTCTCCTCCAATCACCGAGGCTCATGCCGTTTCCATATTTTCGGTACGAAGCTGTGTCCATGAATTCTTTACCGGCAATATGATAAGGATAAAAATAATCATCGAAATGGATTGCATCAATGTCGTATCTTTTTACGACGTCGCGCACCACGTTTACTACAAACTTCTGGGCGTCTTTATTTCCGGGGTCAAAATATTTGGTGTCTCCATAAGTAATGAACCATTCAGGATGCAGCCTGCTGATGTGCGTAGGAGAGACAGATGATTTATGAATATTAAAAACAGCGCGATAAGGATTCATCCATGCGTGAAATTCCATTCCGCGTTTATGCGTTTCCGTTATCATGAATTTTAAAGGATCATAATAGGGATTTGGAGGAGTTCCTTGTTTGCCCGTTAAAAATTCACTCCATGGTTCATATTCGGAAGGATAGAAAGCATCGGAAGCCGGCCGGATCTGCACAACAACCGCATTCATCCCGTTTCTTTTGTTCATATCCAGCAAGTGGATAAATTCTTCTTTTTGTGCATCACTGCTTAAAAATTTGGAAGAAGGAAAATCAATATTCGCAACTGTTGCTACCCACACTCCACGAAATTCATATTTATTTTGCGCAAATATCTTTTGCTGCAAAAACACAGTAAACAAACAAAAAGAAAAGAATATTTTTTTCATAGGAGAAAATAAAATTTAAAGAGCGCAAATGTAATAAGATATGATTTATTCTCTGGCCGTCAACGATGAAGGTTATCAACAGTTTAAGAAATTAAAGCTTGCTCCAGCTTATATTGCCATCTTTTTCATCTTTCATTTCGATACCAAGTTCTGCCAGTTGCTTGCGTATTTTATCAGAAGTTAGAAAGTCTTTTTTTGATTTCGCTTCTTTCCGGATTTCAATCAGTAAATCCATAATTCCGTTCAATTGCGCTGAACTTTCTGAAGGATCTTTTAGTCCTAATATCTGTTCAAGAAAAACAGAAAACTGCTCTTTCAGTTTTTTAAAGGTTGTTGTTGAAATCGCATCAGCTTTTATCAGTCCGTCTTTCATTGAATTAATCACCGGAACAATTTCAAAAATGTTAGCCAATACTTTTGCTGTATTAAAATCATCACTGATAAATTCTTCAAACTCATCGATGAGAGAATTTATTTTATTGTCCAGTTCTTTATCTGCAGCTTCTCCGGCATCAGGTATTTCAAGTTTTTTTAAAACTTCAAAAGCTTCAAACAATCTTTTCATTCCTTTTTCTGCCGCCGTCAATGCTTCGCTGCTAAAGTCGAGCGTGCTGCGATAATGCGTTTGTAAAATAAAGAACCGGATCACCATTGGTGAGAAACCTTTTGTAAGCAAAGGATGATTGCCACTGAACATTTGAGTAAGGGAAATCTGGTTGTTATAACTTTTCCCCATTTTTTTCCCATTCACGGTAATCATATTATTATGCATCCAGTATTTTGCCGGAGGCGTATGGTTACAGATGGTACTTTGTGCTATTTCACTTTCATGATGCGGAAACATGAGGTCCATTCCTCCTCCATGAATATCAAACCTGGCACCCAAATATTTTGTTGCCATTGCTGAGCATTCAATATGCCATCCGGGAAAACCTTCTCCCCACGGGCTTTTCCACCGCATAATATGTTGTGGCGGTGCAAGTTTCCACAATGCGAAATCAGCTTTATTTCTTTTTTCATCCTGCCCCTCCAATTCACGCGTTGTTTCTAAAAGATCATCAACCACACGGCCGCTTAATTTACCATAGTCATGGCTGGCGGCATATTTTTTAACATCAAAATAAACTGATCCGTTTACTACATATGCATAACCTGCTTTGATCAACTCCTCAATCATTCCAATTTGTTCTACGATATGCCCTGTTGCAGTAGGTTCTATACTCGGCTCAAGGGTATTTAACTGCCTGAAGGCCCAATGAAAAAGATTGGTGTATTTATGAACAAGTTCCATCGGCTCTACTTTTTCAAGCAGAGCTTTTGAAGAAATTTTGTCTTCTGCTTGTCTGCCTTCTTCCTCAAAATGCCCGGCATCCGTGATGTTGCGGACGTAACGTACTTTGTAACCGAGATATAACAGGTACCTGTACACGACGTCAAATGTAATATAAGGCCTCGCATGGCCAAGATGACTTTCGCCGCTTACAGTAGGGCCGCATACATACATACCTACATGTGGTGGATTTATCGGGATAAATTCTTCTTTTTCTTTTGTTAGTGAATTATAAATTCTAAGAGCCATACTATTTTATATTTAAAAAATTATCTTCCACAGGAAGACAGTCCTGTCTATTTTAAGCCTGT
>CAWFFT010000050.1:0-41106 GCA_963815085.1 uncultured Chitinophagaceae bacterium | reverse complement strand
GATGTATTGGTAAAATTATATTTTTATCACTTTCTTTTTTTCTGAGTTGAAAAGGAACATTTCGTATAACCGTCACCGCCACTCCAAATTTCTCTTCATAGATTTTTTTAATAGAACCATTAACTGTAATGACATTTTTCAATCGTGGAAAAAGATAACTTTCCAGCTTTTCCCACACTTTCCTTGATGATTTTTTATAAACGCTTTCCGTAAAATATTCATGGCTGTCATAAACCAGTTTTATTTTTTTCAGTTGTGTGATTATGTAATTTGGCAGTAAAGTATCCAAATCATTTGCCCATAAAATATCAGATCTTTTGAAGAGTAAATAAAAAAACAATTGCAGGTTAAACATGAGGTACATCAAAGGGCCTCGTTGAAATAAATTGTAAAAGCGGATTGTTTTGTAAGGCAATTGATCTAATGAAAAATTCCTGTCGCTTTTTCTTCCGATAAGCAACACTTGGTAACCCATCTTGTGGAGCGTAATACATTCCTTCCTTACCCGTTGATCGGTAACTAAATCGCTGATGGCTGAAACGATAATTTTATTTCCCACAAATTCAGTAATTTTTATTTGCAAATATTAAACAAAATAAACGGAGTTTTGCGAGGGTGAACAGCAAAATGGTAAACACCAGTTTCAATTGTCTTTGAATTGCATTCAAGAATAAACTAATTAACCAATCAATCCAAAACATCTCCATATTGTTTGTCTTGATGTACCGTATCCGCCGGATTATGGTGGCGCGTTCGATTTGTTTTATAAAATAAAAGCGTTACACGCATCAGGAATACAGATTCACCTTCATTGTTTTGAATATGGCCGCGGCGAGCAACCGGAATTGAAAAAATATTGCGAAGTCATTTTTTATTATCGAAGAAAAAAATATTTCCGGACTTCTGAATTGCGTTTACCCTATATCGTTAGTTCAAGAATAAATCCTCAATTAATAGAAAATCTTCTAAAAGATAATTATCCTGTTTTGCTTGAAGGAATTCATTGTACTTATTATTTGTATAATGATCAGTTGGAAAAGCGGAAAGTGTTGGTACGATTACATAATGTTGAATTTCAATATTATCATGAATTGGCTAAATCGGCTACCAATGTTTACAAAAAAATGTATTACCGGATTGAAAGCAGGCTGTTGAAAAAGTATGAAAAAATTATTGCAAAAAAGGCGAAATTGATTGCAGTAAACGAAAAAGACAAAGAAACCTATCAAGCAATTTTTGCTGCAAAAGATGTAGAATTTTTGCCTGTTTTTTTACCGTTAACTGATGTAAGATCGGAAACCGGTAAAGGAAGTTTTTGTTTATATCATGGAAATTTATCTGTTTCTGAAAATGAAAAAGCGGCTCTTTGGCTTTTAGAGCATGTTTTTCCCGGAATGAATTTTCCTTTTATTATCGCCGGAAAAAATCCATCTGCAGTTTTAAAAACACGAATTGGAAAAAATAAAAACGTACAGTTAATTGAAAATCCTTCACAAGAGAAAATGGATGAATTGATTAAGAACGCGCACATTCATTTATTGCCTTCTTTTAACTCAACAGGAATAAAAATTAAATTATTGAACGCATTATTTAATGGAAGATTTATTATTACGAATTCCGCTGCGATCGAAGGAACAGGACTTGGAATTCTTTCCGTGATAGCGGAAACAGCTCAGGATTATAAGCAAAAGCTAACAGAATTATTTGAACTTCCTTTCACTGAAAAAGAAATTTTGAAAAGAAAAGAAATTCTTAATGCAATATATGATAATGAAAAAAATGCGCGCCAGCTTATGAAGTGGCTATAGATGCATTGTCAAATACTTTTCCACGTTCGGTTTTAATGGTTCTTGCGGGGAATTTATTGATAACAGGATAATCATGTGTTGCCATTATGATTGCAGTTCCATAATCCTGGCAAATGCTGAAAAGCAATCGCATTATTTCATCGGAGGTTTCGGGATCGAGATTTCCGGTAGGTTCATCTGCCAATAATAATTTGGGAGAATTTAAAAGTGCGCGCGCCACATCAATTCTTTGTTGTTCGCCGCCACTTAGCTCAAAAGGCATTTTAAAACCTTTTGTTTTTAAACCTACTTTAGCAAGTACATCAGCAATTTTTTCATCCATTAATTTTTCATCTTTCCAGCCGGTAGCTTTCAAAACGAATTTGAGATTTTCATTTACATTTCTATCAGTGAGTAATTGAAAATCCTGGAAAACCACACCAAGGTTCCGGCGCAAATACGGAATTTTTTTCCAGTCTAATTCCCTTAAATCAAAACCTACAACCATTCCTTCACCTTCACGAAAATCAAGATCGGCATACAAGGTCTTGAGCAGGCTCGATTTTCCTGTTCCGGTTTTGCCAACGAGATATACAAATTCGCCCCGATTTACAGAAATATTTACATCAGAAAGGATCAGCGAGTCGCCCTGGTAAATATTTACATTCTTTAATTCTACAATTACTTCTGACATAAGAATCTCTTACATTTTTAACTCACAGCGGTAAAGTTAATTGTATAATTATATTTTCTGTTAAACAATTATTATACAACTGTTAAAAAACTTTGCGGCTGGTACAGTAAACGTATAAATAAAACTGATTTTTATTTTGATATGATTCCTCAATTTTTAATTTAACTAAAAAAATAGTTTGTAAACTAAAAAAATAGTTTTATATTTGTTCTCATAAAACATTTAAAAAAAATGAAGACTCTTACAAAAGCCGAAGAAGAAATAATGCAGGTGCTTTGGAAACTTGACAAAGCATTTTTAAAAGAGATTGTAAATGAAATGCCGGAGCCCAAACCGCACCAAAATACGGTAGCCACCATTTTAAAGATTTTGATAGAGAAAGAATTTGTCGGGATAGAAGTTTTCGGAAGAATGCATCAGTATTATCCATTGGTGAATAAAGAAGTTTATTCAAAAAGCAGGGTAAAGTCATTGGTGAAAAAATATTACGAAGGTTCTTTCAGCAACATTGTTTCTTCCATGGTGAAAGAAAACAACCTGAGTATCGAAGAACTGGAGTTGCTCGTTAAACAATTAAAAAAAGGAAAATAATTTAAAATCAATCTATCATGATAACAGTTGCGTGGTATCTTTTGAAAGTACTTATTTGTTCAGGTATTCTTTGTGGGTATTATTTTCTGGCGCTAAGAAATAAAGTATTCCATCGCTGGAACAGGTTTTATCTGCTTGCTACAATAGTGATTGCATTGGTAGTGCCTGTAATGAAAATAAATATTTTTTCTTCCGGTGAAGACAATGGAACTGTTGTCAGAATGCTGCAAACGATAAGTTACGGCGATGAAGCAGTTGTGGAAATCAGCAGTCATCATAGTTTCCAACTTACTTCCGAAAATATTACAGAAGGGGCTTATCTTGTTGTATCGGCAATTTTCCTGTTTATCTTTTTCCTTTCTTTATACAGGATAGAAAGGCTAAAGAAAAAATTTCCTGCAAGGAAATTTAAGGATATCAGTTTTATAGAAACGAACGCAAAAGGAACACCTTTCTCCTTTTTCAAAAATATTTTCTGGAACAATGCAATAGACATTCAATCCACTTCCGGACAACAAATTTTTAATCATGAAATAGCGCATGTAAAAGAGAAACATTCTTATGATAAAATTTTTATGAACATAGTGCTGGTATTTTTCTGGATCAATCCATTCTTTTGGCTGATACGAAAAGAACTGTACATGATCCATGAATTTATTGCAGACAAAGAAGCGCTGGAAGATAGTGATATCAATGCTTTTGCTGAAATGATATTGCAAACTGTTTATCCAGGCCAAAATTTTTCTCTTGCCAATAAGTTTTTTTATTCACCCTTAAAAAGGAGGTTACTCATGCTCACCAAAAATAAAAATCCGAAAGTAAGCTACATAAGCAGGTTGCTGGTTTTGCCGCTTGCTGCTATTGTGTTTTTTGCTTTTACACTTAAAGTGAAAAACCGAAATGCAAATGTTTATGATGGAAAAACAATTACAGTTGTAATCGATGCAGGGCATGGCGGAGAATGATAATGGAGCCGTTGCAGATAATGGCGTCAAAGAAAAAGATATTACGCTTTCTATCGCAAAAAAGATTGCTGATTTGAATTCTAATACGTCATCTGAAAATTATTCTCTCAAGAGATAATGATCAAACTATTCCTGTTAAAGACAGAGTAATCTTTGCCAGGAACAACAATGCGGATTTATTTATTTCTATTCATGTAAATGCGACAGCAGACAAACAATTAAACGGTTTTTCTGTTTTCATAGATAAAAAGAAAAGCGACCAGGATATTTTGCTTGGGTCTGCATTAATTTCTGAATTAAAAAAATCTTACAAAACAGAAAACCAAATAGCAGTACGAAAATACGGTGTTGTCGTTCTTGACTCAAGCGCTTATCCGACTGCACTTATAGAATGCGGTTACCTGAGTAACCCGACTGATGCAGCATTTATCAGCAGCAGTGCGGACCAGGATAAAATTGCACAGAATATTTTGGACGCGATTAATGCATATGCTTCTTCTGTCAAAAATTTGACGACCACAAGCACACCCTCACTTGAGAACAGTTCATCGGCTAGTTCCGATACTATTCCTTCGATGTATTACAAAGGAAAACGTATAAAAAATATTTCTGTTCAATCAAATTCAAAAAATATAAAAGTAACGGAACCTGTAATTAAAGTAACCTACCAAGATGGCAGCACAGAAACGATTTCTAAGGAAGAAGCAGACAAAAGAGGATTTGTGTTACCACCGCCACCACCGCCGCCTGGACTGCTACATTCTTTTTTTAAAACAAATGCACTTTTTGTAATTGACGGTAAAATTTCTACCAGTGAAAAGGCAAGGGAACTAAATCCACAAAATATACAGAGTATTTATGTTCTTAAAGATGAAAAAGCGACAGCAAAATATGGTGACAAAGGAAAGAATGGAGTAATAGAAATAGTTACAAAAAATAAAACAGGAAACACAACTTCTGTTGAAACAGATACAAACATAATGAAGGTAATTCCGGATGACGCTTTAATCATCATTGATGGAAAAAGGGCTTCCAGTGAAAAAATGGAAGAAATTGATCCATCAAGTATTGAATCTATTACAGTTTTGAAGAATCAGGATTCACTCCTGAAATATGGAGTTACCGGAAAAAGGGGTATTATAAAAGTTACAACCAAAAAATTTGCATTGTCTTCTCATGCTGATACTATTCCAAACAAAATTTTTATTAAAGTAGAAGTTGCGGCTTCTTTTCCGGGTGGCTTACAAGCCTGGTCAAGATTTATTTCGCGGGCAATAAGTGATAGTATTTCTAAGTTTACAGTAGCGGATTATGGTACATGTGTTTTAAGATTTATTGTAAATACTGATGGAACTGTTAGCGATGTAGTTGCTACTACTATGCAGGGAACTGAATTGGCAAAGGTATCCATAAATGCCATTAGAAAAGGCCCCAGGTGGATTCCTGCTACTCAAAACGGGCACACGGTTGCCTCTTACAGATTGCAGCCGGTGACCTTGATGAACCCGGATAAGAAATCTACCGGAGAGCAAAAACCAAAAGAGCAGACTTCCTCTGCTAAAAGTTCTTCGATTCCGGGAGGAGCGATTTTCACTAAACTGGAAAAATTGGCAAGTTTTCCCGGAGGTAATTCTGCGTGGCTGAAATATATTACCCATGCTCTCCAGAAAAATGCAAATGAATTGATTGAGGATAAGAACAGCCAGGGAGTTTGTAAAGTTCAGTTTATCGTAAGCAAAGATGGAAGAGTAAGCGATATACAAGCGATTACAAAACAAGGTTCAAAACTGGCTGATGTAGCAATAAATGCCATTGAAAATGGCCCTCGTTGGAATCCGGGAATTCAAAATGGGCGTGAGGTAAATTCTTTTGTGGTTCAACCGGTAAAATTTTTTTTAAATGACAATAATAATAGCATCACAATTGAACCATTATAGCCTTCGCCAAAACTAGCTGCACTTTTTTGAGGAAAAGATTTGTTGTTAAAACACCAACTCAATCCCATTCGCATCCATCACCCATTCTTTTTTATTACTTGCTTCAACGATAATGATACTCCGTTTGAAAAATTTCTATTTGAAAAATGAATTTTTTCCAATAACTTTATCGTAAAGTAAAATTTTTGTATGGCTACTCTTGCGATTGATAATAAAAATTCTGTTGGCTACCGTTTTAAAAATTTTGACTTAAGCAATTTAAGTTCCATTGTTTCGGCTGCCAGAAAGGGTATAAAAACCAAAGTATTTTATGACTTTGCTGAAACCATTAAAATCCCTGAAAAAAATCTTGCATCTATTCTTAATCTTTCATCAAGAACCATTAGTAATCATCACCAGGAAGAAAAAGTATTAAAACCTATTTACAGCGAACACTTGCTAAAACTAATGAGTTTATATGAAAGAGGAGAAACCGTTTTTGGGAATATAGATGAATTTAATTACTGGCTAAAAAAGCCATTTTGGAATAAAAAAACAATTCCCTTTGATTTATTAGATACCACCGGCGGAGTAGATTCTGATCATAAATGAACTTGATAAGTTAGCGCAGGGTTATCCTGTATAAACTTTTTTGAATGCTTGTTTACAGAATCGTTCATAAAAAATATAGTAAATCTTTATTCGCTTCCGGCATGGAAGGAAGATGGAATGCCGAAGGAAATAAAGTAATTTATTGTGCCGAATCTATCGCTTTGGCGTTTTTAGAGAACATGATTCGGAGACAAGGCGTTGGCTTTAACAACGATTTTAAAATAATGATAATCCAGGTTCCGGATGATCTAAAAATATCAATCATTAATGATAAAGATTTAAAATCCGGGTGGCGGAGTTTAGATAATTATTTTCAATGCCAGGAATTAGGGAATAAATGGTACCTGGATGGGAAAACACTTTTACTAAAAGTACCATCAGCAGTATTGCCCGAGGAATTCAACTTTGTAATAAACACTCTTCATGACGATTATAGAAAAATTAAACTTGTTGAGGTAACGACTCTTGTTCCTGATGAAAGGATAGAAGAAATTTTAAAGAAGTATTCTAAAAAATAAACTGTTTTTAAATTATTTTTTTTCTAAAAAACCAACTCATTCCCATTCGCATCAATCACCAATTCTTTTTTATCACTTGTTTCTACGCGGCCAATAATCTGTGCTTCAATGTTAAAGGATCTTGCTTCGTGAATGATGGTTGAAGCAAATTCTTCGTCTGTATAAATTTCCATTCTGCAGCCCATATTAAAAACCTGGTACATTTCCCTATCGTCTGATTTGCCCGCGAGTTTTATTTTATTAAAAATATCAGGCGGATCAAATAAATTATCTTTTATCACACGTACGTTTTCAGGAATATATTTTAAACATTTTGTTTGTCCACCACCGCTACAATGAATCAGTCCATCTATTTTATCAAAATTATTTTCAAGAATTTTTTTAATTAATGGCGCAAAAGTTCTGGTAGGAGAAAGAAGATCTGTCGCATTTTTGATCCTGCTTTTACCGATGTAAACCACTTCTTGCGGCAAATTGGTATCATAACTTTCCTTAAAATTTTCTGCATAATATTTATCCAGAACATCATGCCTTGCAGAAGTTAGCCCATTACTGCCAATGCCACTGTTATATTTTGTTTCATAAGTCGCTTGTCCAAATGAAGCCAAACCAACAATTACATTTCCGGGTTTTATTTTTTCGTTCGAAATTATTTTTGCCTTTGGCCATCTTGCTGTCATTGTTCCGTTCACAGCAATTGTTCTCACTACATCTCCCACATCAGCCGTTTCGCCGCCGAGGTAATGAATATTTATTCCATAAGTTTTCATTAAATCAAAAAATTCCTGCGTTCCGTTAATTACCTGTTCCAGCACTTCGCCGGGAATTAAATTTTTATTCCTGTCAATGGTTGAATTAAAAATAATATTGTCATAAATTCCCACACACAAAAGATCGTCAAGGTTCATTACGATTGCATCCTGCGCGATTCCTTTCCATACAGAAATGTCGCCTGTTTCTTTCCAATACAAATAAGCAAGAATACTTTTTGTACCTGCGCCATCAGCATGCATTACATTGATGAAATCAGCATCATCACCTAAATAATCAGCATAAATTTTGCAGAAAGCATTTGGGAAAAGGCCGTGATCAAGATTTTTTACGGCGGCGTGCACTTCTTCTTTTTGTGCCGAAACGCCGCGTTGGGAATATAAAGACATGAGTAATGTTTATGACCGCGAAAATAAAACATCTGAAGTTCTTATGATTGAATGAAAATATCCCCACATAAATAAATTAATTTTGTAACTTCTATGCAGGTACATCGTGATATAAATAACTTACCCTCTTTTGAAAATGCAGCCATTACCATCGGCACTTTTGATGGTGTTCATAGCGGCCATCTTGAAATTATTCAACAGGTAAAAAAAGAAGCGCAGGTAAATGAAGGAGAATCTGTGATAATCACTTTTCATCCGCATCCGCGAATAGTGCTGAATCATAAGAAAAACCAACCGCCCATAAAGCTACTTACTACACTGGAGGAAAAAATTGAACTTTTAGATAAATATGAAATCGATCATTTGGTGATAGTCCCATTTACTTTGGAATTTTCAAATCAATTTGCCAAGGAATACATTTCCGATTTTTTGGTTCAAAAATTTCATCCTAAAACCATAATTATCGGCTATGATCATCGTTTTGGAAACAACCGCGAGGGTGACTATCATTTGCTTGAAAAATACCAACAGGAATACAATTATAAAGTAAAAGAAATCCCTGAGCAGGTTTTAAATAATGTAACAATCAGTTCTACCAAAATCCGCGCTGCGCTTAAAGAAGGAGATGTAAATACCGCAAGGGAATGTCTTGGATATGATTATTTTTTTGAAGGAAAAGTAGTGGATGGAAACAAGCTAGGACGAACACTTGGTTATCCTACCGCCAATCTTAAAATAAAAAATCCAAACAAGTTAATTCCCGAAAATGGAATTTATGCGGTGAACGTGGCAATTGCAAAGGAATCGGTTAATGAAGATTCACTTTTTGTGCCGGAATCATTTCACCAGGGAATGATGAGCATTGGCTTTCGCCCTACAATCGCTGATAACCGAAGAACTATTGAAGTAAATATTTTTGATTTTAATGAAGATATTTATGGAAGAATTGTACGTGTTTACGTTAAATATTTTTTAAGGAATGAGGAAAAGTTTGATTCTATGGAAGAATTGAAAAAGCAAATTTCGTATGATGAAAAAGCAGCAAAAAAGTTATTAGGCGTTAAAGAATAATTTTCTTTCCGGCAACTGGAGTAAACCAATATATAATCTGCATTTTTATTCTGCTTAATTTGTTAACCACTTGTAATTTCTAATCCTTCAGCTTTTTTTGTAAAAGAAAATGGCAAAGATGAGCACGACTATTGCAAAACCGGCAACAAGTGTTTTATTGAAAAATAAATCAATGTAAAAGAGGTGAGACAACTCTCCAGATAGTAGAGAAACTGGTAAGAATTACGAGTGCGCCGACAAGAATAAACATTGTTTTTAGCGGAACCTTTCCTACGAGCCTCGCCGCGATTGGTGCAGCAATCAATCCACCAATAATAAGTCCGGCAACATCGAACAAGGGAATACTTTTTAAGAAAATAAAAAATGTAATTGAACTTGCAAGCACCACGAAAAATTCAGCGAGGCACACAGAGCCAACTACATACCGCGGGCTTTTCCTTTTTGAAATTAATGTGCTGGTAACCAACGAACCCCATCCGCCGCCAGCAAAAGCATCCATAAATCCACCGGCAGTTGCCAGCCATCCGGCTCTTTTTACTTTATCATGAACATTTTGTTTTTTAAAAGCTTTTCGGATGATAAAAAACCCAAGGTAAACCGTGTAGATTGAAACAGGAATACGGACATAATTCGAATATTTTTGAGCGTAAAATGCAAGTGCTGCACCAATAATAGCTCCGACAACTCCGGGAATTACCAACGCCTTGAAAAGTTTTTTATTAAAATTTCCAAAACGATGATGACTGTATCCTGAAACTCCGCTTGAAAAAACTCTGGCCGAATGGACACGACTGCTCACAATTGCAGGATTAACACCATTTGCCAAAAGAAAAGTGGTAGAAATAGTTCCATAGCCCATACCTAAAGATCCATCGGCAAGCTGCGCGAGAAAACCACAAAGCATCATCATTAAAAAAGATTTTCTATCAACAATTGAAGTAACTTTTTTTGCACCCGCAACAATGTTTTCAAATGGAATAAAAGACAAAATCGTATGCCCTAAAATCATGAAGAAAAAAGCGAGCAAACACCAGGTTACGATCTTCTGCCATTTTTTGGTTTCCGGTTTTGATTCTTTTAATGTGGCTTGCTTTGCTATCAACACTTTCGTGATGTCGTTCAAATGTTTTACTTTTTCATCAAAATCGCCATTCATTCCGGAACGGATGATGCGCATATTTTGCAAAACATTTTCCATTTCATCCGGGATCAGTTTGTTGATCACTTCTTTTAAACGTTTGGCAATTGTCGGTGATTTTCCGTTTGTTGAAATGGCAATTTTTATGCTTCCTTTTTTCACGATTGATCCCAGGTAAAAATCACACAGGTCTGGCTTGTCGGCTACATTTACCAATTTCCCTTTTTCTTTTGTATCAATTTTTATTTGTTCACTGGTGACTAGGTTATTCACCGCTGATATTACCAGGTCAGCTTCTTCAATGTCATGAAGCGTGTAAGAACGTTCAAACAACTGAAGATTATTTCTCGCTTCTGCAATTGCTTTGATTGCATTATTTATTTCAATTCCCACTAACTTTATTTTTGTCTTAGGGGAATTATTCAGCACAGCATTCAATTTTTCCAATGCGACATTTCCACCACCAATGATGAGCAAAGAAAGCTCTTCCAGTTTCAGAAAAACAGGAAAAAGAGTATTGCTATCGGAAACATCCTTTGTAATAACCGGCTCTAATATGGAAACTTTTGATTCCAAATTTAGTTTTCAAATTTTGTGCGATGAGTAAAATCACCAAATGATTCATTCTTCTTTCTTCCTGTTTTAAACTCTCCGAACAATTCATCCAGTTCAGAAAGTATTTCTGCTTCACCCAGGCTTTCTTTGTAAATGCGATTCAGCCTGTAACCTTCATGATCTCCGCCAACATGTAAATTATACTTTTCCAAAGCTGTTCCGATGAATCCAATCTCTGCTGCCGGAGAGCGGCCGCAACCATTTGGGCATCCGGTCATTCGGGTAATTATATTTTCATTTTCAAGATCATGTTTTTCAAGAAGTGCTTCAATTTTAGTAATTAAAGAAGGCAAATATCTTTGCGATTCAGCAAGCGCCAAAGGACAGGTGGGCAGAGCAACACACGCGATTGAATTTTTTCGAATGGCAGATGTGTTGTCAGTATGCTGAATGATTTTATATTTTTCTAAAATTTTGTTGATCTCATTTTTATCTTTTGGCCTTACCTCTGTTATTATCAGATTTTGATTAGCGGTAAAACGAAATGAAACTTTACCTGTTTTAGCAACTTCAAGTAATGCTGATTTTAATTTCAAATCTCCTTCATCCAGCACTCGTCCATTTTCTACAAAAACAGTATAATCCCAATTCCCTGATGGATTTTTTTTCCAGCCATAATCATCAATGCGTTCAGTAAAGGTAAAAGGTTTTGTTTCTTCAAATTCAAAGCCAGTACGCTTTTCCACTTCCTCTTTGAATTTTTGAACTCCCATTCTATCAACCGTATATTTTAGTCTTGCCTGTTTTCTGTCTTCACGGTTTCCAAAATCTCTTTGTACTGTCAGTACTTCATAAATCGCTTTGAAAGTTTTTTCGCCTGCTTCTACAAAACCAATCACACTTCCCAGGCGGGCGTAAGTATCGGGATTGCCATGCGTAGACGCTAATCCGCCGCCGACGGCAAAGTTGAATCCGAGTAATTTATTTTTTTCGATAATGGCGATCAAACCCAAATCGTTTATGAAAACATCCGAATCATTATTTGGTGGAATGCCAATTCCGATTTTAAATTTTCTTGGCAGATAGGCATCGAGATATAAAGGATCTTCTTCGCTTTTTTTATCAACGATTTTTTCTTCATCCAGCCATATTTCATAGTAAGCACGGGTTTTGGGTTTTAGTAAACTGCTAATTTTATCTGCATAAGAAGAAATTTCTTCATGAACTGATAAATCAGAAGGATAAGAACTGCATGTTACATTCCTGTTTATATCACCGCAAGTTGCAATTGAATCAAGATGAGCTGTGTAAAAAGCTTTAATGGTTGGTTTTATTTTCGACTTCAACATTCCATGCAATTGAATGGTTTGTCTTGTGGTAATCTTGATAACACCTGTTGTATTTTTACCGGCAATTTCATGAAGGGCTATCCATTGTTCTGCAGTTAAAAAACCTCCTGGCAGTCTCAATCTTATCATGAATGAAAACAAACGTTCCAGTTTTTTTGAGGCTCTTTCTTCCCGGCGATCACGGTCGTCCTGCTGATACATTCCATGAAACTTTATCAAAGCCTGGTCATCTTCACGAATGGCGCCGGTTAATTCGTCATTAAGGCTTTCTTCAATTGTTCCGCGAAGCCCGTTGCTTACAATTTTTACTTTTTCTAATGCTGATAAATCTTTTATTTCTGACATAGTTTTTTTGAATAGTGAATGGTCAATAGTGAATAGTGAATAGTCAAAGGTGAAAAGCGAATTGTCAATAGTGAAGGATTGACAATTCATCTTTCACAATTCACTACATCAATAAACATCGGTGATATACCTTCCGTCTTCTTTCAAATCAAACAAATATTTTTCTGCTTCTTCTTTTGATCTCTGGCCAAATTCTTCAATAATTTTTAAAACTGCTTTTTCTACATCTACACTCATTGGATCTTTTGCGCCACATACGTACACGTAACTTCCTGCATGCAACCATTCAAAAAATTCAGCGCCATTTTGCAACATCTTATGTTGAACATAAATTTTTTCATCCTGGTCTCTTGAAAAAGCCGTATCAACTTTTGTAAGAAGATTAGTTTCCACCCAGTTTTGTATTTCTGTTTGATACAAAAAATCAGAAGTAAAATGTTGATCTCCGAAAAAGAGCCAGTTTTTTCCTTGGGCACCTGTTGCGTCTCTTTCAGCAATGAAGGAACGGAATGGCGCGATGCCGGTTCCTGGTCCGATCATGATTATATTTTTATCTTCCGTAGGCAAACGGAATTGATTATTTGGATGAACATAGAAGTTTAATTGATTTTCTTCATTTAACAGCGATAAAAATTCCGAAGCAAGTCCGTATTTAAGTTCGTTATTAATTTTAAAACAGTTTTTCGCAACTGTAATATGTATTTCTCCCGGATGCATTTCAGATGAAGAAGAAATAGAATACAAACGTGGCGTTGTTGGTTCCATTTGTTTTAATATTTCTGTAAACTGATCTTCATCTTTTACCGGATAAATTTTCAGGAGATCAATTAAATCAATTTTTGTTGCCGGAATTTCCTGTTGAACAACTGTCGCATATTTTTTAACTACTCTTTCCGGCAGATTAATGATATTTAATTTTTTATGGAGCAGATCATAAACTGAAATCAATTCATCTTTATAATCAATATTTTTTTCTGCATCAATTCCTGTTATTGCAACAATTTTTTCAACCAGTTCTTTTTTGTTTTCAGGAATGATTCCGATGGAATCCCCCGGCTGGTACTGCGCTTCTTCAGATTCAATTTCAATGTGAAAAGTTTGTTTACTGCTGTCGATATCATTTAAGTTGATATGAGTGAGAATTTTTCCGGTATAAATCTTTTTACCAGAACTTTTCTTCACTGCAGGAATTACCGCTACTTTTTGAACGTTTTGTGTTGTTTCATTTAATGAATTGATTACCCTGTCAAACCATTCATCGGCTTCTGCTTCAAAATCAAGATCGCATTTTTGCAAAGGCGCAATTCTGTCTCCCCCAAGCTTATTCAATTGTTGATCTACATCTTCACCGGCTTTACAAAAAAGAGGATAAGACGTATCGCCAAGCGCCAGCACGCTATATTTTAATTTAGAAAGTTTAAAACCATTTTGGTGTACATGATCATAAAACTTTTTTGCTGCAGCGGGTGGTTCACCATCGCCATGTGTACTTATTATTGCTAAAAAATATTCTTCCTTTGTAAGATCGTTTAACCTGTACTGGTCAAGGCTTTGAAGTTTCGCATGTACTCCATGCTTTTTTGCCTTTGCTGCAAAACCGGTTGCCAGTTTTTTTGAATTTCCTGTTTCGGTTCCGTAAGCAATTGTGATTTTATTAATTCCTTTTTTTACTTCGGGTTGAACTACGGAAGTTTTTTGTTTGGCAAGAATTCCATTTAAATAACCGTTGATCCAAATGAGTTCATCATTCGTCGAAGTGTTAATGAGTTCAAGTAAAGTGTTTAATTTTTGCTCAACTAACATGGGTGTTTATTTCGGGTTGCTTGAAAGAAATTTGTTGTTTAGTCATTGGCTTAAAATAATATTCGTTGCTGTTATTATTTTGTAACCATTTGAATTTTTCATGAAGAGAAACCACTTTGCCAATAATTACCAATGAAGGCGAGATGAATTTTTTTCCTGTAAAATTCTTTTTGTAATCATACAAATTACTGATGTGAACATTTTGCAACGGCGTAGTCGCCTGCTCAATAATTGCCAGCAATTTGTCTTCATGAATATGATTTGTTATCAATTTTTCTACTACTTTTTCCAATGTTTCTGATGACATGTAGAAAACAAGGGTGTCATTGGTTGAGCCAATTCTTTCCAATAATCATCAGTAACAATATCAGATTTGTAATAAGTGAGAAAGCGCACGGAAGTAGCGTAACCTCTTGCTGTCAGCGGAATTCCTGCAAATGCCGCTGCTCCTAATGCGGCAGTAACGCCGGGAATTATTTCATAAGAAATATTGTGTTGATTCAATACTTCGAGTTCATCTAAAATGTTGGAAAAAACAGAAACATCTCCGCCTTTTAATCGAACTACTACTTTTCCCAATAAAGCGTGATGAACCATTAAATCATTGATTGTTTCCTGTGGAGTGGAAAGCCCACGCCGGCACTGCTTTCCTACATTAATTATTTCTGCATCCGGCGAAACAAAATTCTTTAAAATTTGTTCGCTTACTAACCGGTCTGTCAATACTACGTCTGCTTCCTTAAGGAAACGCGCTGTTTTAACCGTAATTAGTTCCGGATCACCCGGGCCAGCTCCGGCGATAATAACTTTTCCTTTATTTAATGATTCGTTCATTTTTTAGTCTACTAAATCAGTAGGGTAATAGTTAAAAAAAATTTAATTGTCTATTGTATCATGCATGCGCCAACGGTTACACAACTTGTTTCGTCAATTAAAACTGCACCACCATTTTGTCTTAATTTTTTGTATGAATCAAAGGAAACCGGTGAGGATGTTTTAATTGTTGCTTTTATAATATCGTTCAACACGGCTTTTTCCGGAGAATTATTCTTTTCCAAAGTATTCACATCGAGTTTGTATTCAATATTTTTTACCACACTTCTTACACGGTTGCTGTTTGCCTGGAGCAAATATTTATTTCCCGGAATCAAAGGTTTGTTATCCATCCAGCAAAGAAGGACTTCAAATTCCTGTTCGGTTTGAGGTTTGTTATTCGTAGGAACGATCATATCGCCACGACTTACATCAACATCATCTTCCAGGTGAAGTACAACACTTTGTAATGCATACGCTTCATCAATTTCTTTTCCACCAATCTCAATTGCTTTGATCACCGTTTCGGTGCCGGAAGGAAGAACAGTAACGGCATCTCCTTTTTTATAAATGCCACTGATTACTTTACCGGCATAACCCCTGTAATCGTGAAGCTCCGGAGCTTGTGGGCGAATAACATATTGAACAGAAAATCTTGCATCGGTAAGATTTACATCAGACTCAAGTTGTACATTTTCCAAATAAGTCAACAGAGGTTCGCCGTCATACCACGAAAATTTTTCAGAAGTATCTACAATATTATCGCCGTTCAATGCACTTATAGGAATGTATTTTACATCTTTCAGACCAAGGGATTTGGCCACTTGTTCATAGTCGATTACAATGTTGTTATATACGTCCTGGCTGTAATCGGCCAAATCCATTTTATTGATTGCAACAACAACATGAGGGATATTCAGTAAAGAAGTAATGATAGAATGGCGGCGTGTTTGTTCAACAACACCATTTCGCGCATCAATCAAAATAATCGCCAGTTGCGCGTTTGACGCTCCTGTAACCATATTTCGTGTGTATTGAATATGACCCGGTGCATCAGCGATAATAAATTTCCTTTTTGCAGTCGAAAAATATTTGTAAGCAACATCAATAGTAATGCCCTGCTCGCGTTCAGCGCGCAAACCATCAGTAAGAAGTGCTAAATCAATTTCGCCGTTCAGCTTATTCTTTGTCTGTTTTTCAATGGCAGCCAACTGATCAATTAAAATTGATTTACTGTCATACAATAATCTTCCAATCAAAGTGCTTTTACCGTCATCTACACTTCCGGCTGTTATAAATCGTAAGATGTCCATTTTATTTAGTAATAAGTTATAAGTAATAGGTTATAAGTTAAAAGTAGCCGCCCTTTTTGCGGTCTTCCATTGCGGCTTCTGAAACTTTATCATCAATTCTTGTTTCCCCTCTTTCACTGGTTTTTGTCGCGATGATCTCTGTAATAATTCCATCAAGATCATCAGCATTGGATTCAACTGCTGCTGTACATGTCATATCGCCAACAGTACGATAACGAACTTTCTTTTTCATTACCACATCAGACTCATCCAGCCGTATATGTTGTGAAACTGCCACCAATTGTCCTTCGTGTTCTATCACTTCTCTTTCGTGGGCAAAATAAATAGAAGGCAATTCGATCTTTTCTCTTTTGATATAATTCCAGATGTCAAGTTCAGTCCAGTTACTGATAGGAAAAGCGCGAACATTTTCGCCCTTATGAATTTTGCCGTTGTAAATGTTCCACAATTCCGGCCTCTGTAATTTTGGATTCCATTGGCCAAATTCATCCCTTACAGAAAAAATTCTTTCTTTCGCTCTTGCTTTTTCTTCGTCTCTTCTTGCTCCTCCAATCAGAGCGTCAAACTTATACTCTTCAATTACATCTAGAAGTGTAAATGTTTGTAAAGCATTTCTGCTGGCAAATTTCCCTTTTTGTTCTGTCAGGTTTTTTTGTTTAATGGTTTCTTCCACTTTGGCAACAATCAGTTTCTCCCCAATTTTTTCAACCAACCGATCACGAAAATCCAGGGCTTCAGGGAAATTGTGACCGGTATCAATATGAACCAAAGGGAAAGGGAATTTTCCGGGGCGAAAAGCTTTTAAAGCCAAATGAACCAGCGTTATCGAATCTTTTCCTCCTGAAAATAACAAAGCCGGATGCTCAAACTGACCAGCCACTTCACGCATAATGTGAATTGCTTCTGATTCGAGTTGGCCTAAATAATCTAAATGATATTTACTCATTCTTTTGTTTTTAAAAAATCAATTAAGATGCTTCCTGGTGAACATGTAATCCGCATTCTTTCTTACTATTATCTTCCCACCACCAACGGCCGGCCCTGAAATCTTCGCCCGGCCTGATAGCTCTTGTACAGGGCGCACAACCGATGCTTACAAATCCTCTGTCGTGTAAAATATTGTAAGGAATATTGTTATCGTTTATGTAATCTTTCACTTCTTTCGTTGACCAGTGAAGGATTGGATGATATTTTATTACTTCATTGCCTTCATCCCATTCTACCTGCGGCATATCGTGACGGCTGGCAGAATGTTCTGCACGAAGCCCGGTAATCCAAATCCGGTTTCCTTTCAAAGCTCTTTTTAAAGGTTCAACTTTGCGGATATAGCAACAACCTTTACGGTTTTCTACTGATGCATAAAAAGAATTAGGGCCTTTTTCTGCAACAAACGGCTCAAGTAAAGAATGATCAGGATAATAGCCTTTTATTTCTGTTTGATATCTTTCATTCGTAGCGCTCCATACTGAATACGTTTCGCCAAAAAGCCTTCCTGTATCTAAAGTAAAAATGCTTACAGGAAGTTGGTTGTTTAAAATCATATGAGTAATTACCTGGTCTTCAAAGCTGAAACTTGTAGAAAAAGTAACCTGTCCGGGAAATTGCTGCACCAGTTCTTTAATTACTTCTTCAATGGACAAAACCTTCGCCATTTCCGCTATTTGAGTGGTATGATTTTGTAGAGACTTTGGCATTTTTAAGTATGTGGGATTTTAAAAAAATTGAGATTGGATTAAAGTGTAAGAACGTTCTGTTTTTAAGTAAATGATTAATCAACAGCAACGCATACTGTAGCAGCAGCTATACATTTTCAAAAAAGAAGTGGACGAGATCATATGTGTTTTTTGAATAGTCTACTGCAAAGGTAGGGTAATCTTTTTTAAAAAAATCACTTTTTTAAAAAAGACAATTCTAAATTTTCCGGTTTAATTTATGTGCTTGGTCTGTACCCGATTACAAAATAAAAAATGATAAAATTTGTTTGCTTACTATTTTAAGGCTGCATTCTATTAATGCTGTGGAAAAGGATATTATCTTCGCAAAGTGCAAGGTAAATTATCAGGTTGGGACGATACGATCACTGCAATTGCCACTCCACCGGGAGTTGGTGCGATTGGTATTTTACGTTTAAGCGGCGATCAATCGTTTGAAATAGTACAAAAACTTTTTCCTTCAAAGAATTTAAAGAAGCAGCCCCCGAACACGATTCATGTTGGTTTTTTAAAAGAGGGAGAAAATATTTTGGACGAAGTCGTGATTTCGGTTTTTAAAAAGCCGGCTTCCTATACCGGCGAAGATGTGATTGAGATAAGTTGCCATGGTTCGCCTTATGTACAACAACGCGTTTTGGATGCGCTCATTCGAAACGGTGCAAGGTTAGCGAAGGCGGGAGAATTTACACAAAGGGCGTTTTTGAATAAGAAATTGGATCTTACGCAGGCGGAAGCCGTTGGGGATTTGATTGCAAGCAATACCACTGCTTCGCAAAACGCAGCACTTAAAAATATGCGGGGAGGGTTTTCGGAAGTACTGAAAGATTTACGTGAAGAACTTATCAAATTTTCTTCTTTAATTGAATTGGAACTTGATTTTGTTGAAGAAGATGTGGAGTTTGCTGACAGGCATCAATTCTCTTTGCTTATTGAAAAAATTTCTAAAACCGTAAATCAATTATTGGAATCTTTTAAACTTGGTAATGTAATTAAAAAAGGTGTTAGTGTAGCAATTGTTGGCAAACCTAATGCTGGCAAATCTACTTTGCTAAATACTTTGCTTAATGAGAATCGCGCGATAGTAAGTGAAATTGCAGGAACGACGCGCGATACGATAGAGGAAACCATTAATATTAACGGAATTCTTTTCAGGTTAATTGACACTGCAGGAATCCGTGAACATTCGCAGGATGTAATTGAAAATATGGGTGTGATGAAAAGCAAAGAAAAGATCCGGAAGGCCGACATTGTATTGTACTTGTTTGACATAAATGAAATGAATTCAGATGAACTGAGCCAAACAGTTGATGAAATAAAAAAAGAAAATAAGAATGTAATAATCGCTGCCAACAAGGCGGACTTGTTTAATAAAAATTTTCATAAACAATTTGCAACTGAAATATTTATTTCCGCTCAGCAACAAACCGGCATCGAAGAATTAAAGAATACTTTGTTCGCAATCGCTGGGGGCGAAACCATCAACAACGAAAATATAATTGTGACAAATGCCCGGCATTATGCAGCGCTTTCTGAGGTATCAAAAAGCCTTAAAGAAATTAAAGATGGGATAGAAAATAGTATCACCGTCGACCTGCTTTCAATTGATATTAATCGTTGCCTTCACTATTTAGGTGAAATAACCGGAGAGATTACCAACGAGGATCGGCTAGATTATATTTTTAGCAAGTTTTGTATCGGGAAGTGAAATTACTTCTTCATTAAGATGGCAAGAGAAGTTCTTTATTGCCAAAAGATCTCTTGTTCCCAAGAAAGGTTTTTTCCATTTTTTCTTCCGGTAGTTTTGCCACCATTGTAAGGCCAAGTGAAGGAATGTTTAATTTCATTGTCCTGTTTTTCACCAGTAATATCTGGCCATCCATTAAATAACTGAGGTCAGTTTCTTCATCCCCTCTATTTGAATGCATTTTTTCAACAGTTATTTCCTGGTGATTTTCAGAAAATTCTTTCATAGCGCTTATTTCTTCATCATTAATAGTAGCCGGTTTACCTTTCCAATATAATAAGCTTACTGCACCATTTATTTGTTTTGTAAGCTTAATGATTTCAGTGTCGGTACTTCTAACAAAGACATAACAACTAAAAACAGGTTCGCCAAATGTTACACTGCGAAACAACTGCCATGACTTTTTGTAGTTAAGAGGGCAATAATTTTCAATATTTTTTTTCGTAAGTGAAAGAGATACTTTTCTTTCACAGTGCGGTTTGGTGTATACCGCATACCAATTCTTCTGCATTTTTAAATAATTTAAAATTTGCAGTATTTCAAAGGATTGATATCGCTACATTAATAAGATTAGAAAACAAAGATAATCTTTTTAATATAGGGAAGAAATTTTTTGTAATCTTTTTCTGTGTTTCTAATACTGTGCCAATTAGTTGATTAAGATGTGTTTATCAGGCAAGAGGCGCAATAACTTAATAAAAATTTATTTTTGCAGCTGGTTCTTTTTTTTTTAAAAGTATTTGAGCAGGAAAATATTTCCCCAGATTTGAGAATCCCCTTTGACAGTTTTCCACGGAATTATCACCGCTTGGGGAAAATGGTTAGACCTTCAAAAGTGGTAAAGCGTCTTCTGAAGAAGAATAAAAACAGTAATTATTTGTTCATTTACTCATGCAGAAGATTTTTTTTAAAAGAAATAATCTTCCAAACAATTTCGGGATGTTTTTTTCGCTATAGAGGTTAGTTTTGTAATAATTTGCCAGCCATAACTATGATCAATCGGGATTCTCTATTCAAAATCTTTAAAGCCTCACCTGTCCCTACTATAATATTAGCGGCTGATACTCCTGAATTTACAGTAGTTGAAGCAAACAACGCTTTTTTAAAAAAAATTAGAAAGTCGGCTAATGAAATTATTGGCAAGAGCATTCTTGCAAATTTTTTTGAGCCAGAAATAAGTGATTTTGAAAAGGGGCTTAGCTCCTCGCTTCAAAAAGTGATGAAAAGTAAGCAAGCTGAAAAAGTATTAATAGAAAACGTGGAAATAGGTCAAAGCATTCCTGTTTTATCAGATACAGGAGAAATTGAATATATCGTTCAATCTTATTTAAATAATACGTCTGTAAATATTTTCTGGGGGGATAAAAATTGCCTTAATGAAAAAAATGAATTAATATCTTCTGAAGAGGAATACAAAAAATTGTTTCAGTTAAGTCCCATGCCTAAATTGGTGTATGACCTGGAAACTTTTGAAATTTTTGATGTAAATGAAATTGCTATTCAGAAATATGGCTACAGTCGCGATGAATTTCTAAGCATGAAACTGTCCGACCTTAGATCTGTGGAGGAGTTGCCAAGATTATATGCGGCTCATAAAAATCTCGAAAATAAGGAAGGGCTTATAAATTTTGGACTTTTTACTCATTTAAAGAAGGACAAGAGTCCAATGCGTGTTGAGATGTTTGGAAATCGATTTTCATTCAAGGGCAAAAATTGCATGATAGTTTTTTTTATGGATGTTACCGAAAGTGAAAGTGCACTTAGCCTCTTACAGGATAACCAGCAAAAACTACTTGTAGCTCAGGATATTGCCAAAATTGGTTATTGGAAACTTGATCTCAAAAATCAGCAGCTCTTCTGGTCTGAAGGAGTGTATAAGATTCTTGGATTGGACAAGAAAAGTTTTAAGGTTGGTTTTGATTCTTTTTTAGATAAAATTTATCCGGAAGATAAAGACACTTTTTCGAAAAAAAGAGAATCGGCCCTTCAGGGAATGCAAGCTTTAGATGATGAATTTCGAGTATTTAAAGCTGATGGAACGGTAATATGGGTGCATGAAAAAGGCAAATTAGTAAAAAATGAAGCAGGGGAACCTCTCAGTTTTGAAGGAACTATCCAGAATATTACAGAATCTAAATTGCTTAAATTATCTCTCCAGGAAAGTAACCAGAGATACGAATATGTAACCAAAGCAACTTTTGATGCCATTTGGGATTGGGATCTTATAACCGAAAAAAACTACTGGGGCGAAGGTTTTGAAAGAACGTTTGGCTACGATTTGACAGCAATCAGAAATGATAAAGATTTTTGGTCACATCATATTCATCCTGATGATTTTGATCAGGTTATAAATGGAATTCAAAAATCAATGATGAGCCAGGCCAGAAATTGGAACAATGAGTATCGTTTTCAAAAAGCCGATGGCACTTATGCTTTTGTGATGGACAAATGCATCATAATTCGAAATAAAAGCGGAAAGGCTGTGCGCTTGGTAGGAGCGATGCAGGATATATCCGAAAAGAAAATATTGCAGCAATTGCTTGATAAGGCAAACAGGTTGGCAAAAATCGGAAGTTGGGAAATAGATGTTCCTTCCGCCACAGTTTATTGGTCAGATATTACAAAAGAAATCCGAGAGACGGGGCCCGGATATCAACCTTCTTTGCAGGATGGAATTGGTCATTTTAAAGAAGGCTATAGCCGTGATACAATAATGGCACGCGTAAAAGAATCTATTCGCTCAGGAACTTCATGGCAGGAAGATTTACAGATTTACACGCATAAGGGAAATCTTAAATGGATCAGGACGACGGGGAAAGCAGAATTGAAGGATGGAAAATGCATGAAAATATATGGAAGTTTCCAGGATATAGATGAATCAAAAAAAGCGGAACTGGAAATACTGAAACTGTACGAAGAGAAAAACACGATTCTTGAAAGTATAGGAGATGGCTTTTTTACTTTAGACAAAAACTGGATTGTTACGTATTGGAATAATGAAGCAGAAAAAATGCTTGGGACTCCAAAGGATAAAGTTCTGGGCAAAAATCTCTGGCATGTCTTTTCCAATCAAATTAATTCTCATTCTTATAAAAAATATAACCAGGCTATAGAAAGCGGTGAGCGGGTTTTTTTTGAAGATTATTATCAGGCTCTTGAAAGATGGTTTGAAATAAGCGCTTATCCTTCCAAAAACGGGTTGTCAGTTTATTTTAAAGATATTACAGACCGTATAACGGCGCAAATGGAATTGAATGAATTAAACATTAATCTTAAAAAAACGGCTCAGGACCTGGCAATTTCTAATGGCGAATTGGAACAATTTGCCTATATCGCTTCTCATGATTTGCAGGAACCTCTTAGGATGATAACCAGCTTTCTTACCCGGATAGAAAAAAATTATAACAATCTTCTTGATGAAAAAGGAAAACAATACATCCATTTTGCAGTAGATGGTGCAAAAAGAATGCGGCAGATCATCTTAGATCTTCTTGAATTTTCAAGAGTGGGCAGATTTGACCGCCAATTGGAGCAAGTACACGTAAATGAAGTAGTAGAAGAAGTTGTTTCACTTTATCAAAAACAAATTGAGGAAACTTCTGCTGTTATTCGCTTTGCGAACCTTCCGGTAGTGAAAAGTTTCAGAAGCCCCCTTCGCCAGGTTATTCAGAATTTAATAGGAAATGCGCTAAAATACCAGGAAAGTAATGTAAAACCTGTTATTCATGTAGAGGCAGAAGAAATGAAAGATCATTGGAAGTTTTTAATAAAAGACAATGGAATCGGTATTGAACCCGATTACTATGATCGGATTTTTAATATATTCCAACGGTTACATAATAAGGAAGAATATTCAGGTACTGGTATAGGCCTTGCGATTGTAAAGAAAATAGTGGAAGCAATGGGTGGGAAAATCTGGATAGAAGCAAATGAACAAAAAGGAAGTACTTTTATTTTTACCATACCAAAATAAATCATTCACAAATTTTATTGATAAAAATCAATTATTTTTGCCATGATCCAATAAACCTCAATTTTACTCAGTTAAAGAAAGGGAAACCACATGCAGCCAATTCATATCTTGATAGTGGAAGACAACGAGGGAGATGTTTTTCTCACAACCGAGGCATTTGAAAATGGCAAATTTGATACAGAACTAAGCGTGGCAAGGGATGGAAAAGCCGCCATTGATTTTTTAAAAAAAGAAGGCGATTATACAGAGGCAAAGCAACCTGACCTTTTGTTACTGGATCTCAATCTTCCCAAAAAAAATGGTCTTGAGGTATTGCAATTTGTTAAACAAGATAACAAACTGATGCATATTCCCGTTATAATCCTGTCAACTTCTTCCGCTGAAAGAGATATCAATTTATGTTATAAAAATCATGCAAATTGCTACATTGTTAAGCCGATTGATGTCGAAAATTTATTTACTGTTATATCCAGAATTGAAAATTTTTGGCTTTCAATGGTGAAGTTGCCTACCAACAAAACATGAAAATGATTAAAGATAAAAGCGATTATCACATTTTAGTTATAGAAGATAATCCGGGTGATTTACTGCTTATCGAAGATTATTTGAGAGAACAAATTGAAAACCCTCATATTCAAACTGCAAAAAAATTCGAGGAGGCCTGTTACTTTTTAAGTACCAATCAGCATTTTGACATTGTTTTGTTAGACCTTAGCCTACCTGATAAAAGTGGCCGTGAATTGATCTTCCGTATTATTGAAATTTCACAGGATATTCCTGTGATTGTCCTTACCGGGTTTTCTGATATGGAGTTCAGCATTGAATCTATTTCTTTAGGTATTTCAGATTATTTATTAAAAAACGATCTTAATGCATCATCGCTTTATAAGAGTATCCTTTATTGCCTGGAAAGGAAAAAGGCAGTTCGTCAATTAAAAGAATCAGAAAGAAGATACAGTGAATTATTTCGCGTCAATCCCCAACCAATATGGATTTTAGACGTGGAAACCTTTAAATTTCTACAGGTGAACCAGGCATCCGTTGAATTATATGGATACACGTTCGACGAATTTCTCAGTTTAACAGTATTTGATATAAGGCGTGAAGAAGACAATATTGCGTTCAGAGAATTTTTTGTAAAAAATAATGAAAGTAATCAAATAGTACGAAAAAAATCGAGGCATTTTACCAAATCCGGGAAATTACTGGAAGTAGAAGTCCAAGCAACATTCATTGAGATCAATGATAAAAAATACAGGATGGGAATAATCACTGATCTTACCGAAAAGAATAAAGTAGAACAACAAATAACAAAAGCGATTATTAAAACCCAGGAAAATGAACGTTATGAAATAGGTGCAGAGCTCCATGATAATATTTGCCAGATCTTAGCAAGTACGCATATAAGCTTAGGTGTATTGAACAAATCGGTAAATGATTGTGGAATGGAATTATTTGAGCAATGTCGGGGATATATCAGTCTTGCCATAAAGGAGATCCGCAATCTTTCACACACACTTGCGCCCGCATTTTTTAATGATTCAACACTTGAAGAAGCTTTTAGAATTTTACTGAGAAATTGCAATATTGAAAATAAATATACTGTTTCTCTGCTTTTTCATCCGGCTATCAATAAGCTAAATATCCATAGAGACTTGCAACTTAATTTATACCGCATTCTGCAGGAGCAGTTACGCAATATTTTAAAATATGCACAATGCACCACAATTGATGTAAATGTTATTCTGATTAATGATAGATTAAAAATGCGAATAGCGGATGATGGAACTGGATTTGATGTCAATAGTGTAAAAAGTGGCATCGGAATATCAAATATGCGGAGGAGAACAGAATTGTTCGAAGGAGATTTTAATATTTTTTCCAGTCCTGGGAATGGTTGCGAGTTGGTAATCACGGTTCCTCTAAAAGCAGAAAATCTGCATTCAAAAACTGAAGAGGCAGTTTCTTCTTCACGGTTTATTTATGAGAATTCTACTGAAGATTTATCAAATTAAAAATCAGGTTCATTTGCTCGCTTACTGTAGCTTAGTTTCCGGATAGAACCTACTCAGTCATCATCTTCTGGTTTTTTTGGTACTTCTTTTGTCTTCACATCCGTATTTTCTTTTTCCTGTATTGTCTTTTTTCCCGTTTCTACTTCTACTGTTTTGGTGGTTACAGCATAACTGTCGGGGTAAATTTGTGAACCGAATTTTACTGCAAAAGCTTTTGTAAATTCAGCTCCAAAATAAAGGATCATCGCTGAAAAATACACCCACAACAACAAGATGACCAATGAACCGGCAGCGCCATAAGTACTGCCTACATTACTCTTGCTTATGTAAAATGAAATTCCAAACTTGGCAAGCATAAACAAAACAGCGGTGGTGATAGCACCGGCAAGAACGTCTTTCCATTTGATTTTTGCATCAGGAAGCACTTTAAAAATGGCTCCGAAAATTAACGTGGTGATTATAAATGTAATTATTGTATTTATTATATATAAAGCGATTACAGTTATTTGAGGAAAATGGGCTTTTAATGAATTGCTGAATCCATCAATAAGTGTAGAAATAGTTAAAGAAACAAGTAGCAAAAATGCAAGGCCGATTATTACCGAGAATGACAAAAACCGGTTTCTCAGGAAGTTAAGCCATCCTTTTTTGGGCTTCGGTTTTATTCCCCAGATTAAGTTAATTGTATCCTGGATTTGCGCAAACACTGTGGTAGCGCCAATTATTAAAGTGATAACGCCGACTATAGCAGCTATTTTACTTTTGCCTGTGAGGGAAGCATTATGAATCATTGTCTGCAATTGGGAAGCGGTATTTGATCCGATAAAATTTGAAAGTTGAGCATAAATTTTTCCTTCTGCCGCATCCTTTCCTAAAAATAATCCACTCAATGAAATGATAATTATAAGCAAAGGTGCCATTGAAAAAATAGTATAATAAGCCAGGGAACTGCTCATCTTTGGTATCCTGTCATTCATAAAACCCTGGAACGATTTTTTCAAAACCGACCAAATTCTTTTTGGTGTGACTTTTTTTTTCATCTTATCATTCACTACAAAAAAACTACCAATATCTTTTACGTTTGTCTGTTTGGAAAGAATCTTGATTTCTGAAAGTAAAGAACGAATGTAATTGCCTTGCTGATTTTCAAAAGTTTATTCTATTTATTTTACCGCTATTTGTTAATCAGTAATGAGAAGATAATTTTTTTTTGTACCAGAAGTTATTAGTATAATTAAGAATTATATTTTTGTTTTTGAAAATTGAAAATGGAATATTCTTTGTTCGCTTATGAGTATTCTTCTTCTTGAACTTTTTATAGAATTGATCCATTTTCGATTTTCGAAAAACCAATTCGCCATCATCTATGAATTTAAAACCTTTTATTTGAAATAAAAAACGGGCAACCGACAAGATATAAATGCCACACAGGTCACACTTACTCACTCAATAATTTGCTGATAAAAAAAATAAAAGTATGGAGGGAACTTTATGGGTGGCTTTGCGCACGTTGGAAGAAAGAAAGAAGCTGCTTTCGCAACTCGCTGACAAAAATATAAAACGCGGATTTCACCGTACCGCGTCTGATTATTCAGAAAAAATTCAACAACTTGAAGACCATGTGAATAATTTGAAGCAGATTTTATTTGCCACACAAAATGAAGAAGGATACTGAGGGTAAAAGTATTTTTCAAATTTTATATCTTCACTTTATGACAGCAGACGAACAAATTTTAGAGAAACCTGTTTTACAAAGTATCAATAATAAGCAGCTTTATAAATTTGCTTTTGCGCTGGCGGTTTTTACCATTGGCTATAATCTCGTGGAAGGATTGGTTTCTATCTGGCTGGGTTATGAAGACGCAAGCCTTGCACTCTTTGGGTTTGGAGCGGATAGTTTTATAGAGGTGATCTCAGGCTTTGGAATTGCTCACATGGTTTTGCGAATCCAACGAAAACCATACAGCAACCGGGATCGTTTTGAAAGAACCGCTTTAAGAATTACCGGCTTTTCTTTTTATATTCTGGTTGCCGGCCTGGTAATCACAAGTGTTTATAATATTATAACAGGGCATAAACCTGAAACTACTTTTTGGGGCGTTATCATTTCCCTTATTTCAATTGCGGTAATGTGGGCGCTTATTGTCGCAAAAATAAGGACAGGGAAAAAGTTGGATTCTGCCGCGATTCTTGCAGATGCGGGATGTACAAAAGTTTGCATTTATATGTCAGTGATTTTACTCTTCAGCAGTGGCATTTATGAACTCACCGGATTTGCGTATGCCGACAGTATCGGAACCCTTGGGCTTTCCTATTTTGCATTCACTGAAGGAAAAGAATGTTTTGAGAAAGCAAAAAGTAACAAACTTTGTGGTTGCAAAAATGATTAAACCCACTTCTTATTATGCCCACATTTATCCGAACTGATTCTTCCAATAAAGATTTTCGTTACCTGATTTCATTGCTGGATAAGGATCTTGCTGTAAGAGATGGCGACGAACATGCATTCTATTCGCAGTTTAATAACATTGAAAATATTCGAAATGTTGTAATGGCTTATGTTGATGCAAACCCGGTAGGAGCGGGTTCGTTCAAAAAATACTCGCCACAAAAAGTGGAAATAAAAAGAATGTTTGTGCTTCCGGTGTTTCGTGGGAAAGGAATTGCGTTTGAAATTTTACAACAATTAGAAATGTGGGCTGCAGAATTAAATTATACCGAAAGTATTTTAGAAACCGGCAAGAAACAACCTGAAGCAATTGCTTTATATCGAAAATCCGGCTATAAGATTATTTCGAATTATGGGCAGTATAAAAACGTGGAGAATAGCGTTTGTATGTCGAAACCTATTGTTTAGTCTCAGGTAAAAATAAAATAATTGTTTTTTTATTTACTGACTCTAATTTCACATTTTCAAACTAAGAGTCAGGAACAATTGCACTAAATATTGGAACTTCACCCGGCGACCTTTCTTCCGGTCAATATTTGTACAATGGGTTATTTAAAGATACAGAATTAAAAATGTCTGCTTTATCTTTAACCCTTATTTCCACAAAATGTCTTATTCTATAACTTAATTGATTTGATGATATGAAATTTTTTTTAATACCCTTAATGATTGCTATGTTATTAAGCCAGGGCGGTTTTGCCCAGTTAAACAAGGTGAATGCGCCTTTAGTAAAAACAAAAAACGGAACACTTGAAGGAACGTATGAGTCAGGTATTGAAGTCTTTAGAGGCGTTCCATATGCCATGCCTCCTGTTGGTAATTTTCGCTGGAGAGAACCGCAACCGGTGAAGAACTGGACGGGTGTTCGGAAAGCAGATAAATTTGGTCCGCGTGCCATGCAATTGCCTCTGTTTGGTGATATGAATTTTCGTTCTGACGGGATTAGTGAAGATTGCCTTTATCTGAACGTGTGGACTCCTGCAAAATCAGCTAATGCAAAACTTCCTGTATTTGTATATTTTTTTGGAGGCGGTTATGTTGCCGGTGATGGTTCAGAACCAAGATATGATGGAGAAGCTTTGTCACGGCGTGGCATTGTGTCTGTTACAGTTAATTACAGATTAGGCGTTTTCGGATTTTTTTCTTACCCGGAACTTACCAAAGAATCACCTCATCATGCATCAGGAAACTATGGCCTGCTTGATCAGGCAGCAGCTATAAAATGGGTGAAAGAAAATATTGCGCAATTTGGTGGTGATCCTAATAAAGTTACTATTGGCGGAGAATCTGCTGGTTCTTTTTCCGTGAGTGCTCAAATGGCTTCGCCTTTATCAAGAAATCTGATTGAAGGCGCTATTGGCGAAAGCGGATCATTACTGGGATTGAAGCCAACAGCTACTTTAAAACAAGCAGAAGATGCCGGAGTTAAATTTGCAAAGGCTATCGACAAAAATTCTTTGGAAGCATTACGTAACATGCCCGCAGAGGATTTATTGAAGGCTACTTCTAAGTCAGGTTCCGGAAGTTTTCCTGTGGATGTGGATGGTTATTTTTTCCCCCAGTCACCACTTCAGATTTTCCAGGAAGGAAAGCAGGCTCATGTGCCTTTGCTTGTAGGATGGAATTCTGCTGAAATGAATTACCACATGATACTGCAGAACCAGGCACCCACCGTAGAGAATTATACAAATGCCATTAAGAAAATGTATGGCGACCAGGCAGCAGAAGCTTTAAAAGTATATCATGCATCCAATGACGCTGAAGTGATACCAGCCGCTACAGCCCTCGCGAGCGACTTGTTTATAGCCTACAGCACCTGGAAATGGAGTGATGAAGCCAGCAAGACTGGTGGAAAACCTGTCTTCCGTTATTTCTTCGAAAGGCCGCGTCCACAAATGCGTTCTGAAATGGGCAACGCCCAAGCCGGACTTGCCGGAGGAGTAATAAAAGATTCAAGTGCAAAAAAAACACCTCCTGCACCACCGGCAACGGGTGCAGTTCATTCGGCAGAAATAGAATATGCTTTGGGTAATCTTCCTACCAACAGGGTCTACGATTGGCAACCGGACGATTACGAAGTGTCGACTATAATGCAAATGTTCTTTGCCAACTTTATTAAGACAGGAAATCCTAACGGTCTTGGTGTTCCGCACTGGCCGGCAGTAGACAACAAGAAGGGTGTGGAAGTGATGCATATAAACGTAAATACAAAAGCCGAACCTGAAACACACCACGAAAGGTACCTATTCTTGGAAAAGCAGGCAAAAAATTAGAAGCTTTTTAATGTTTTCGACATAAAAAAATTCTATGGCAATTATCGTCATAGAATTTTTGCTATTGTCACGAAAAATATTGTATCCCATCGCTGGTCGATTTTGGAAGCAATGGCTATTCCTTTCGAAAATTCAACCAGGCCTACTGTCAAAATGCCAATGGTACTAAGTAATAATGCATTTGCACCGGTTTCTGGTATTTGGAAGAACTCTGTTATTAAGTGCATGCGAAACCGCGGAATTCGGATCAACAGGATTCCCTGAAACTGCAAGAAGAACTTACTAACAAAGCGATTAGAAGTACTGCCGGTGCACTATTGCTTATTGGCCTTGGCATAGCACTTGGTATCATTGCCCTTACCTGCCGAACAGATTCCCGGATGCGTTTACTTTGAATTTGAAAACGGAAGCCTTATTTTCCATTTCTTTTGCTCCTGATCGCTCTTCTTATTTTGTTTGGCCCTTTCGTTACGTTTTTTTAACCGCTCTCTCTTGCGGGCTCTCTTCTTTTTCATTGTTTGCCTGTCCCAGGTGAATTCGTTTTTAACGGGAAAATAATAGCGGAGCGACATGTATAAGGTATTCACCGGTAATGGTGATTCAACAGCCTTCGGACTCTTTGCTGTCACAAAGTTGTAACCGTTCACAAGATGAAAACCAAAAAATCTGAAACCAACTGAAGGGCCGATACCAAAGCCGCTCCGGTTGTTGAAGTCAGTGTAATAATTTATATCAGCGCCGTAGGTAAGATTGATATGCCCCCGTTTCATCCAAATGCCGGCATGATAAGCCAGTACATTTTTTCCGGGGTTATAAGAGAGGTTTGCGGTGGCGCCGATAATGTGAGGCTGGAGCAGGCTTATTTTTCTCCAATGTGCTTCGCCACCCAGTTCCAGCGAAGTATATTTTCCGCGCTGCAAGCCTATGATCATTCCTGTATTGCGCTGGAATAATTTATGGTGGCCATTGAGTAACGAAGCCTGCTCGTAAGGCGCTGCTGCAAAGAGATAATTATTTGATTCAACAAAATTTCCGGAGCGCTGGGCATTAGTGGTAATTGAAATAAAGAGAAGCGATACCAGCATAAGTTTCATAGTCAGGAATTGAGAGGGTTAATAACAAATCTGGGTTTCGAAACTAAAAAAAAGATATTTTTCTGCAGGCTAATTAACAAGTTATTATTGTTTTCAAATGCTGAAATCAATATTTAAAAAATTAAGCATAAATAAACCCGTGTCCTTTAAAAGTATCAGTGTGTAAAAAGTATAGAACTTTATTAGTGAATCGGTTTTTTTTCTATCTTGCATTATAAACCCCTTCCGAACTAATGCAAGAGAAATGTGTGCTAATATATGATGACGATTTTGAAATCCTTAGAATTTCAAAACTGATACTTGCTAATGACTATCAGCATGTAGAAACATATCCCAGTTGTGAAAATCTGTTTGAAGATATTGACAGGGTAAAGCCAGACATTATCTTAATGGATCTTTGGATGCCACACATTGGCGGCGAACATGCAATTGAATTACTTAGGGGAAATGATGAAACAAAGAATATTCCCGTAGTTATTTTTTCTGCAGTAAATGATATTGAAAAAGTAAGCATCCGGGTGAACGCCTCCGCGATGATAAAAAAGCCTTTCAGCATTGATGAATTGCGCGAAACGGTTAGGAAATTTATTTTGTAATTTCTACCGGTTTATTGTATAAAGAACTTATTAAGTATCGCTGTTCATTTTGCATTGTAACGCGAAACCAAATTTTTTTTAAGTCTGTCTTATATTCTTCATCAGCCATTTTGATCACTCCTTCGAGGCAGTCCTTTGTCCTCGTTTCAAACAGTATCGAGCAGCGAAAGATTCAGGTGGGTGGCCAGTTTGTGAGACAAGGTGTCTGGCCACTGGCAGTGGCCTGACACCTGTGCCATCGGGTTTACTACCAAATAACGATAACCGGTAAACGAACAAATTCTCCAAATTTTTCTCTTCTAAAAAAATGTAAAGGTGTTACCGGCTATTGCCCTTTGTGTTTAGAAAATAAATTTAAAATCTCCCCATTTTTGGTTATATTCTCATCAAATAAATTTAACTTTCCTTTTTTTTCTCAAATTTTTTTAACCGCGGGAAAGACATGCAATCGGATCAGAAAAAGAAAAATTCATCTGTAAAGAAAACAGAAACGTCAAACGTTTCTACTAAAAAGAGTAAAAAAACCGCGTCGCCATTTCCTGTGGCAGGCATTGGTGCGTCTGCGGGCGGATTGGAAGCGATTAAACTGTTGCTGCAACATCTACCTGATAACACGGGCATTGCCTATGTGATTGTTCAACACCTGGCACCGCATTTTGAAAGCATTTTGCCGAAGCTGCTTGAGAAAGAAACCAGTATGAAGGTGCATAAAGTGGAGGACAAAATTCCGCTAAAGGTGAATGAAATTTTCGTGATTCCTCCTGATACTTATATGGATATTGTGGACGGGCATCTTACTTTGTTTCCGCGCGAAAGCAAGCGTGGGATTTTTTTGCCGATTGATTATTTTTTTAAAAAGCTCGCGAAATTATACCGCAACAAGGCCATAGGCATTTTATTATCCGGCACGGGGTCTGACGGCACGCAGGGCTTTAAAGATATTAAAGCCGAAGGCGGATATTGGCATTTCAAAAGAAATGCAGAAAAACCTTTTTAAACGGTTTTTCAGGGTTACGGATGAAACAACGAGCACTTTCCCCGGTTTAGGCCTCGGTTTATTCATTGCCACTGAAATTGTAAGAAAGCAAAAAGGACGCATCTGGGTAGAAAGTACCCCAAATGACGGTTCAACTTTTTGTTTTTATTTGCCTTACCAATTTAAGTAATTGGCATCACGGTATTGCACACAGTTAAAAAGTTCGTTAACCATTATCTTATCAATCGCCAAAATAAAAATCCGGATTATTTCTTAGTTTACTGCATTCAGCCGCATTAAATTAGGTTTCCTCAATTCAGAAGTTATCGCAAATATTACGCATTCTTTAACCAAAATTACCGACCCGTCAAAACGCTGTCTCGATTCAAAATAATATAAAAACCAATACGGTACGCTCTTTGTATTTATTATATTATAAATAAAGTTATTTTGAGCTATGAAGAAGAAGATTCTTATTACCGATGATGATGAAGGCGTTCAGGATATATTTAAACTGATATTTGAACGGGCAGGTTACGACGTACAGGTATATGGCGAAGCGATGTCTATTCTTGAAAATAATTATATCCATCCTGATTTGTTTGTACTCGACAGGCAACTAAGCGGCCAGGATGGTCTTAAAGTTTGCAGGTTTCTGAAAAGCCAAAACACAACGAAGAATATACCTGTAATAATTGTATCTGCTACGCCGGGTATTGGAAAGCTAGCCGAGGAAGCAGGCGCAGATGATTTTATTGAAAAGCCTTTCCAGATTAAAGATTTATTGAGTGTAGTAGAAAAATGGATATAGAATATCCTGGGTTCTTCACTTTAACTCGTACACCTTAAAGGATTCCGTTACCAGGGAAATTTTCTGCCTCGTTGGTGGTTTGCCGGATCGACCAACGCCTTCGCCCAATCATATAAACTCGCAAATTTCAGGTAGTCATGTTGCAAGGTTGAACCAACTTTGCCAACCGTTCTTTGATATTTTAGCTTGCCGTCAAAGAAGACCTGCACAAATGCACTTTGGCCGCCACTCCCTGTTCCTTCTTTTAATTTTAAGGATATTGTATGCGCTTTATTAACAAGAGAATCCAGTGGAACAACCAGGTGAAATGCACTATCATTACTTCGGGTATTATTCGGTATATAGGTATCCACAAAATAAAGTCCGTAAAAACCCGGGCGTCCAACATGTCTATTTCCGCCATCGTGTCCATTCAACATGGAAAAATCGAACGGTGGAGAATCACCGTCCTGCCCATGTATCTGCATGATGGTAACGACCGTCTGATTGGGCTTTAAGTAACTAAAATCTTGTGGAAAATATCCTTTCCACTGAAGCAGGTAAGTTTTTGAAGTATCAAAATTGAAGTAAGATCCATAATGCACCTCCGATCGCGCGTAGCCTTCATGGTTCCATTGATAACCGTCTTCAAGAGTCGAATAAAATTTGCCTCTTTGCTGATCAATAAATTCATCATTAAGCCTGCTGCGGTCAAAAAAAACGTCTTTGCCTTTGCCTGACCAGTTTGTTTGAAGATAAGTTGTTGTGTCGTGCCGGTCATTTACGATTTGATAAAAATCCTCCGGGCGAAAATCTATAATTAAAACGCTATTTTCGGCGGCTTTTCATTATGAACGTTAACCACTACTGTATCATAAACCGTTTTGTTTTCTTTTGAAACCGCCAACTGGTAATAAAAAACACCTTTAGTAATCCGGTAACAGTTGTTTTTTTTGAATCGGGAGAAATAATTTTTGCGGGAGATGGATAATCAGTAGAAATATAGCGCCAGGTAAATTTGTTTCCTGAACTTTTGCTGCCGTCAAGAACAACCGTTGCCGTTTGCGATAAATAGATATGTTGGTTAGGCCCGGCATTGGCAATTTGCGCTACATCTTTTTGCTGTAAAAACACAAATAACAGCAAAAAAATAAAATAGAAAGGAAAGGAATGTTCTTTTCATCCGGTCGCCGTGTTTCTAACAAATATATTAATCTGCGGGTTAGTGTTATGTTATAATGATCAGGCTCACAAAAAATAGAAGCAAAAAATAATATTTGTTGGAACTAAATTAATTAGTATTTTTGACCTAATTAAATTAGTTCCATATGTCACAAGCAGGACAAAATCTAAAATATCTCCGTAAACTACGCGGATGGACACAAGAAGAATTCTCCTCTAAATTAGGAATTAAACGTTCGCTTCTCGGCGCTTATGAGGAAGAAAGGGCCGATCCAAGACTGGATGTTTTAGAAAGTGTAAGTGAAATTTTTAAAGTTTCATTGGATGAACTTTTGTTACAGGATCTCAGTGAATCAAAAGGCAGCAGCTATCTCGCCAAAAGAAGACAACTGAAAATGATGAGCGCGGACAGAAATCTGATTCATTTCGTGCCCGTGAAAGCGGCGGCCGGTTATCTTGCCGGTTATGCAGATAGTGAGTTCATCGACGAACTGAATACATTTACTTTACCGATGCTTACCGGTGGTAGTTATCGTGCATTTGAAATAATTGGTGACAGTATGTTACCCACTCCGAGCGGTAGTGTTATCGTAGGTGAAAAAGTCGAAAATCTGGACAACGTTAAAAATAATGCTGCTTATATTGTAGTAAGCAGAAATGAAGGAATTGTTTATAAACGTGTTGTCAAAAATAATAAGAATAAGAACAAATTAACCCTTGTAAGCGACAATCCGGCATTTCAGCCGTACCAGGTTCATGCGGCTGACGTGTTGGAAATGTGGCAGGCACAAGCGGTGATTAACAAGGTGACACAGCAGCAAAGATGGGATGTTGATTCACTGGTGAATTTGGTAAGCAACTTGCAGGACCAGGTAAGTTCTTTAAAGAAAAAAATGAATTAGGAATTGGTTTATGTTTGTAATTATTCGAATTAATTGGTATCATGCGAATTGTATGATAATTTAAATAGCAGACAACATATCCATTCACCAACAAACTTTTAAATCATGATCAAATTACAAATTATCGGGCACCTGGGAACAGATTGTACCACCAATGAAGTAAACGGAAGAACAGTAATTAATTTCCCTGTTGCCCATTCAGAAAAATATAAAGATTCACAGGGAAACCTGGTAGAAAAAACTACCTGGGTAAAATGCGCTTACTGGACCGACAGAACAGCAATTGCCCAATATCTTAAAAAAGGGCAATTGGTTTATGCCGAAGGTTCTCCGGAAGCGGAAGGATATCTTAATAAAGACAACCAGAATGCAGCCTCATTAAAAATGAATGTTTTTAGAGTACAGTTATTGGGTGCCAAAAGTGACAACCAGGACGGAGGCAATCAGCCATCAAATAATTATCAACAATCAGCACCAGCGGGAACCGCAAAAGTTAGCCAGCCGTGCAGAGATGGAAGAACCGGCAGACGATCTTCCCTTTTAATAAATTTGCGTTGTACTTGTTAAGCGGCTTCCTTTTGGGGCCGCTTTTTTGTTGAAGCCTGAGATAAATAATCGATTGTGATTTGGTTACATTTGAAAAAAGATAGCCTTTTTCTAAATTAAAAATAGTAAGCCAGTTGTAATTACCTTTTTTATAAACGAAAATGCTGAAGATGTTCGTTAAAATCTATTCAGCGGCTTTTTCTCCTTCCTTCCCTTCTTTTACAATATTTCCACTTGTAAATAAAATGGGTTCGAGAATGGTTTTCCATTTTGGTAATTTTCGAAGGAGGAATTCAAGGTCCATACCAAAATGTTTAAACTCTTCCTGTTGCGCATCTTTCATAATCGCTATTGCGTCCGGATCTTTTTCCACCGAAATGCGTTGCTGGTACCAGTTGATCGCTTCGGCTTCTTCTGTTAATGATGCAAACATCCGGGCAAGTGTTCTTGTTTCTTCTGATAGTTCATCTGCAGGTTCATGATATTGATTGAATCCCATTTTTTAAAAAGTTTTAGAAATGAATTAAATTTTTTTATCAGTAACAACAATTGAACCAAAGTAAGCTTGTAGAAAAGCCGTGCTCATTCATTTCCTGTAAACAAACAAATTGTAAAGAATTTTGTTCCGGGGAAGTACGATGAAAGCGTTTTTGCAAAGCAGAAAATAGAAGTTGGGATATTTTCATTAAAATAAAAAATACCCACCCGTCATTATTCTCCTCCTTATTATCGTTCACTTGCTTACAAAGTTTTGAATCCAATGAAATAAACATTATAATTTTATGGCATAATTTTTCTGCTTCAAATTATATGCAAAAAACATTGTTAGGGAAATGGGTGCTCGTATTGTTGCTCATTTTTTTATCTTTCAGCATCGTCATTTATGCAAAAGTGCTGTTGCTTCCGCTTACACTGGCCGGGCTTTTGGCAATGCTCTTTATGCCGATAAGCAGGTGGTTTGAAAGAAAAGGTATTGGCCGGGCACTGGCTTCGCTCCTTTGTGTACTCATTTTCATTGCGATCCTCACGGCGGTCATTTATTTTTTTATCTGGCAAATAAATGCCATAACACAAGATGTTTCTGCCATTCAACGAAATGTAATGGGTAAGACTACATCAGCTGGAAATGTTTCTTTACCAATCGTTTGGCATTACACCCTCAAGCCAGGAAGAAATCATAAAGGGCAAAAACTCCGACGGTTTGAGCAGCATGATAAGTTCATTTATGGGCTCTCTTATTTTCTTTGTGACCAATTTTATCATCATGCTGGTTTATATTTTTATGTTGCTTGTATTCAAGAAGACACTTAAAAATTTTTATCCTGAAACTTATCCCTGATGCTCAGAAAGAAAAAACTGAAAATATTATTTCAGCATCAAGCAAAGCCACGCAACATTATCTTTTTGGATTTGGATTGCTGGTAACTTTATTATGGATTTTATACAGTATTTCCTTTTCTATTATTGGGGTAAAAAATCCCGTTTTTTTTGCCAGCCTTTGTGGCTTACTGGAAGTGATACCATTTGTTGGAAGTATTACAGGTATTACGCTTACGGTTTTAATGGTGATATCACAGGGTGGAAGCGGCGCAATGATATTAACCGTTCTTATTGTTTATGTAATCATTCAATTTACCCAGTTTTATGTTATACAACCTTCTTTGTTGGGTGGCGAAGTAGATATTAATCCTTTAATAGCTATTGTTGTGTTGATTCTTGGTGAAATGATTTGGGGACTGGGAGGAATGGTAATCGCCATACCCCTTACCGGGATGGCTAAGATCGTATTTGACAATGTTGAAGAATTACGCCCTTATGGTTATTTACTCGGGCGGCACTCGCATACAAAAGAAAATATCTTTCTTAAATTCAAACACTTGTTTAGAAGCAAAACTATAAATCAGGGAAAAGAAAAATAATTCATCTGAATTTTATTTGCTTGACGCTCAAAAATTGTTTTCAATGGTACGATAATTGAAATTGGTGTAAAAAACTATTATTATGGAAACAATAAAGACAGGAAACCAACAGATAAAGGACTGAAAAATTATAATCCGTCAAATCGTGATTTTGAAAGAACAGAAGATGAAACCGATCCTGTTTAGCATCTGAAATGGAAGAACAAAAAAGAGAGAAAAAAAAGCAAGATAAAAAATAGTCATTTAAGAAATTAACAGCATTATTTACCGGAACACTTCGGAGCTGTACCGCATCAGGTAAACAAACAAATTGCCGGATTTTTATTTTTGCCGTTTGCTAAAGCAGAAATGCTTCAATTTAAATGCCTGGTATATTTACAATCGGCATATTTATTTCTTAAATCAATCGACTCCTGGCAGGAGAATCAACCAGTCCAATTTTTGTTTACTTTATAAATGTATAAATTTAACTCATGAAACTTGAAAAATCGGGGGATTTGACAGGCAAGGAGAAAATGCGCGTTATTCAAATGATGTAACTATCGGTCTTAAATCTGACGGAACCATATTTGTCTGGAATAATGTTGCTGAAAATATTTTTGGCTATCCCGCTATTGAATGCAGTTGGTCAAAATATTTCTTTCCTTATTTTCAAACAGAATTTCGAAAAAGAATCCGAATTTTTGGAATAGTAAAAGCAGGAAATACTGACACAATTATGAATTTCCATGTAAGACAAAAGCTGGCAAACGAATATTTGTTTCTTTTTTGACTTTCCCATGTTTGATAATGACGGCAGTGTGTTGGCATTTCGATAATTGCCTATGATATTTCTGCTGCAAAGGGAAGCAGACGAAAAACAGGCGAGGCTTGCTGCCATTGTTGGTTCAACTGACGATGCTATTATCAGTAAAACGTTAAAGTGGCATTATTACCAGTTGGAACGAATCGGCCACCAAATTGTTTGGTTATACACCTGAAGAAGCATCAGGGCAACATATTTCGTTGATTATACCGAAAGATTGCCTGGTGGAAGAAGATCTTATTATTGAAAATCTTCTCAAGGCCGAAAATTGAACATTTCGAAACGGTCAGGATCGCAAAAGATGGAACCGAAAAATTAATTTCGTTAACAGTGTCTCCTATTAAAAATAAAAATGGCGAAGTGATTGGGGCTTCCAAAATAGCAAGGGATATTTCTGATCAGGACTCACGAGGAAAAGCAGGCACGGTTGGCTGCGATTGTCAGTTCGTCAGATGATGCGATCGTCAGTAAAACTTTACAAGGAATTATTACCAGTTGGAATCATTCCGCCGCAAAGAATGTTTGGATATACCGAAAAGGAAGCTATCGGGAAACATATTTCACTCATTATTCCTAAAGACCGGCTTTCGGAAGAAACAAAGATCATTGAAAGTATCAGGAGAGGAGAAAAAATAGATCATTTTGAAACCGAAAGGGTTGCCAAAGACGGAACCAACAGATACTTTCTATAACTGTATCACCAATAAAAAACAGCCGCGGGAAAATTATCGGCGCCTCTAAAGTAGCCAGGGATATTTCGTTGCGAAGAGAGGCTGAAAAACAAAGGGATCTATATACGAGGCGGTTGCAGGAATTAAATCGGTATAAGGATGAATTTATGGTGATGGCAAGCCATGAATTAAAAACGCCACTTACCGTGATAATGGCTAACCTGCAGGTTTTGCAGGAAATGATGGAAACCATCAGAATGCGATTTTTATTGAAAAAGCCGTCAGGCAGGTAGATAAGTTATCAGAGCTGATCAGTAACCTTCCTGGATGTTTCAAAAATACAGGCTGGCAAGTTGGCATTGAATCCATCACGTTTTGACTTGAACGAATTAGTGGCAGATGTGATTCAAAATCTTCAGCAAACCACTAAAAATCATGAGATCGTTTTTAACGACCAACGAAAAAAATTAATGATCAAGGCGGACCGCGAAAGGATTGAACAGGTGATTATTAATATCATCAGTAACGCGATTAAGTACAGCCGCAATGCCGGGGAAATTACAGTGAATGCTTTTAAAAAAGATGACAATATTGAAGTGGATGTAATTGACCGCGGAATAGGAATTCCAAAAGAAGATATTGAAAATATTTTTCTGCGGTTTTACCGCGTGAGTGGTTCTGCAAGTTCATTTTCCGGGTCAGGCGTTGGTTTGTATATTTCTTCTGAGATTATTAAAAGCCACGGAGGAAAAATTTGGGCCGAAAGTAAAGTGGGCAAAGGCTCTGTATTTCATTTTTCACTTCCTGCAGCACGATAAAAAACTAAACC
>CAWFFT010000049.1:0-38387 GCA_963815085.1 uncultured Chitinophagaceae bacterium | reverse complement strand
AAAAATGAACACAAACAGGTTGAGCGAAAGTCTTTGTACTGCTCTTAATGCCCAAATGACAAAAGAAGCACACGCCTCCCAAATTTATTTGTCTTATGCAAGCTGGGCTGCATCCAATGGTTATGATGGCATTGCTAATTTTTTGTTTCGCCATGCAAATGAAGAACGCAATCATATGATGAAATTCCTGGAGTATATTCTTGAACGCGGAGCATCTGCAACCATTGATGCTATTCCCGCGCCAGGAAAAAAGCCGACAAGTGTTTTTGATTGTTTCCAAAAAACATTTAACCAGGAGGTGGAAAATACTAAATCGATTTATAAGATTGTAAAACAAAGTTTTGATGAAGCTGATTGGGCAACCTGGAACTTTCTTCAATGGTTTGTAAAAGAGCAAACTGAAGAAGAAACGCTGATCATGAACATGATTGATAAACTGAAAATCGCAGGTGGTGAAAAAGCAAGCGGCGAAAGCCTGTATTCAATCGACCGGGATTTAAAATCTACACCGGATGAAGCACAACTTGCTCAGGAAAAAACTGTAGAAGAGCCCTAATATTTACCAGGGGATTTACTTTACTTCGATGAATGCCTTTGCATAATAACGCCGCAGTGAATCAAGAATCCTGGAAGTATCAGCAAGTGGGAGATTAAAAGGTTCGGCTATTTTATAAATAGTAGAATCGTCTGTAAATAAGATTACATTCCGATGGTTTCTTTTTAATTTTTCAAGCCTATTCTCTGCAGCCGTTTGAGTATGATATTCACTCACTACGACATTGAACGCAACTGTGTCGGAAACCGGCCGGGCATTCGCAACGGTTGTAGAATCAGCTTTAAACGCAGAATCTTTAACGGGAACAATACCTTCTGTAGAAGTAAGATTTTGGGGTTCCTCTTTTTTAGTAAAAGCGTAGCGCCATACCGCCCACGCGGCAAAGCCAAGTATTAAAAGAACTAAAAGCATCAGTACCATCTTGCCACCGTTATTGGCTTTCCTTTCTCTTTGATAATCGTTGAATAAACTTTCTTCAGCCGGCTCTTGCTGGTCTTCTTCCTCATGTCTTATCCGGTTTGGCTCCATCCTTGGTGCAACTAATTGCCCTGGAACAAAAGCCAATGCGCCTGAATTTAATTTTTCAAGAGTGCCAATATGAGGAAGATTAAGAGGCTTGCCAATATTTAAAAACTGCCGCCCTAACGAAAGAAAAGAATCAAGGTCAGACGCTGCTAAAGGTTTTATTTTCCGGGTGTGTTCTACGATAAAATCAATAAGGCCTTCATCTTCCTTAGCTCTTGAATCGTAAGTAAAAGTGATGGCATTTTCAGGAATAACAATCGGCTTTTCGGAATCAGCAGAATCGGGAACAGAAGCATCAAGATGAAAAGTTCCGATGCCTTGTAAAGTAAGATGTTTGGTTTTTAGTAAATAATGTATAAGTACTTGCTCAATTTTCACAGAGGAGATTTTAATAAAGCAAACCTACATTTTTTTTTCATTTAATTCATAAAAAATGAAAGCACCATCAGGAGGTCAAATTTTTTCCTTTTTTACTTGTTACCTTTGTCCTATGCTTACAGACGACGAAAAATCCTTCATTATTTATTGGGAAAGAAACCGGCAAAAAGAGAAAAAGATTTTTAGCAAATTTTTGTACGGATCACCCTGGGGCATTGTGTTTGCGCTGCCTATTCTTATCGCGGTTATCTTTCATGGCTGGTACAAAAACATGGTTTATATTTCGCCTTCATTAATTACCATCATTATTATTGCGGTGATCGCCATCGCTGTTTTTTATACGTTATTCAGTATGCAATTTAAGTGGGACAGGAATGAACAAATATATAAAGAGTTAAAATTTAAACAGAACAAGGAAGAAGCAGCAGAATTATAAATTTTATGCTTTTTATTTGCAGCCTGAAAATTACTCTATGAAAAAAAGCTTGATTCTTCTACTTTTTATTTCTTTTATAGGCTTGATAAGTTGCAAAAAAAAAGTGAACTCATGTGGTTATAATGCATCAACTATAATCGCTCCGGTCGCTGAACAGGAAGCATTACATGATTCGCTAACCGCTCACAGCATAGATGCAACTCTTGATCCTTCAGGATTTTTCTACAATATTAACCAGCCAGGAAGCGGGCCATCAGCTACCAACCTTTGCTCTACATTTGCGGTTTTTTATCGTGGTGGTTTTTTAAATGGTTCCGGGTTTGATTCTACTTCAACAGCAAGCCCTACAATTTTTCAATTGGGTCAAGTGATTCCCGGCTGGCAGAAAGCATTACCATTGGTTGCAAAAGGCGGAGATATTACATTATATATTCCACCTTCTCTAGCCTATGGTGATAAACCTGTTAAAGACAAATCAGGAAATGTGGTTATTCCAGCCAATTCAAACCTGGTTTTTCATGTAGTAATAGCTGATATACAACAATAGTTTTTGTAAAACAGAAATCTTCCTTTTTTGTTTGTTTACTTGGTGTTGCTGAATTTCATGAACGAAAACAAAGGTTGGTTAAAGGATTTATATTTGCTTTATAAATATCACCGTGAAACATCAAGCGATTTCCGTTTTTGAGATGTTTTAAATCCGGAATCAACACTTTTATCGATGAAAAAAATCTTTTTTCTTTCTTTAGTTATAGCGTTAATCGCTACACGAAGTTCAGCCCAGTCAAACATTCAGTATGAAATTTCCTTTCCCAATTACCGTCATCATGAAGCACAGGTACAACTTCTTGTTAGCAAACTTCCTGCCGCGCCTGCCATCTTTCGTATGAGCCGATCTTCGGCAGGAAGGTATGCTACTGCTGAGTTTGGCAAGAATGTGTATGATGTTAAAGCATTTGACGGGCAAAACCATCCATTGGCATTAGAAAGAGTTTCAGGGGATATTTATAAAGTGGCCCGTCATCCATCAACGGTAAAAATAACTTATACTTTATATGGCGATTATGCCGATGGCACTTATGATGATATTGATTCTTCAGAAGCGCATTTGAATATGCCGGCTACATTTATGTGGATTGAAGGGCATGATAAAGATCCTCTTACAATTCAATTTGATATGCCGCAATCGCTGCATTGGAAAGTAGCAACACAACTAAAACAAATGCCAGCAGAAAATACTTATTATGCATCCAATTTTCAATATTTGATGGATTCGCCAACCGAACTTAGTGATTACCATTTGCGCACGTGGACAGTAAAAAATACAGACGGAAAACCTGAAGAATTCCGACTGGTAATGCATGCAAAAGCATCAGATAGTTTGATGGATGAATATACAGCGATAGAGCAAAAAGTAGTGAAAGAAGAAGAAGCCGTTTTTGGCGAATTACCCGATTATGATTTCGGCACTTATACTTTTATTGAAAACGTGAATCCATTTGTTCATGGTGATGGAATGGAACACAGAAATTCAACTTTTATAACTTACACAGGACAATTGGCAGATAATGTGATTGATGTCGTAAGTACTTCCTCTCATGAATTTTTTCATTGCTGGAATGTAAAACGCATTCGTCCACGCGATATCGAACCTTTTGATTTTAAAGAAGCTGACATGAGCAGCAGTTTGTGGTTTGCTGAAGGCTTTACCCAATACTACGGCGAATTGGTATTGCAACGCGCAGGTTTTAAAGATCTCGATGAATATTGCCATATTCTTGGAGGCATGTTGAATTATGTGTTGAATAATCCCGGCGCTAAAGAATTTTCCGAAGTAACGATGAGCAACCTGTCGGTTTATACTGACGCCGGTGTTTCTATTGACCGTACCAATTTCCCAAATATATTTACGAGTTATTATTATTATGGCGCAGTTACGGCACTGGCTCTGGATTTCAGGCTCCGCACCAATTATCATCTTACTCTCGATGATTATATGCAGGCGGTATGGAAAAAATTCGGCAAGCCCTATATTCCTTACACGAATGAAGGATTGGAAAAGGTTTTGGGAGAGGTAACCAAAGATGCGTCATTTGCACACAGCTTCTTTCAAAAATACATTTATGGCACCCGGAAAAATGATTATAAAACGCAATTGGCAAATGCCGGGCTGGATCTGGTAAAAGCCAATCCCGGCAAAGCATGGATGGGAAATTTCAGAACGGAAGCTGCTGACAATGGTTTACAAATTACTACCAATACATTAAAGGATCAGCCAATTTACAATGCCGGACTTGATTATAGCGATGTGATCACTGAACTCGATGGCAAACCGGTTGTCAGTGCGGAAGATATACAGCATCTATTAAGTGCTCATCAGTCCGGCGATAAAATAAGTGTGAAATACATTCACCGTGAAATACCAAACGAAGCAGTAATTACTTTACAGGAAGATCTTTCATTAAAAGTCGTCTCTTATGAAGAAGAAGGAAAACCAGTAACGCAAGCGATGAAAGTTTTCAGGAAAGCATGGCTGGGAAGTAAAGTGAGTAAATGAGGCTGTCAAGTAGGTGTAGGATTGGTTCTATATTATCCCCAGCAATAATCTTGCAAAGCTATTACGGATAAACCTCGGTAGTTGGAGTGACAGTATACTTTGTATTTTTTGTTGCTACTGTGTTTCTATTGAAGAAATGACAATAATTAAACGTCTTTTTTTATAAAAAAAAATTAGATTTGTTTCCACTACCACTGCCTCATTAAGACTTTATAAAACTAATGCTGCAGTAAAATTTAGTTTGAATGCAGTTGATGATAACCGCCAACTGCGGCATAAGATATTCATGAAAACATGCTTAAAATTATTTCATTTAATGAAACCTGGTTGGTTGTTCGTGACTGGAGTGTTCACCTTTGTAGTAATGTTTTGTGGCTGCCATTCCTCTCAACCTTATAAACCCCTGTCCTGGCATAACGAAACAAACTATCGCTGGGCAGAAATTACCCCGGGACCGGATGGTTCTACAGGATTTGAGCAACTATCCACGGGTAACACCAATATCACGTTCGAAAATATGGTAAGCGACTCGGAGATCGCACATAACCGTCATCTTTTAAACGGTTCGGGTGTAGCTGCAGGAGATTATGATGGAGACGGCCTTATTGATTTGTATTTCTGCAGCCTTGATGGAGACAACAAACTCTATAAAAATCTGGGTGGGATGAAGTTTCGTGATGTGACTGAAGAAGCAGGCGTTGCCCACTCCGGATATCAATCCACCGGTGCGGTCTTTGCCGATGTAAATGGTGACGGCAAACCAGATTTGCTGGTTTCCTCTCTTGATAAGAACAATACGCTTTATATCAATAATGGTGATGGCACCTTTACATTAGATAAAAACAGCGGCATCGGACCCGCTGATGGCGGTATGACCATGACCCTTGCTGATATTGACAATGACGGAGACCTTGACTTATATATTGCCAATTATAAGTCGAAATCTGATAAAGATATCTATCCTTCCCGGCAATTGACTCAAAATAACCTTCTGATAACAAATAAAACGGCTAACGGTGAAACTTACAGTATCATTCCTCAATTTAAAAATGATTTCCAGGTTTTATACACCAAAGACCATAAGCTGGTTGGAGTATCAGAAGCAGGTGTCAAAGATGAATTATACCTAAATGATGGCAACGGAACTTTTCAAAAAGTAACTAACACGGATTCGGTATTCCTCGATGAAAACGGGCAACCTCTTGGGTTGCAACGGGATTGGGGTCTCAGTGCGAAATTCCAGGATTTAAATAATGATGGGCTCCCTGACCTCTATGTATGTAATGATTTCTACTCTCCCGACCGCATCTGGATCAACCAGGGCAACGGCACATTTAAAGCTATAGGCTGGAAATCCATACGGGATGCCAGTTTCTCTTCTATGACAGTAGACTTTTCCGACATCAACCGAGATGGGAAGATGGATATTTTTACGACGGAGATGCTTAGCCCTGAACACGAAAGCCGCCTTCGTCAGGTGGGCTATGATAATCCATTCCCTGACCAGACCGATGATATGAAGTCTTGTCCACAGTATAACCGCAATTCCCTGTATTTGCAGCAAAGTGACGGAACGTTCGCTCAAATATCCTACCTGAGCGGATTGGAAGCAACCAACTGGTCCTGGGCCGCCAAATTTATGGACATCGATCTGGACGGATATGAAGATTTAATTATTAATACCGGCTACTTACGTGATATCCTGGATATCGATACACAGCTAAAACTTATACATGAGAATCTCGACATGGATGATCAGTTCGGCACGTATATCAAAATGACATCACCGCTGGAACTTCCCAATAAGATGTTTAAAAACAACGGCAATCTTATGTTTACTGATAAAAGCGCTGATTGGGGTTTTAAAGAATCAGACGTTTCACAGGGAATGGCTGTAGCAGATCTTGATAATGATGGCGATCTCGATTTTGTTAGTAACAGAATGAATAAAACGTCCACTGTGTTTGAAAATAGGACGAAAGCACCACGAATTCTCGTAAAGCTAAAAGGTAGCAAGCCCAATACAGAAGGTATCGGTGCCAATATCCGGCTGGAAGGCGGTAAGGTTGCCCAGGAAAAGCAGATTAGTGCGGGTGGCGATTATTTATCGGGTTCTTCCCCTTCTGCTATGTTTGCTGCTAACGGGAAAAAGGATGGATTATATCGCATCATCGTGACCTGGCCCGACCACAGGCAAAGTATCGTGGATAGTGTGAAAGCCAATCGCATTTATGAGGTATATGAATCAGGTTCTGAGAAAATTGAGAAGGATACGCTTGTAAAAACCCAAAAGACTCTTTTTAAGGATGTATCCGATCGTGTCCCCTATGTTCATCATGAGAATAATTACGAGGACTATAATCTTCAGCCATTGCTGCCGGCTCAACTAAGCCGCCTCGGGCCCGGAGTTTCCTGGATTGATTATAATGGTGATGGCAATGATGACCTTTTTATTGCGTCAGGTACAGACGGAGAAATGGGGATTTTTCAAAACAACGGCAAAGGCGATTTTCGGCAAATCCAAATGGGACAATTGACCGGAAAAGCACCCGGGGACCAAACGACTATTCTCGGCTGGAAAGCGAATAACAAAACGCACATTATGCTCGGCAGTGCTAATTACGAACAGGGCAAAGTCAGCGCCCCGTCGGCGTATCAATACACTATTGAAGGAAATCATGCAGTAGTAAATGACAGTATCCAGGGAATCTTATCGACAACAGGGCCCCTGGCTATGGGAGATTATGATAATGACGGCGACCTCGATTTATTTGTTGGAGGAAACTTTTTGCCGGCGCACTATCCTGCCAATGCACCTTCCCGGCTCTTTAAAAATGAAAACGGGCGTTTCATACCCGACCAAATCAATTCCAAATTGCTCGAAAATTTGGGACTGGTTACCGGGGCTGTCTTCACCGATTATGATGGAGACGGGAAAGTGGATCTGCTGGTCAGTACGGAATGGGGCACGCTGCACCTTTTTAAAAATGACGGTGGAATTTTTCATGAGGTAACGCAAGCCGTTGGTCTCGGGAACTATCAAGGTTGGTGGAAAGGCGTTGCCACAGGTGATTTTAATAATGATGGCCGTCCGGATATTATTGCAACCAATATAGGCCAGAACAGTTCTTACCAATTGGCATATGGGAAACCCATCCGGATGTATTTTGGAGATTTCAATCACGATATGATTACCGATATCTTTGAGGCCGAATCGGATGGCCAGGGCCAATATGTGCCGCAGGAGACGATTTTATAATTATGAGTCCTTCCCAATGATAGCGAATAACGTATCAAGTTATAAGCAATTTGCCGGGGCTACCTTGAACGATATTTTCGGGAATAATCTGTCAGCGCTTCCCTACAAAGAAATTAACACGCTGCAGACGATGCTTTTTATAAATACCCCTGATGGATTTAAAGCCTATCCACTTCCGGTTGATGCTCAATTAACAGCAGCCTTTAGTGCCAATGTAGCCGATTTTAATAATGATGGGAATGAGGATGTGTTTCTAAGCCAAAACTTCTTCGACTTCCCCCGCCAGGTTTCCCGGCTCGATGCCGGTAAGGGTCTTCTTCTCCTGGGTAATGGACAAGGAAATTTTTCTGCTGTTCCTGCAGAACAATCAGGTATTGAAATCTATGGGGAGCAACGCGGGGCTGCAGTTGCAGACTTTAACGGTGATGGTAAAGCCGACCTGGCTGTTTCGCAAAACAATGAGCCACTTAAACTTTACCTGAATGAAACGCCAAATCCGGGTATCCGGGTTCGCTTACAAGGACCGCCACAAAATGCTTTTGCCATTGGATCTTCCGTGCGGCTGGTGTATGCAGATGGTACAAAAGGACCAATCAGAGAAATACAGGCTGGATCGGGTTATTGGTCGCAAAATAGCTGCACCCAGGTTTTGGGCAAAGCAAAGTCTGTCAAAAGCGTTGAAATAACTTGGTTTGATGGCAATCATCAAACAGTTCCTGTGAAAGACGATACCAGGATATTATCCATTACGTATGCTGCAGGTAAATAAATGATGCTGAGCTTTTTTATATTCTTTTTTAGCCTTTGTGGGTGTTCAACTAACCGTAGTCAACCAACTTTTAAGTGCCCTTTTTATTTTGAATAAAAATGATTTTAGGATCACTTAAATTCCATTCCCAGGTTATACATCACAAAGCTCCATATATCCGCTTCTTCATCAATTTGTTTATCGGTTGGTTTTCCCGCGCCATGGCCTGCTTTGGTTTCTATGCGGATTAAGGCAGGATTGGTTCCACCATTATACGCTTGTAAAGTTGCAGCAAACTTAAAACTATGAGCCGGCACTACCCTGTCGTCGTGATCCGCAGTAGTGATTAAAGTTGCAGGATATTTTACGCCCGGTTTTAAATTTTGCAAAGGTGAATATTTGATGAGATTTTCGAAATCTTCTTTCTTATCACTTCTTCCATATTCTGTAGCCCACGCCCAGCCGATTGTAAATAAATGATAACGCAACATATCCATCACGCCCACCTGCGGAATGGCTACTTTGAAAAGGTCAGGCCTTTGTGTCATCACAGCCCCGATAAGTAATCCGCCGTTACTTCCTCCGCGCATGGCCAGTTTGGAAGGATTGGTATATTTTGTATCAATTAAAAACTGAGCTGCAGCGATAAAATCATCAAACACATTTTGTTTGTTTTGCAACATTCCTTCTTTGTGCCATTCTTCACCATATTCACTTCCCCCGCGAAGGTTTACTTCTACAAACACGCCGCCATGCTCCATAAAAAATGAATTAGAAATGGAGAAGCCGGGCGTCAAAGCGACATTAAATCCACCATATGCATACATCAAAACTGGATTGTTTCCATCGAGTTTAATTCCTTTCTTGTAAGTAATAAACATCGGCACTTTCGTACCGTCTTTACTGATGCAGAATGATTGAACCGTTTGGTAATTATCTGCATTTACTTTGGCTTCGCTTTTCCGAAAAAGTTTGGAAGTTCCTGTTTCAATATCGTATCTGTAAATCGAAGCCGGATGATCAAAAGAAGTGTAAGAATAAAAAAGTTCTTTATCCTTTTTATGTGCATTAAAACCTCCGGCAGAACCGATTCCGGGAAGTTCTATTTGTTTGGCATGATAACCTTTATAATCCGTTTGATACACACGGCTTGAAGCATCCTGTAAATAAGACAGAAATAATTTTCCCCCCGCGGTTCCTACGGATTCAAGCAATTCTTTTCTTTCAGGAATCACAGTTTCCCAGTTTTCTCTTACCGGATTTTTTGGATCTATTAAAACAACTTTATAATTGGGCGCGTCAGCATTGGTTCGAACCAAAACTTTATCACCATCATTATCTACCACACTTGATTCTGTATCGAATCCTTTCACCAATAATGTAAAGTCATTTTTAGGAGAAGTTGACTTCATATCTTTTACCCAGATTTCAGAACCGCTTGTCCCTTCGCTTTTAGTTACAATTAAAAAATGCTCATCTTCTGTAAGCCACGCTCCTATTACCCTCAGCGGATGTTCTTTATCTTCATAAATTAATACATCCTCACTTTGAGGTGTACCGATTTTATGAAAATAAACTTTATGATTTTGATTTTGAAGTGTTAGTTTTTCTTTATCATTTGTCTGGGGATAGCGACTGTAATAAAATCCTTCATCGCCTTTCCATGAAGTGCCACTGAATTTTATAAATTTCAATTCATCTTTTAATAAACTCTTATCTGCCACGTTCATCACGTGTGCTACTTCCCAATCGCTGCCAGACTGTGCTTCCAGGTAAACCGCGTACTTGTTGCTTTTGCTAAAAGAAGGCACGCTAATAGAAGCCGTACCATCTTTACTCATTTTATTGGGATCGATAAAGACTTCAGGCGATGCATCCAGTCCTTTTTGCCTGTACAAAACCGCCTGATTTTGCAACCCGTCATTTTTATAAAAATAATAGTAATCACCTTCCTTAAAGGGAGAACCATAACGTGTATAATTCCACATTGACTTCAGTTCATCTTTCACTTTTTGGCGAAAAGGAATTTGAGACAAATAATTTTCTGTTACCGCATTTTCTTCCTTCACCCACGCCTTGTTTCTTCGCTGTTGTCATCTTCCAGCCAGCGATACGGATCTTTTACAATAGTTCCAAAGTAATTGTCTTCCTGGTTTACTTTTTTTGTATCAGGGTATTTTATCTGGGAAAAAGTTTGTGTTGTTATTGTCATCATTAAAATGAAAAGAATTTTCTTCATGATAAAATTAATTATCAGATGAAGTTAGAATAAATTAAAAAACAACAATCAAGATTTCAAAAGAAGCTATGCGAGCAGTAAACAGCAAAAAAGAAAGAATTTTTATTTACCCTATTCCATCTACCTGCACTTCCCTGTTTATTTTACCAATCAATCCCTGCAAAACTTTTCCCGGCCCGCATTCTGTAAAATGTGTAGCGCCATCAACAATCATTTGCTCAACTGTTTGAGTCCATCTAACAGGGCCGGTTAACTGGGCAATAAGATTGGTTTTTATTTCTGCCGGATCCGTAACTGTCTTTGCAACCACGTTTTGATAAACCGGGCAAAATGGTTTTTTGAAATGAGTATTTTCTATTGCTTCAGCCAATTCATCTTTTGCCGGCTGCATCAAAGGCGAATGAAAAGCGCCGCCGACAGGAAGTACCAAAGCTCTCTTCGCTCCTGCTTCTTTTAGCAAAGTGCACGCTTCTTCAATTCCTTTCATGGAGCCCGAAATAACAATCTGTCCGGGGCAATTATAATTGGCAGGAACGACTACTTCATTGATAATATCGGCACAAATTTCTTCAACCTTTTTGTCGTCCAAACCAAGAATGGCCGCCATCGTGGATGGATTAATCTCACAGGCTTTTTGCATCGCTTTTGCCCTTACTCTAACAAGGTTTAGCGCATCGGTAAAACTTAAACAACCATTGGCGACCAAAGCTGAAAATTCTCCAAGCGAATGACCGGCGACCATATCAGGTTGTGTGTTTGTTTCGGTTTTAAAAGCAATTACAGAATGCAAAAAAACGGCAGGCTGTGTCACATTCGTTTGTTTTAATTCATCAGCAGTGCCAAAAAACATAACGTCTGAGATTGGAAAACCAAGTACTTCGTTAGCTTCATCAAAAAGCAACCTCGCCTGTTCATTCTCATCAAATAATTCTTTTCCCATCCCTATAAATTGAGAACCTTGTCCCGGGAAAAATAAATGCGTGTGCCATAGTTTTAATTTAATTTCTTCTTATCAGGTCTGCTTTTATCAAACTTATAAATTCATTTCTGGTCGTTTGTTTTTCAAACTCGCCATAAAAAGCAGAAGTGGTTGTAACAGAATTTTGTTTTTGAACGCCGCGCATCATCATACACAAATGTTCCGCTTCTATTACAACCGCAACTCCCAACGGATTAAGGGAATCTTTGATCGCATCAAGAATCTGCGTTGTCAACCTTTCCTGCACTTGCAATCTTTTTGAAAAAACATCTACTACCCGCGCTATTTTGCTCAAACCTGTTATCCAACCGTTAGGAATATACGCAATATGCGCCTTACCGAAAAAAGGTAACATGTGATGTTCGCACATGCTGTATAATTCGATATTTTTTACCACGATCATCTCACTTACATCTTCATGAAATTTGGCAGAATTTAATATAGCGCTGGCATCCTGGTAGTAACCCTGAGTAGCATATTGCATTGCTTTGGCAATTCGTTCAGGTGTTTTCAACAAGCCTTCCCTGTCAGGGTCTTCGCCGATCAGCCTGATCGTTTCACGATAGTTTTTCATTATCTCTTTCGTCACATCTTCATCATAATGTTCCACTTTTTTATAAGCCATAATTCAGTTTGTTTTAATTAAAAAATAATAATCTCATGATGCAGGATACTCCACAAAATTTCTTGGCGTTTCGTAGAGGCGTACCTGTAAATCCAGTTTCTTATCAATTTTATTGCGCAAAATATGGTAAACAACAATTGCGATATTTTCTGCCGTAGGATTTAGATCATTAAATTCCGGCACATCAAGATTTAGGTTTTTATGGTCCAGTTTTTCAATCACTACTTCCTTTATGAAATCACTTAAGTATTTTAGATCAATTACGAAACCTGTATCTGTGGCTGGTTCGCCCGTAACTTTCACAATCAGTTCATAGTTGTGCCCATGATAATTAGGGTTGTTACACTTACCAAAAACAGCGTAATTTTTTTCTTCACTCCACAACGGATTGTTAAGCCTGTGTGCCGCGCAAAAATGCTCTTTTCTAAAAACAGATACTTTATTGTTCATCATTAAATATAAATAAAATCCAATCGTTAGTCCCCGAAGTATTCTACAAAAATCTTCTGGGTTTCATAAAGTTTAACGGAATGCAACTTGACTCCTTCCGGCAAATGAGGAAGTAATTGTTGCCAAATGGCAATCGCCAGGTTTTCTGCCGAACACAATTTTCCTTTCATAAATTGCACATCAAGGTTCAGGTTTTTATGATCCAGTTCTTCTATAATGAATTGTTTTATCAGTTTGCCCAATGTTTGTGCATTGATCACGAAACCGGTATCACCACTCACTTTCCCTTTTACTGTTACATGCAACTCATAGTTATGCCCGTGCCAGTTTTCGTTTGCACATTTCCCAAAAACCTCTTCATTTTTCTCCTTACTCCACTGCGAATTGAAAAGTTTATGAGCTGCGTTAAAATGTTCTATGCGTGTTAAAAATACCATTGAAATACAAAAATTTTTGCAAAGGTAAACCGATGAATTCATAATACGATTGTAAATGCGAAATTTGCAGAATGAAGTTATTGATTGTCGCTGCTACCTATTTTGAAATTGAACCGTTTATAAATCAAAAAAAACACGTCGATATTTTAATAACCGGAGTTGGAATTCCGGCAACGGTTTATCATCTGGGTAAAAAACTGGTAACAGAAAAATATGACCACGTGATTCAAGCCGGAATCGCAGGAACCTTTTCAGATAAAGTAAATTCAGGAGATGTTGTAGCGATAAAAGAAGATACTTTCGCTGATATTGGCATTGAAGAAAATGGCGAGATGAAAACGCTTTTTGAAACCGGCTTTTCAGAGAAAAATGAATTTCCTTTCACCAACGGTTGGCTTGTAAACGCAGATGCAAATTTTGCAAAAACATCCTTGCCTTGGGTTAAAGCAATCACAGTGAACAAAGTGAGTGATAACTCCATTCAAAATAAATTTGCAGTTGAAAAATTTGGTGCGGATGTTGAAAGCATGGAAGGCGCTGCGTTTCATTACGTGTGTCTTCAGCAGAAAGTGAAATTTTTACAACTCAGAAGCATCTCCAATTTTGTTGGAGAAAGAGATAAATCAAAATGGAAAATGCTGCCAGCGATTGAAAACCTGAACAAAGAATTATTAAAAATAGTTGACAACTTATAAAAAGCCTTATGAATTTTACTCTAGGATTTTCTCCTTGCCCGAATGATACTTTTATTTTTGACGGACTTGTAAATAAAAAAATAGACACCGGCGATTTCACATTTACCGTTCAGTTGGAAGATGTAGAAACATTGAATGAAATGGCAAAAAATGAAGTGCTCGATTTCACAAAGATTAGCTATGGGGTTTTACCTCTCGTTGCCGAAAAATATAAAGTGCTTAATAGCGGAAGCGCTTTGGGCAAAGGGGTCGGGCCACTTTTAATTTCGAAAAAACCAGTGGATTTTAAGGATGTCGAAAAATATACCATTGCGATTCCGGGAGAAAACACAACGGCCCATCTTTTATTTTCTCTTGCCTTTCCAAATGCAAAAAACAAAGTCTTTAAAAGATATGACGAAATAGAAAATTCAGTTCTTAATTCAGAAGATATTTTGGGAGTTATCATTCATGAAAACAGGTTTACTTACATGGAGAAAGGGTTACATAAAATTGTAGACCTCGGAAATTTTTGGGAAGAAAAAACTTCGCTGCCGATACCGCTTGGCGGCATTGTTGGCAAAAGGACATTGGATGAGAAAATATTGATGCAGGTAGATTCACTCATCAAAAAAAGCATTGAATATTCGTACAGCAATTATCCTTTAATTACCGATTATATAAAACAGCATTCACAGGAGATGGAAGAAGAAGTGATGAAAAAACATATTGATTTGTATGTAAACAATTATTCCCTGGATTTAGGAAAAGAAGGTAAAAATGCCATTAAAAAATTTATGGAGATTTACAACCAAAATCATAATAAAGAGAAGACAGCTACAGCTAATCTTTTCCTGTAGAGAATAGAGGCATTTTAAAGGGTTTCAATTACACGCTTAAAAATTTCTTTCACTTTTTGATTTCCATAAGTTTTATTTCGAAATTGTTTAACCCACTTTAGTAGCTGAATAGAATTTGTAAGAAAAAGTTCGTCTGCTGATAAAAGTTCTTCAACAGAAAGCGGCTTTTCTTCGATGCCAAAATTTTCAATTAACCCACGCCGCATAACTCCTGCAACACACCCTTCTGAAAGTGGTGGCGTAAATATCTTTTTAGATTTAACAATAAATATATTGGCGATAGAAGATTCACAAATTCTTTCCCATGCATTTAAAATAACAGCATCATCTAAATTATTATTCTTTGCAAACCGCGCCGTCATAACGGAAGTAAGATAATTGTTCGATTTTAGGTTTGCAAATTTATCACAACTTTTTGCAGCGCCTGGAAATACATCGACGATCAAACCTTCTTCATTTAGTTCTATTTTATCAGAAAGAGGAAATGTTTCAAGAACGTAGTTAGCAGAATTACTTTCTATTTCAAAAAGTCCTCCATCGCCACCAAAAACCATTAAGCGGATTCTCGCATTTTGCGAAATAAAATTCTTTGATAAAAGTTGGTTTACTGTATTAATAAAATAACCAGGAGAAAAGAATGAGGGCACTTTAAGCCCGATCAAGTGCATTCCTGCCAGCAACCTTTGAAAATGAAAATCGTAATTGATGATTTTCCCCTTGTACAAACGCATTGTTTCAAAAAGCCCATCGCCATATCGAAAAGAGTGATTTTGTACCGTTATAACAGGAACGCCTGCACGAAAAATATCGCCGTTGTAAATAAAAAAATGCTCATTCATATGTAAGAAAATGAATGAGCAAAAATAAATAGTTGGTTTGGGTAATCACGATTAATTTTCCTGGTCGAGCAGGTTGTTTTTAACCGCGAACATAATCAACCCGGCAGTACTTTTGGTTCCGGTCTTTACTTTTAGCTTATCCCGAATTGCTTCTATCGTACGAGGACTAAGTTCTACCGCTTCGGCGATTTCCCGTGTGCTTTTTTCTTCACACATCAATCTTAAAATCGTAATCTCTTTATCGGTAAGCGTTGCTTCTTCATTTCCACTCTTAAAAGGAGAAGCGATATTTTTTTGTCGAAGATTATTTAAAAGGGCTTTATTGGTTAAAGAATTAAAATAAAATTCCTGTTGGTAGCACGTTTTTATCGCTTCATAAATTACTTCTGCGTCGGACGTTTTTACGAGGTAACTATTTGCGCCCAGTTCCATTAATTTAGTAATAACACTTTGATCATCCAATAGAGTCAGCATAATCACCTTGATACCCGGATAAAGTTTTTTAATTTCAGGAAGCGCTGTAATTCCATCCATTATCGGCATTTGTATGTCCAATAATATTACGTCCGGCTGAATACCTTTGAGCATATTAAGAAGGTGAGCGCCATTATCAGCCTCAGCAATTATCTTAATATCCTTTTTTGAGGAGAGAGCTGTTTTCACACCTGCCCTGTAAAGAACGTGATCATCAACAATCATCACATTGATCACATCACCATTTTCTTCTTTCATAGTAAAATTGAATTTTCATTGTAAATGACCCTACAAAATTCTACTTTATTAATATTAAATCAAACCGAATAAATACCAATTTTATAGAATCGTAATTATACGTATTAAAAACGTAAAACAACCTACAATATTTTATAAATGTAACTGAACAATTTGAAATCTCACTAATATTAACTATCTTTTTATCCTATAGTTTTTCACATAAAAAAACACCGCTTAAAACGGTGCTATCTGCTATTTGCAATTTTATTTTATTTTTTCTTCTGACTTTTAGGGGCAAAGATGGCAAACATTCTCTTGCCTTCCAATTTTGGCATGCTTTCCAAAGTGCCAACATCTACAAGCCTTTCAGCGAATTTCAACAAAAGTAATTCACCTCTTTCTTTAAACATGATAGCGCGGCCTTTAAACTGCACATAGGCTTTTACTTTATTACCATCTTTTAAGAAATTTTCAGCGTGCTTTGATTTAAAATCAAAATCATGGTCGTCAGTGTTTGGCGTAAAGCGTATTTCTTTTACTTCAGAAACTTTGCTTTTTGCTTTCATATCTTTTTCACGTTTCTTTTTTTCATAAAGAAACTTGTTATAATCTATTACCTTACAAACGGGTGGATCAGCATTGGGAGAAATCTCAACAAGATCAAGACCTTGTTCCTTCGCAATCCTTTGAGCTTCGGGGGTGTTATAAATACCGACTTCAACATTTTCGCCCACTAATCTTACCTGTGGTACTCTTATCATGTGATTCGTACGGTGTTCCTGTTGTTGTTCTTTTTTAAAACGGGGATTAAAACCTCTGGGTCTTGGTGAAAATGCCATTAATTGATTTTAGGTTAAAAATTTATTAGTATTCTGATTTTTCTGTTTGATATGATGTTTTATTTTCTACTTCCTGTTTTATATTTTCAATCACTTCATCTAAAGTTTTTGTGCCTTCATCGCCTTTACCCTGGCGACGTACAGAAACCTTTTGTTCATTCACCTCTTTTTCACCAATAATAAGCATTATTGGCACTTTAGCTAACTCTGTGTCCCTGATTTTTTTACCTATCTTTTCACTTCTGTCATCAATTTCAGCACGAATATCATTATTTTTTAATTGACTTAAAACATTTTCAGCATAAGATATAAATTTATCACTTATCGGCAAAATTTTTACCTGAACAGGAACCAACCACATAGGGAATTTACCGGCACAATGTTCAATAAGCACGGCAACAAATCTTTCAAGACTTCCGAAAGGCGCACGATGAATCATTACCGGACGGTGTTTCGCATTGTCTTCGCCGATGTAAGTAAGATCAAATCTTTCGGGCAAATTGTAATCAACCTGTATGGTTCCCAACTGCCACTTTCTGCCAATCGCATCCCTTACCATAAAATCCAGTTTCGGTCCATAAAAAGCCGCTTCGCCATATTCAATCACCACGTTTGGCAAACCCTTTTCTTCTACTGCTTCGATGATCGATCTCTCAGATATTTCCCAGTTTTCCTCGCTGCCAATATACTTCGAACGATCTTCCTTATCGCGCAAAGATATTTGTGCAGTATAATCTGTAAAACCTAATGAATTAAAAACATACAAAACAAGATCAATTACTTTTTTAAATTCATCTTTTACCTGTGACGGCATACAAAATAAATGCGCGTCGTCCTGTGTAAATCCACGCACTCTGGTGAGCCCATGTAATTCGCCGGATTGTTCGTAGCGATACACCGTTCCAAACTCTGCAAGGCGCAATGGCAGATCTTTATAGCTTCTCGGTTCTGCTTTATAAATTTCACAATGATGAGGGCAGTTCATTGGTTTGAGAAAAAACTCCTCTCCTTCCACCGGCGTCTTAATCGGTTGAAAACTATCCGCACCATATTTTTCATAATGGCCACTGGTAACATACAAATTCTTTGAGCCGATGTGCGGTGTAATCACCGGAACATAACCCGCTTCTATCTGTGCTTTTTGTAAAAATTGCTGCAATCTTTCGCGAAGCATTGCACCTTTTGGCAACCACAAAGGAAGTCCCGCTCCTACTTTTTCAGAAAAAGTAAATAATCCCAGTTCTTTTCCTAATTTCCTATGATCGCGCTTTTTGGCCTCTTCTACAAAACGGATGTATTCATCCAATTCTTTCTGATTAGGAAATGTAACGCCATAAATGCGCGTAAGCATTTTGTTTTTTTCATCCCCTTTCCAGTAAGCGCCGGCAATGCCAGTTAATTTTATTCCTTTGATAAAACCGGTCGAAGGAATATGCGGCCCCCGGCACAAATCGGTAAAGTTACCTTGTGTATAAAAAGTAATGTTGCCGTCATTAAGATTTGACAGCAAATCCAGTTTATATTCATCACCTTTTTCTTCGAAATATTTTATCGCATCTGCCTTGGAAATCTCTTTTCTTATGTATGGATTATTTTCTTTAGAAAGCTGGTTCATCTTCTTTTCCAACTTCTCAAGGTCTGACTCTGTAATTACATTTTCGCCAAGGTCGATGTCGTAATAAAATCCTTTTTCCACCGGAGGACCTACCCAAAACTTTACTCCGGGAAAAGTATCTTCAACTGCTTCTGCCATCAAATGAGCAGATGAATGCCAGAAAGTCGATTTTCCTTTTTCATCTTCCCAGGTTAAAAATTTTATGGAAGCATCCTGGTTTACTGGTCGTGAAAGATCCCAAACTTCACCGTTTACTTCCGCGGCTAAAATTTTTCTGGCCAATCCTTCACTGATCGATTTTGCAATATCCATTGATGTAACCCCTTGCTCATATTGCCTCACAGCGCCATCAGGAAAAGTAATATTAATCATTCTGTTCTTTAAAACTTTGGTTTTTATTTAATTTTTGAACCGCAAATTTAACGAAGTATTAGACAAAGATCATATTCCTTTGAAGGGATATGATTTTAATAACAATTAATTTTGAATGAATCAATAATCAGGCATGATGAAAAGATTTTTTACCCTGTTACTCTTGATGTTTATTAGTTTTCATTTGTTTGCTCAGCATTCTTATGCGCAAAATTTTACTTCTCATGATAAGGCATCTCATAATAATAAAGTTGACTTTAACGGCCAATGGAAAGGCGGTTTTGATGAAGGCGGTTTTGGAATCCCGGGCTATGATGATGATATAAAATATGTTTTGGAATTAAATACAGAAGGTTCCCGTGTTTCGGGTTATTCATACACGTATTTTCATGAAGGAGTAAAAAGATATTATACCATTTGCCGTCTGACCGGAACTTTGAATCGTGAAACAAATGATCTGGTGGTAACTGAAGTTGAAAGAACCAAATACAATACACCACCTGATTTTCAAAATTGTTTTCAAACTCACATGCTGCATTATGAAAGAGATTCGGGAATGGAAATCTTAAAAGGCACATGGATTCCGGCGCCGAACCAGGGAAGAGGCTGTGGAAAGGGCTCAACCGTTCTTTCAAGAAGAGTGGTAGATCCTTTACCGATTGGTTATATGCCGCATACAAAAACTCCGGCCACGAAGCCTGTAGCTAAAGCGCCTGTAAAAAAACCAGTGCATAAAAATGCAATAGCAGCCGCACCTAAAAAAACAAAACCGCCGGTTATAAAAAGAGCCAATCCGCCGCAAAAACCAACCATGCAGAAAACAGAAGGAGTTGAAAGTCTGGTTACCAAAAAAGATTTTTCAAACTCAAATGTTGAAAGGCCGGAAACAATTTCACCAACCGTAAAAGGATTTGAAAGCCGCAGGAAAGACATTATAAAAACCCTTACTATTACTCAACCCACTTTTAAACTGGATTTTTACGATAACGGAGTAATTGATGGTGATTCTATTACCGTTTTCTATAACGGAAAAGTGGTTTTATCTCATCAAAGGTTATCTGACAAACCTATCTCGCTCACACTTTCAATTGACAAGAATGCTCCGGAAAATATTGTGACCATGTATGCCGACAACCTTGGTACGATTCCTCCAAACACAGCATTGATGGTGGTTACAGACGGAACTAAAAGATACGAAGTAAGAGTTGAATCAGATACTGAAAAAAGCGGAAGTGTAATCTTCAATGCCGCAAAATAAAAAATCTGCGCTTTTTGTTTATTTACTGCAATTAGTTAATCCGAAATTCATACAGATAACGGAATATAGATTGTAATTATTAGCGCATCAATCTTTCGCGCCGAACCAGGTTGTTGTTCTGTCATAATCGTGAATGTCATCATCTTTTAATCCTTCAGAAGCCATTTTTGAAAAAGAAAAAAGTAAATTTGCATTTTTAAAATATTGATGTGGCACTGATAAAAAGTATTTCCGGAATTAGAGGAACTATAGGAGGAAATCCCGGAAAAAATCTAACTCCTTTAGACATTGTAAAGTTTACTGCGGCGTATGCAACTTCACTCAATGAAAATTCAGTTAATAAAAAAATTGTGATTGGCCGTGATGGAAGAATCAGTGGAAGCATGGTAAGCGATCTTTGCGCTAACACTTTGCTGGCATGTGGTTTTAATGTAATTGATCTTGGACTTACCACAACGCCAACGGTTGAAATTGCCGTGAAAGAAGAATCTGCTGATGGCGGAATTATTTTAACGGCAAGCCACAATCCTGAGGAATGGAATGCACTCAAATTGCTGAATAACCAGGGAGAATTTTTAGATGCCGAAGCAGGTGAAAAAGTGCTTTCCATTGCTGAAAACGAAAAATTTAATTTTGTTCCCGTGCAGAAAATTGGGAAGTATCATTCAGATCATTCTTACCTGCAGAAACATATTGATGCGGTGATTAATTATGATCTTGTAGATGTAGAAGCGATAAAAAAAGCAAAATTTAAAATTGTTGTTGATCCCGTCAACAGTTCCGGAGCAATATATATTCCTGCTTTATTGAAAGCGCTTGGTGTAAAAGATGTAATCGTAATTAATGATGAAGTAAATGGCAAATTTGAACACAATCCCGAACCACTTCCACAAAACCTTATCGGATTAAGTAATGAAGTAATCAAGCAAAATGCTTCATTAGGAATTTCGGTAGATCCTGATGTGGACAGGCTTTGCTTTGTTTGTGAAGATGGAAGCATGTTTGGTGAGGAATATACTTTGGTAGCGGTTGCTGATTATGTTTTGGATAAAAGAAAAGGAAATACCGTAAGCAATATGTCTTCAACAAAATCACTGAAAGAAATTACCCACAAGCACGGGGGCGAATATTTTCCATCAGCGGTTGGTGAAGTGAACGTGGTGCAAAAAATGAAAGAAGTAATTGCAGTCATTGGCGGCGAAGGCAATGGAGGCATTATCGTTCCTGATTTTCATTATGGCCGCGACGCGCTCATTGGAATCGGTTTATTTCTTTCGCATCTTGCGCATTCCAAAAAAAGTATCAAACAGTTGAGAGGAATATATCCTGATTATTTTATTTCTAAAAATAAAATAACGCTTGAAAATAATGTGGATGTAAAGGATATTTTTAAAAAGATAAAAGATAAATACAAGAACAACCCGATCAATAGCGAAGATGGTTTGAAAATAGAATTTGGAAACGATTGGGTGCATTTAAGAACCAGCAATACAGAGCCGATCCTGCGTATTTATTCTGAAAGTAACTTCGAGACCACTGCTGAAAATATCGCGCGCAAAATCATGAAAGATATTCATGAAGTAATGCAAACTGATTAGCTAATTAGCTATTAATATGCAAAGGATTTATTTTGATAACGCCGCTACTACGCCTTTGGATCCGGAAGTTTTCAAAGCGATGATGCCTTTTTTTACAGAAAAATTTGGTAACCCTTCTTCTATTTATTCTTATGGAAGGGAAACAAGAATGGCCATCGAAAACGCAAGAAAAACCGTTGCTAAGATTTTGAATACGCATCCATCAGAAATTTTTTTCACGAGCGGCGGAACAGAAAGTACCAACACCGCTATTAATGCAGCGGTGAATGATTTAGGCTGTAAACATATTATCACCTCTTCACTGGAACATCATGCAACACTGCACTCTGTTGAATATTTGGCAAAAACAGGAAAGGTAAAATTATCTTACGTAAACATTTTATCAAATGGAGTAATTGATTATGATGACCTGGAAAAACTTTTGAAAGAAAGTAATGAAAAATCTTTGGTTACCTTAATGCACGCCAATAACGAAATCGGCAACATAACAGATATTGAAAGAGTGGCTGAATTGTGTGAAAAATATGATGCGATATTAAATGTAGATACAGTACAAACTGTTGGTCATTTCCCAATCGATCTGCAAAAATTACACGTTCATTTTATTAATGCTGCGGCGCATAAATTTCATGGACCGAAAGGAGTTGGAATGCTTTACATTAATAGAAATATCAAAATTCATCCTCTGATAAACGGTGGCAGGCAGGAAAGAAATATGCGAGCCGGCACTGAAAATATTTATGGGATTGTGGGTTTCGCGAAAGCGCTGGAAATAGCCGTAGAAAATATGGAAGAAGAAAGCCGTTATATAAAAGAAATTAAAAATTACATGAAGGAAAAACTTAAAAAAAATATTCCGGCCGTTCACTTCAATGGTGATCCTGAAGGCGATTGTCTTTACACTGTTTTAAGTGTTGCTTTTCCTAAAACCGAAAAATCAGACATGCTGCTTTTCAATCTCGATATCAATAATATCTGCGCCAGTGGCGGAAGCGCGTGTACTTCCGGTGCAGAAGCTGCCAGCCATGTTATCAGCGCCATTTCCAAAAATCCGGATCAGGCTACCGTTCGTTTTTCTTTCAGCAAATACAACACAAAAGAAGAAGTAGATGTTGTTGTAGAGAAATTAAAAGAGATTGTTTAAAATCACGTTCAAGCAGCAAATCAACAAATTTTTAGAATTCCTGTTACCATTCCCTTTGGCTTTTTATTTGCTTCTATTACAAAAACTATTTGAAGCACAACCGTTAATCTATGCCTTAGAGGCGTATGTAAAACAGTGAATATGAATAAAGATGAAAACTCCGGATTTTTATCCCTTGGGCATAACAAGCAAATACCGCCGGTGATAAAACAACAGGTATTAAAGTCGTTGTCGTTTTATCCTGAACTTAAGAATACTGTCATCCGGTTTAATTTTAAAAAGAACATCAGGACTTCAGTAATGCAGGCTCAGCCTGTCTTTTCTACTTTATTGTACAAGCGGAAAAACAGGCGCTATCGTATTAATATCAGCTCACATTTTAAGCTCAGCAGTTACGATTTGCCGATTACTGAAATTCCGGAAGAAGTGATGGTTGGATGGATTGTTCATGAGTTGGGACACATAATGGATTATGAACACCGGAGCAATGCCGCGATTGTCCTCTTTGGTACCCGCTATCTTTTTTCTCCTAAGTATGTAAAAGAAGCAGAACGCGTCGCTGACACATATGCTGTAGAGCACGGAACAGGCAAGTTTATACTCGCCACAAAACGATTTATTTTAGACCATGCAGAAATTCCCCAGGATTACAAAAATAAAATCACAAGGCTATATTTATCTCCTGATGTAATTGTAGACCTGGTAAAAAAACTGGAGGAAAAAAAGCAAAAAGTATCGCTGTTAGATTAGTGCAATGCGGGAAAATTATTACCCATTTGAGTCTGCATGAACAACACGGCCAGCTTCCGTAATTCGTTAATATTTTCAATAATGGTTATCCTTGTTTCAATTTGTGTAAATACGCTCTGAATTCATTAAAAGCATCTTCTTTCATCACACGTGGTATTTTTGCCTGGCCGCCGAGTTTTTTATATTCCTTGCTCCAACTGTAAAAATCTTCAGGGCCCACCACTCCCACTTCTACGCCCTTTAAAGCTTTTGTGCGCGCCACTTTGTAATTCTTGTTGTTGTTTTGCAATTCCTCGTCCACTACTTGTGCCGCCTTTTCTGCATTAATTTCTTTATCGGTTCCAATCACAAACTTCAAAATATATTCTTCATTTTCAAAAATGGTTGCGGCCGTAAATTCTTTTATTTCTAAATCAAACGACTGCTCCAGTTTTTGAATGGCCCTATTCATTTTCTGTATAGAAAGTTGTTCACCTACCACGTTCAGATAATGTTTGGTACGCCCACTGATCCTGATTTCTGACCTTTTTTTATCTGTAATGATAACTGTGTCACCAATCATATATCTCCATGCGCCGGAAACCGTGGAAATAAGCAATACATACTCTTTGTTTTCTTCCGCCTGCTCTAATGTGAACACCGGTGCGCTTTGCTTCACAGCCCCATCTTCATCTATATTTTCCTCATGGAAGGGCACAAATTCAAAGAAGATACCATTGTCTACAATCAAAGCCATAGCATTTGTGCCAGGTCTTTTTTGCGTTGCCAGGTAGCCTTCAGAAGCGAGGTAAGTATCAATATAGATAAGCGGTCTCGACAGCAACTTTTCAATACTGCCACGATAAGGCTCAAAGGCCACACCTCCGGAAGTAAATACCTGCAGGTCAGGCCATATGTCATGAATTGTTTTAAGATTATTGTGGCTGATAATTTCTTTCAGCATCAGCTCTACCCACGACGGAATGCCGGAAATACTTCCCACATCCCATCCGGGCGCTTCTTCTGCAATCCGTTTTACTTTTTCATCCCAATCGGCAATAGAAGCAATCTCCGGCCCCGGCTTATAAAAGTTGCTAAACCATCCCGGAATGTTCGCGGCGCTTATTCCGCTGATCTCACCTTCTTCATGGTCTTCGGCTTTAATGAGAGAGGTACTGCTGCCCAGCATCAAAATATCCTTTTCAAAAAAGTTGGCCGGCAAATCAAAATTGGTAAGGCTCGCTACCTGTTCCATCCCTGCTTTTTTAATTGCATCAATCATGTCCGGTGTTACGGGAATATATTTTTTATTACTCGTGGTGCCGCTGCTCAATGCAAAATATTGCTGCCCCCCCGGCCAAGTAACATTTTGATGTCCTTCCAGCAGGTAATGCCACCATTGCCCGTACAATTTATCATAATCATATACTGGTACATTTTGTTGAAAGGCAGCGACCGGGTCTTCACTGTTAAGAATTTCACCAAACTTATATTGTAAGCCAAAAGCAGTGAACTTTGCCTTTTTCAATAGTTCCAAAAGCACGTCTCGCTGTGCTTTGACGGGTTCGGGATCACTGCTTATAAATGCATTAATATCAATTGCTTTTTTTATCACTTTACCAAGAATCGCCATACTCTCAATTTTAATTTTTCTATGCAAAAGCAATATCTATACCTGAATACAAATCAGGTTGTAAATAACAGTTATAATTGAATTTACGGCCGAATTGTTAGTGGCATTTACAGTAAATCAGGAAATTACAAGAATTTTTATTTTAAATTTTGCAGAAAAAATTCTTTCTCTTTTGAGAGATCGATAAACGGATAAGCAGTTCGAATCTTCCCTATATTTTGAATTTGGGAAGAAATAAATTTTTGATGCGCCTCACTTTCTTTATTAAAAGGTTTGTGTTTCATTGCGGAAATTATTTTCTCTATCTCTTTCGTTAGGTCTTTTGTTCTATCATCAAAAAAAGAACGAGAAAATTTTTCAAATACAAAATTAATTGCAGTTTCATTTGGATGCACAAGATCTGCTTTGTAAAAACGGTAATCACGTAATACGTCATTCACTAATTCATAAGCCGGAAAGTAAAACACATTTTCTTTTTCATCTGAAATAAGATGCGCTGCTTCCAGCAGCCGCGCTTTGCTCCGGTTGTTTTCTACCACTCCGTCTTTTATGTGCTTTACCGGACTAACGGTAAAAATAATTTTCAAGGCAGGATTGAAAGTTTGAAGCGCCGTAATTGCACTCAATAAATCTGCTTTTATTTGTTCTACAGGTAACAGCGTTTTTATAAAAAGATTTCCAGGGGCTTTATGGCAATTCGCTACATTTTTAAAACCTTCTTTTAATTGATAATTGAATGCGGTTCCAAAAGTGATGATAAGAATTTTGGCGTGTTTTAAAAAAGTATGCGCTTCTTTTATTGAATCATTTATTTCTTTCAAAACCTTCTTTTTGCTCACTCCTGAAAACACAGAATGATGTTTCCAACTGTGCCACAAACCGTTTAATTCAAAAAGATTTTTTTCATCAAAAGTTTCGTTTTCAATATAAGAAAACAACGCGTCACTAATACTAATCGGGTCGTATAAAATACCATTTGGATTTTGTAAAATATCAAATTTCAGATCGGACATTTTATTTCCTATTTCCTCAGAAAAGCATGAACCTATAAACAACACTTTATCCGCGTAAGAAATTTTAAAAGGAAATGATTTTATCTGAAATGGTAAAAAGAATTCCATTTATGCAAAAATTTTTGAAGCAATTTCCTTGGCTTTTTTTAAAGCGGGCTGGTCAATGTTTTTGAGCAGGTCAAGTTTTTCAAAATACGGGATCAATAATTCAGAGTCCATATTGCCCACTAATTCATCTTCTGCCATCGGGCAACCTCCTACTCCTTTTAATGCGCCATCAAAACGAAGACAACCGCTATGCAAAGCTGCATCAATTTTTTCTTTCCAGTTAAGAGTTGTTGAATGAAGATGAACGCCTGTTTCAATGCCGGGAAATGTTGAAATTACTTTTTTTACAAGAGATGCAATTTGTGGAGGCCTGGCAAGCCCAACCGTATCAGCCAAAGAAATAATTCCGATTCCCTCTTCCACTAATTTTGTTATCCATTCCACAACAATATCTTCATTATAATTATCACCATAAGGATTTCCAAAAGCCATGGAAATATAAATGACGGCTCGCTTGTTATTTTTATCGCAAATGGTTTTTATTTCTTTTACGGTTTGTAAAGATTCTTCAATCGTACTATTCGTATTGCGTTTTTGAAAAGTTGGAGAAATTGAAAAAGGGAATCCGAGGTAAGTAATTTGTTCAAACACCGATGCTTCCGCAGCTCCACGGGTATTTGCGACAATTGCCAGTAATCTGGTTGTAGTATTTTTTAAATCAAGTTTTTCTACCACTTCTTTCGTATCAGCCATTTGAGGAATCGCTTTTGCAGAAACAAAACTTCCAAAATCCAATGTATCAAAACCAACTTTTAGCAATTGGTTGAGATATTCGATTTTTTTTTCTGTCGGAATAAAACTTTTCCAGCCTTGCATCGCATCCCGTGGACATTCAATCAGTTTGATAGATTTCATTTCACAAAAATTTACCGGCTTCCTGCAAAGAACAGCAATAAAATTAAAAAGTGTCGTAATTGTTTCTTTACTGTCTGATAATTTGAAATAAATAAATGCTTTAACTTGCCTTATGAAGGACGGTATTGCTGAGAATGATCATCTTTAAAGATCTATATGAAAAATATCAAGCTGATTGAGGTGCCAAGTGAAATAGGTGCCGGAACGCGCGGAGCAAGCCTTGGTGTAGAAGCGATTAAAATAGCAGCTCTTGATTTTATGAGTAATTTTTTTGTCCACTTCCCTTCAGAAAAAATTCAAACTGAAAACCAATTACTTTTTGAACCGATTCATTCTCCTTATGCAAAAAGGATCAATGGCGTTTTGACGGTTGTTGACCGGGTGGCAAAAGCTGTAAAAGATACCATTAAAAATAATTTTTTCCCTGTTGTTCTTAGTGGCGATCATAGTTCTTCCGCGGGCACAATTGCCGGAATTAAATTAGCCAAACCTCAAAGCCGCCTTGGCATTATCTGGATTGATGCGCATGCCGATATTCATACTCCTTACACCACCCCGTCCGGAAACATGCATGGTATGGCGATTGGCGCCTCTATTGGTGAAGACAACGAAGAAATGAAAATGCATCAGCCTGACGCGAAAACCATAAAAGAATGGGAGCAGTTAAAAAATTACGGGAAAATAAATCCGAAAGTTTTGCCTGAAGATATTGTTTTTATTTCGATAAGAGATTTTGAAAAAGAAGAAAAACACCTGATTGATAAATATGGAATGAAAGTAATTTCCACAAACGAGCTAAGAAGAAAAGGCCCGGAAAGTATAGTGCGTTCGGCACTGCGTTTTTTAAATGAATGCACGGATATTTATGTCAGCTTCGACGTGGATTGCCTTGACTCTTCCATTTCAAGAGGAACCGGAACTCCCGTTCACAATGGTTTGCGTGAAAGAGAAGCTGAAGATTTGATGAGCAAGTTTATGCAAAACCGGAAGATTTGTTGCTTTGAAATTACAGAAGTAAATCCAACACTTGATAAAGAAAACCTGATGGCTGAAATTGCATTTAATATTTTACAGAGAAGCGTAAATGTTTTGATGATGAATTAAGTTCGAAGTTTTTAGTCCGTCGTTATTGCCTCTTGCCTCTTGCCTTTCGCCTTTCGCCTTTTGCCTTTTGCCTTTTATTGCACCGCCTTCGCACTGCCACTGCCGCTAATATGTATTTCAGGTGAAGCAGGATTGCCGGCATAATAAACATCTCCGCTGCCGGCTATGTTTACTTTTAAACTTACACTTGCAAATACATGCACATCAGAACTTCCGGAAATATGGATAACCGCGTTTTCTGATTTTAAATTGGCACACTTCACATCGCCGCTCCCGCTTATTCTGCAATTAAAATCTTTTGTACGCCCGGACAAGGTAATATCTCCTGATCCTGAACCGCTTACCTTTACCAAAGGCGCATCTACTTCAGCTTTGATATCGCCTGATCCTGAAGTACTTATTTCTATTTGATTAGAATTTTTAATTACGCCAACACTATTAATATCTGCAGAACCGGACGAGCTTAATTTTTCAAGCGTTGGGGCGGTTACAATTACTTTTGCATGATCACGCATAACAGAATAACCGTCTTTATAATGTATGTTTAATACACCATTATCAACATCTGTAATTACGTAAGGAAGAAGATTTTCATCGTTCTGAACGATAACCGAATAATTATCTCCGCTTCGGATTTCTACATCTATCGAACCGGAAGTTCTTACCTCATGAATGTTTGAAATTTCCCTGTTTTCTTCATGCACATTCCCATTCCCCGAAACCGACGCGCAGGAAATAAAAACGATGGAAGCCATCAGAATTAGAATAATATTTTTCATAACAATTTTTTTATAGTTTCTTCTTCAAAAATCAATTATATAAAATTATCAAAATTTAACTTCTGAAGATTTTTTTTTGGCTGATTAATATCATCTGCCGGATTTTTATTTTTTATTTTTGAAAGTAATAGTCAGACAAATGTTTTTTTAAAATAAATTTGGATTCGTTCGTAAAAGATTAAACTATTTACCTTCGCACGCATGACGGAAAAAATTCTGATCCTTGATTTTGGCTCTCAATACACGCAGTTGATTGCCAGGTCTGTAAGAGAAGCCAATGTTTATTGCGAAATAGTTCCTTTCAATAAAGATATAGAATACACGGATGATTTGAAAGGCGTAATCCTTTCAGGTTCTCCTTTTTCAGTAAATGATGAAAACGCGTTGATAATTGATGCAAAAGCTATCAACCGGAAAGTCCCGGTACTCGGAATTTGTTATGGCGCGCAATTGATCGCAAAAGTATATGGAGGAGTAGTAGAAAAAAGTGACAAGCGCGAATATGGACGATCAAAACTTCAAATACAACATGAAGATGAATTGCTGAAAGAGGTAAAAAATGATTCTGATGTTTGGATGAGCCACAGCGATACCATCAAAAAACTTCCGGATGGTTTTACCATTTCAGCTTCAACACACAACATTCCGGTGGCCGCTTTCTATAGTAAACAAACCACGCCAGAGGGCGGGCAGGCAAATAATCCAATTTTTGGTTTACAGTTTCATCCGGAAGTTTATCATTCTGCCGAAGGCAAAAAGATTATTAAAAACTTCCTGGTCAACATTTGTAAATGCAGCCAGGACTGGACGCCTGCTCACTTCATAAATGATACTGTTGCTGATATAAAACAAAAAATTGGAGATAAAAAAGTGATAATGGCGTTGAGTGGCGGCGTCGATTCTACGGTTGCTGCTACTTTAATCCATAAAGCGATTGGAAAAAATTTGTATGGCATTTTTGTTGACAATGGTGTGCTTCGTAAAGATGAATTTGAGCAGGTTCTGGAGTCGTGCAGGAGCATCGGGCTCAACATTAAAGGTGTTGACGCGAAAGATCATTTTTATGCAAAACTTGCCGCCAAAATCGATCCTGAAGAAAAAAGAAAAGCGATTGGTAATAGTTTCATAGAAATTTTTGATAAAGAAGCGCATCAACTCAAAGACATTGATTTCCTCGGACAGGGAACTATTTATCCTGATGTGATCGAATCGGTTTCTGTTCACGGACCTTCCGTAACGATAAAATCGCATCACAATGTTGGCGGCCTTCCCGAGCGAATGAAATTAAAATTGATTGAACCTCTTCGCTCTTTGTTTAAAGATGAGGTAAGAAAAGTTGGCGCTGAACTTGGCTTACCGGAAGCATTGCTTCACCGGCATCCATTTCCAGGACCGGGATTGGCAATCAGGATTCTCGGTGAAGTGACGGAAGAAAGAGTAAAACTTTTGCAAAAAGCTGACGCGGTATTTATTAATGCTTTGAAAAAATTTGAGCTGTATGCAACTGTTTGGCAAGCGGGAACTATCTTATTGCCAGTAAAAAGTGTAGGCGTGATGGGTGATGAAAGAACCTATGAATTTACGGTTGCGCTCCGGGCGGTAACATCTGTAGATGGAATGACCGCTGATTGGGCGCATCTCCCTTATGATTTTCTCGCTTATGTTTCCAACGAGATCATTAATAATATAAAAGGAATCAACCGCGTTGTATACGATATCAGCAGTAAACCGCCGGCTACCATTGAATGGGAATAAGAAGCGCAAAAGGTAGTTTTGAATTTATAATTATGAGGAAATACATTTTATCTTTTATTTTTCTTCTTGCTTTTGCAGGCATTCAAAAATCTTTCGCACAAATAAAGTACACACCAGTTTATAAAACCTATCGTGTTGCGATCATTGCTCCGCTTTACCTTGACTCTGTTTTTGCTGGATATCATCTGAAATCAGAAACTTCAATTCCGGCATACACGGTTGGAGGCGCCGATTTTGTTCAGGGAGCAGAACTGGCTCTTGACACGCTCAATCTTCATGGGCAACATGTGGAAGCATTTATTTACGATTCAAAATCAATAGCCGAACCGGTAACCACATTAATAAAAAATGGGAAATTGAATAATATTGATCTTATAATCGGTTCAGTAAAACAACCGGAATATTATCAACTCGCACAGTTTGCCTTGCAAAAAAACATTCCTTTTATCTCTGCTACTTATCCGAATGACGGAGGCATAAAGAACAACCCCGACCTGCTGATTGCCAACTCAACTTTAAAAGCGCATTGCGAAGGAATCTTTAGTTACATTTTACAAAAACATGGTTCAGATAATATTTATCTCTTTCATAAAAGGAATAACAACAGGATCAGCAATTATTTTAAAGAGATTAATTTGGTAGATGGCAAGCCTCTTTTAAAGATCAAAGAGTTTGTACTGGATAGTTCTGTTTCACCAATGGGTTTACGTTATCTTATAGACACTACAAAACCGGTAGTAATTATCGGCGCCAGTCTTGATGAAACATTTTCGCAAAAACTTGCCGATGCATGTTATCCGCTTTCACAAAATAATTCTCTGGCGCTTATAGGAATGCCAAATTGGGACGGATTTTCGTGCTGGTATGGAAATACTTACATGGGCTTCCCGATACGCTACACCACACCTCATTATCTTGAAAAGCAAAATTCTTTTCGCAGTTATTTGCATGATAAATATTTCCAGTTGTATAATATTGACCCAAGTGAAATGGTGGAAAAAGGTTTTGGCATCACCTATAATTTTACTTCTGTTTTAATCAATCATCCGGGATTTTTCATGCAGAATATCAATGATACTTCATATACTCCGTTTCACAATTTCAATTTCCAGCCTGTGTATCATGGCAACAATTCTCAGATCGATTATTATGAGAACAAACATCTTTTTATTATGCAGATTTTGAATGGGGAGATTGATAGGGAATGGTAGTTATTCCACCAAAATAAAATGTGCTCTTATTTCCTGGTTTACTGTCTGTGCAGCTATTTTCAATTTTAATTGTTTTGAAATACTCAAAACATCGCTTTAATTTCAGGCAAAAGAAATTTTGAAATACATCACACGAACCATTTGGATTTTATCATTAGTTAGCTTGTTTACCGACACAGCGAGCGAAATGCTTTATCCTGTGATGCCTGTATATTTAAAGTCAATAGGTTTTTCTGTAGTGTTGATTGGCATATTGGAAGGTGTTGCAGAAGCTACAGCCGGCCTCAGCAAAGGTTATTTTGGAAAAAGATCAGATCTATCCGGAAAACGTGTTCCGTTTGTACAAGCCGGTTATGTTTTAAGCGCTATCTCCAAACCTATGCTGGCTTTTTTTGTTTACCCCCTTTGGATATTTTTTTCGAGAACCATTGATCGTTTTGGAAAAGGCCTGAGAACCGGCGCGAGAGACGCCATTCTTTCTGATGAATCTACAACAGAAACCAAAGGAAAAGTATTTGGCTTCCACCGTTCAATGGATACTTTAGGAGCGGTTCTCGGGCCGTTATTTGCTCTGCTGTATTTATATTATCATCCCGCAAATTATAAACCGCTTTTTTTAATTGCGTTTATACCCGGACTGTTAGCAGTAGCTGCTTCGTTTTTTTTAAGAAGAAAAAAAGGGATTACAGGAAATAAAAAAGTTTCCGTCCCTTTTTTCTCTTTTTTAAAATACTGGAAAGTCAGCCCTCCTGAATACAGGCAACTTGTTGCAGGGCTTTTACTATTTACTTTATTCAACAGTTCGGATGTTTTTCTTTTGTTGAAAATAAAACAGGCGGGTTTTAGTGATACGATGGTGATCGGCGTTTATATTTTTTATAATCTTGTCTATGCACTCTTTGCTTTTCCGGTTGGAATTATCGCCGATAATATTGGTTTGAAAAAGATTTTTATTGGCGGCCTTGCCTTGTTCGCGGTTGTGTATTTCGGGATGGCATTCAATAACCGCCTGTATTTATTTTTTATCTTCTTCTTTTTCTATGGTGTTTACGCTTCAGCTACAGAAGGCATTTCAAAAGCCTGGATATCCAATATCAGTAATAAAAAAGATACCGCAACCGCCATTGGCACCTATTCAGGACTTCAAAGTATTTGTGCAATGATTGCCAGTTCGCTTACCGGCGTTTTATGGTACTATCCGGCGCTGCTACTGCGTTTATTATAACCGGTATAGTCACCTTATTGGTAATTGTGTATTTCCTTTTTATGTTGCGGGGCAAATAATGGAATAGGAATGTTTGTTTTAAAAAGGAATAAAATAAAATGTTTTTTTAGCATTAGCGATATCAAACAAATCCTTTTAGATCAAAACTTCTCTTATCAAAAAACCTTTCTTTATTATTATTCCTCTTGTCTTCTTTTCCTGTAAAAAAGAAAATCCTGCAACACCGCATAACACGGTTGATAAGAATTAAAAACGTGAAGAATTTATGTATGTACTGATTACAGTCAACTTACCAATTGAGTAAGATCATTTTTGTCGCACTTTCATTCAGCGAACTTGCCAGAAATATGAAGTTAATGCCTGCCAACAAAAGTTCTCAATCGACTCAGTTATCCAAACCTGTTCGTTACATACTTGGTTTTTTGCTGTTATTATTAGCAATTACTGCCTTTGCGGGTGGTTATTATGGAATGACAGGGGCAAAAGATATTCCGGTTGAATGGTTAGACGGGACCCCTTTTTCAAGCTATTTTCTCCCTTCGCTTTTTCTTTTTTTGGTTATCGGAGGCACTTGTCTTTTTGCAACAATTGCCATATTTAAAAGTCACCCCCTTGGAACAAAAATCGCTTTCCTTTCAGCCACAATCATTATTCTGTGGCTTATCATACAAGTGGCCATAATTGGATATGTATCGTGGATGCAACCTGCAACTGCATCGATTGCGCTGGTTATTATTTTCCTCACTTTTATAACGCCTGTAAATGCTTTCTAAATACTTTATTCCTTGGATACCGATGACCGCTATTGCTTTTGCCAATGCCACATTGAGACAATTGGTTTTTTTAAAATTTACAAATGAATTGAGAGCGCATCAATTGTCAACTATCACATTGATCCTACTTTGTTCTGTTTACGTTTGGTTGATTTTTCCACACCTTCATATACCTGATACACGGCACGCTTTTCTGGCCGGGGGTTTATGGGTTTTTCTAACTATTCTTTTCGAATTTGCGCTTGGGCTTTTTACAGGAAGATCCTTATCATTTTTATTAAGAGATTATAATCTTATGGCCGGCCGGATTTGGTTATTCTTCCTCTTGTGGCTTTTCCTGTTGCCTTATATAAATTTCGCCCTAAGAATAAAGACTTGATACTAGTCTCAGTGCAGCCTTAAGATGTGCATGGCCGCCTTTAAGAAAACAAACTATTGCTGCACCTGGAAAAGTAGCTATTGATAAAAAATATATCCATAGGAAAAGTTTTTCAATGATTAAATTTCGGCTGAAGCGCCACCACGTGTCGATGTGAATGCTCCTCCGTTATCTACCGGTAAAAGTTATAATATTTGTGGCGCTATACCTGTTACTTAATAGATGATCAAAATCCGGAAAGCAAACCACAACACAAGAAACACACAATGTTTCCGAATGATTGGATAAATATCTTTTTTTTAATTTTCAAATTTCCAATTCATCTCCTATATTTGCACTCCCAAAATAAGGGAGCATAGCTCAGTTGGTTTAGAGCATCTGCCTTACAAGCAGAGGGTCCGCGGTTCGAACCCGTGTGCTCCCACAAAATGAAAGCCTTACCCAGTAAGGCTTTCATTGGTTTTTAAAGACTTTCTTACGCTGTAGCTTTTTAAAACGTTAGTAAAATCGTTAGTAAAAAGCACAGTATGATTACACTTCCCAATGGCTGCCACTGCAGCGAACTCACAGTAACACCAAAAGACTGGAAAACCTGCAAGGTTTCAGCTATGGCCAGGAACTGGCATATTCAATATTATTTTTATGACGATGCTTTAAAACAACGAAAGTTTGTCCTGGTAAAAGGAATGAACCGATTTAAGACGTTAAAAGAACGCCGTGAAGCAACTGTTCAGCTTATAGAAAATGAATTGTACCAGTTACGGGAAAAAGGTTACAACCCGATTACCGGAAATTTATATGCTGGAAAATGTTAGTGGCATCGATCCGAAAATCGGGTTTATTGATGCATTGAGAAAAGCTTTTGAGTTTGTAAAATGCGAGGCAACGACAAGGCAGGATATAAGTAGTGCTATACATTTTTTTGAAATGGCTGCAAAAAAGATGGGCATTGAAAGGATGGAAATTCAAGCGGTTAAAAGGCGGCACTTGCGGCAGCTGCTGGATGTGGTGGGCGAGTTAAAAAAGAGTTGGAGCGCTTAGAGTTTCAATAATTGCCGGACTTATTTAATGATGCTTTACAAAAAGCTTTTAGAGCAAGATGCTGTTGAAACGAATCCGGTAAAGGATATTCCAAAGCAAATGGTAGTTATCAAAGTTAAGCGTACCCTGGAGCCGGAAGAACGAGCAAGGATTGATAAACATCTGAAAGAAGTGGATCCGGATTACCGGCGGTTTATTCATATATTTTTTCACTCCGGGAGCCGGAAAACAGAGCTTGTAAGATTAAAGGTTTCTGATGTTAATTTGGAAAAACAGTTTTTTAAATTATTGATAAAAAAGGGTAGCCAGCAAAGAGAAGTTTTGCGGCCGATAAAAAATATTGCGCTGGATTTTTGGAAAGAACAATTGAAAGACGCTGTCACCGGACGATTATGTTTTCAGTTCTGATTTTAAGCCAGGCAAAACAAAAACCACCACAAAAAGAATGGGCAATAGATGGAAGGAATATGTAAAAGAAGGGCTTGGTATTGATGCGGATTTTTATGCGCTTAAACACCTGAATCTTGATGAGACAGCCACGATCCTGGATGATGAAGCAGCGGCAAAAATGGCTGGCCATACTTCAACTGTGATTACTTTGAAACATTACTTAGTGAATAAGGAAGAAAGGGAAATGGCGAAGCTTAGGAAGGTGAATAACAAGTTTGCTTAATTGTTTCATTGTGCAAGATTGCCGATAGATTTAGGAATCTTAAATCAACAATTGGCATAGTTTTTTAATGTTGAAATGAAAAACACAATTATGAAAGACAAAACAACAAGAGGCCGCAACCAGGATCGCTAACGAGTGGCTGGTGGCCAGGATTACGAAGTAAATTATGAAAAGAAGAAAATGGGTGTGGGAGCTGATAAGGTGAAGGATGCTGTTGACTCTGTGGGAAATTCCCGGAAGAAGGTAGAAAAGAAGCTCGGAAAATAAAAAACTTATTTTTTGAGCTAAAAATCCTCTGTCGATTGCAGGGGATTTTTTTTTGCAGAAGCATCCCCAAAAATGGCTGGACATACTCTACGGTGATTACTTTGAAACATTACCTGGTGAATGAAGAAGAAAGGGAAAGAGAGAAGCTTAAGAAGGGGAATATGAATAATAAGTCAGCGTGATGAGGAAATGATGTGTAGAGGTAACTAAGGCTATTTTTCTTTTTTACTTCTGTTGCTTTTGAAATTAAGTTCTAAAAGTTCTGTAAAATAATCACTTCCTAATGTTAATTGTCTTATCCTTTCAAGAGAAGGGAAATTTTCTGGTTTTTTATTTTCATATTCATTTCGAGAATCAATATTATTTTGAATACACCAAGCCTTTAAAATTTGTATAAATTCATCATCAATAATTTTATCAGAGAAATTTTCTTTGTGTTTTTTTAACCCTAAAACTTCATAAAAATATTCTTCACCATAATTATCAATTGTTGATTTATAAGTTGGAAATTCTGGAGGACGAGTCGTTTGTCTGTATTCATTTATTGTAGTTATCTGATTATCTGCGCACCATGTCTTTATTTTTACAATCAAGGCATCATCCATTAATCTAGCTTGCTTTTTTTTATTTAATTCAGTGTTACCGAAAAAGAATTTTTCAAATCTTTTTCCTGTTCTTTCCAAACAAAGAGCATTTAAATTGTCGAAGCTTGGTATTTTAAATATACCCTCTTTCTTCTTTCGTTTAAACTCTTCAACAGTTTGAATATTCAACTCCTGAAAAACGTCTCGAATATCATCGAGCGTAAACTCGTTATTTCTAATTTGACTAAGAGTTGCTTTAAAAATGGTCATAACTTTCAAATATAAAACGACTTCGTGCACCTGCAAAAGTGCTAATATCGGGGTATTAGTTATTTTTCCTCGTCCTCGTTAAATCTCTTGTAAAGCTTTTTTAATAGCCATTCCTGAACAGTCTTTTTAAAGTCTGAACTATCCATGACTTTGTCAAAGATTTTCTGATTGTCATCCATTCTGTCAATCAGTTTATGAATAAATTTTTCTTCAAAACCATATTTGAAATTTTCAATGTCGTTGTTCTTTGCTTGTCGTTTAAGTTTCTCGTCATTGAATAACTCTGTTTCAATTTGGTCAAAGAAAAGTTTATCTGCTTCGTCGAAGTCAGTCCCGAAGCGGTCATTAAGTACATCAATAATTTCCGACAATTTCGCTTTTTCATCTTTCGGCCTGCCAATGCCAGCTTCGGTTGTAGTATCTATTGGGATTTCTCCTTTTGCTTCTAAAGTGATTGAGTTTTCACTCATCTTTTGGAGTCTGTAATATTCTAAAGCAACATCATTGTCAAGTTTTAATCTTTCGATATAATTAGTTCTTCGGAAGTATGATCAAAAGGAGACGCCCATAAGCATAAAGCTTCTCAAGTTCCACATCTTGAAAACGGCAGAATTTGAGAAAGAAATGAATATAAGCGAACAAAAGAAGTCAGGGCTTTTTTAAACTCATCCTGCTTTGATTCTTCCATTACTTTAAAACGGTCTTTTGCCGGATTTATCCATCCATACAATTTTGCCTGGTCCTTACATTATGTTCTTTCTTTTTTAAAAACACTTCTGCAAAAGCGTTTATCTCACTCCATTGATAAACTTGTGAAGTATCTAATTTGCCTTTTAAGTCATATAAATGATTGGGGTCTGTATTTTCTTTAAGTGTGGTGAGTTTT
>CAWFFT010000048.1:0-25111 GCA_963815085.1 uncultured Chitinophagaceae bacterium | reverse complement strand
TTTATGTATCCATTCATCTCTGGTATTGCTTTCAACTACAATCCTGCGTAGTGGAGCAGGTAATGGAAACATTAAAAAATTATTCTTTCCTGGAAATGGAACAGGTGATATTATTATTGCACGATTCAAATCTTAAAAGCATCGGAATCGGCAATTCAGGCATTTCAGCAGGCGCTTTAATGAAAGAACTTTCCTTCAAAATAATGAATCTGTCAACAAAAAGAAATTAATAACTTGTACTTCCGTCTATGACTTTTACCTGCTTTTTGTGGCTGTTCTTTTTTTGATATTCCAATACTTCTTTCGGAACTATTTTTTTCATTGGTTCTTCCGTTGCCACTTCTGTTTTTGCAGGATGAAGTAAATATCCGCGATCATATTCTTCTGTCTTTACAATGTGCCCTTGATCGTAGTAAGTCCACGTGCCGTCCTTTACACTATAGGGTTGTGCTTTAACGACCTTGTAACGTACAATTTCATTATTTCCTGTTCCATAAATCGGTATGGTATCATAAGGTTGATCAGGATTGTAAGCACGCCAGTTTTCTTCTCTCACTAAATCTCCATAGCGCGTAAAATATTGCCATTTCCCGTCTTTATCGCCATTTTTATAATTTTCAAAAGCTATAAAATCTCCTTCTAAAGTATATTTTCGCCAGGTTCCTTCTCTCTTGTCATTTACAAAGATTCCTTCTTCTTCATAGCCCGGTTCTCCACGCAACGCATCAACATGCACTACCCACTTTCCCTGTTTTAATCCGTTAGCATCCACGGCATTTATGGTGTCGCCCTTTACTGAAATTTTATAACTCTTATATTGAGCATGGGCATTTAAGAGTGAAAGTTGAAAGATTACCAGCAGGAATAATAATTTTTTCATGGGACGGATTTTTGTATTCAAATAATAAAATTTACCGTTTTCAAATTTACCAAATTAAGAACGTTAATTGTAAGCCTTAATTTTTCTCTTCAAAACTTTAACTTTCATCATAACCTTTTCAGGCATGAAATTTTATTGATGATTAACATCATTTTTTAGAATAAGAATGAAGTATACCTTTAAGAAAAATAAAAATTAAACCCATGCAAATAAATCTGCAAACATTAAAGTTCGACGCACGGAAGCAACTGAAGGATTATGTAAACGAAAAAGTTGGAAAACTGTCCAGGTATGATGATAAAATAATAAGAGCAGAAGTAACCCTGTCGGAGAATGGAGATATAGTTGAAAATAAAGTGTGCGAAATCAGGCTCGTAGTTCCCGGCAATGATGATTTTGCAAAAAGAAATGCAACTACTTTTGAAGAAGCCATTCACAGTTGTGTAGAGATTCTCCAGAAAATTTTGAGAAGAAAAAAAGAAAAAGTGTGAACAACTTAAAACTGAAGATCTGATTCTATCGGGTAATGATCTGAATAAGGAACATGAATAACCCGAAATTGGTTTACTTTAAAAGTTTTATCTGCCAGGATATAATCAATTCTTAAAGTAGGTGAAATAAAGCGGAAAGTACGCCCGATAAAAGAGCCTTTTTGTAAAAAGCTATCCTGCAATTTCCCTTTAATAGTAAAGTATGTATTCGAGTTAGGCACATCGTTAAAATCGCCGGTAAGAATTACCGGGTATGGACTTTCTTCAATTTGCTTTTTTACAATTTGTGCCTGCTGATAGCGGTACTCGTAGCCCTTTTTGAGTTTAGAAACAATTGTCCTTGAATCGCGGTAACCAGGATCTTTTGCATGTTTCAATTTGCTCAGGCTTTCATAATCTGAATGTTCAAATCTTACAGATTGCAAATGTGTGGTAAATATCCGGAAGATTTTTCTTCCTCTTTTTATATCAATATAAATCAGGTGTTCAGCTTGCGCGTGTTTACCATAATTAATTGTATCCGCATTGATGATGGGATATTTTGAAAAGATGATAACGCCTTTAGAATTATAATGAGAATCAGCATCTGTTTCAGCAAAAGAATAAAAAGGATACCCCATTCTTTTAATAGCAGAAGCCGTAGAATTAGTATCTGCCAGATTTTCTTTATCCGCATATTCTTCAAAGCAAAGAATATCCGCGTTTTGTGTATTTATCAGTTTCATCATTTCTGAGTAATCACTTTTTTCATTGTATCCTTTGTATTCATAGTAAGAATCCCATCCTTCTACATTCCAGTGAAATATTCGCAAAGTATTTGGCTTCTTTACTATTGAAAATTGAGAAGGAAAATGAAAAGAAAAAACGGCAAGAATTTGTTGCATACCTAAAAGCATTACCACCAATGAAACCCAAAACCATTTCGAATTTAAAATCGCCCAAAAAATCAAAAAACAAAAAAGCGCAAAAAACAGTAATGGAAAAGCGAGGCCAGGAAAAGCAATGAACCAAAATTTTCCAGTATTAATAAAAGGAACAAGGCACACAAGAAGATAAAGAATAATAATGCCTATATTAAGTAACAAAAAAATACTTCTAAAAACAGAACGTGCTTTTTCCCGCATAAAAAATTGAGGCCGGTTTATTTAAAACATTTTGGGAAAGATACAGATGGAAATGATAATAAATCATTAAATAAGTTCTTTCCCGGTAGTATTCAGGCTGATTTTACAATTTTGCTACCAATAATACTATTAATCAAATCATACTATCAATATTGTAAATCAGTCTCAATCGGATAATGATCGGAATAGGGAACATGAATGATTTGAAACTGGTTGACTTTAAACTTTTTTGAAGCAAAAATATAATCAATGCGAAGGGTTGGAGAGATGATTCCAAAAGTTGCGCGGGTCGTTCTTCCTGTCCAAAAACCTTTTTTCAAAAAAGCATCCTGCAAATTTCCTTTTACATTAAAGTAAGTGCTTGAGTTAGGAATATCATTAAAATCGCCACAAATTATTGCAGGATAAGGACTTTCTGCAACTTTCTCTCCCACAAATTCAGCCTGATGATAACGAAAAGAATAGCTTCTTATAAGTTTAGAAAAAATGGTTCCATAACTGTGTGAGCCCGCATCTCCATATATTTCTTCACTTCTTTCTCTTTGTTCTTGCCATTGTCCAAACTTTATTGGCACCAAATGAGTATCAAAAACGCGAAAGGTTTTATCTTTTACTTTAATATCTGCATAAATTAAATGCTCTCCTTTCTTATCAAGATTCAAAGTAAAACTGGCCGTATCAACAATTGGAAATTTAGAAAAAATAGCGATCCCTGAATTGCTTTTTAAATGTTCAGTTGCGACAGGAACAAAATAATAAAAAGAAAAACCCATTTGGGCAATCGTTGAAATATTCGATTTGAAAACGGTGGTATCTTTTGACTCAAAAAATTCTTCAAAACAAAGTACATCTGCCTTTTGAGTTTGTACAACATCCATCATTAATGGTCGCAATGCATGGCCTCCATTTTCAATATTATTCCATTCTTCACCCTGGTCCCAGCCCATTACGTTCCATTCCATAACACGCAATGTATTTGGTTCTTTTTGATCGGTAAATTTTTGAGGAAGATGAAAAGAAAAGACGGCTAAAACTTGCTGGATTCCAAGAACAATCGTTATCAAATTCACCCAAACAAATTTGGATTTTAAAATAATCCACAGAATTGTAAATAAAATCAGTACAAAAAAAAGTATAGGAAAGATTATTCCGGGAACAGCTATAAACCAGTTTTCTCCTGTATTTACAAACGGCACAAGACATACGCACAGGTAAGCAATGATGACAATAATATTGAGAACAATTAAAATTGTTTGGTAAATTGGTCGCCGGTAGTAAGACATAATTTCAAATTATCAGCAAATGAATTCAATGTATCCCGGTTTTTGCTTTTTGTTTTAGCTTTTTGCGAAATAAAAATTTCACATTTTTCTTTGTTTACTACTCTCTCAGCTTTTGATTTTTCCATTGGCTAATCAGCTAATTGGCACATTAGCTAATTAACTAGTGCCCTCTTCCCCAACCAAACCAATCGTTCCCGTTCGCGTAGATAAGTAAAGCAAATAAAATAACCATCCCTGCAATTTGCGCATACTCCAAAAACTTATCGCTTGGTTTTCTTCCTGTGATCATTTCAACGATGGTAAACACTACATGGCCACCATCCAGTGCCGGAATAGGCAATAAATTCATGAAAGCAAGAATGATAGAAAAAAATGCAGTTATTTTCCAGAAAACCTGCCAATCCCAACCGCTACTCGGAAAAATAGAAGCCATCGTTTTAAAACCTCCAAGCCCTTTATAGGCACCGGTTTCCGGATTTAGAATCTTTTTAAACTGTTGAATATAAAAGTTCAATTGCTTCCCTGTTTCTCTTACACCTGCAGGAAATGAAGCAAGAAAACTATATTTTTTGTGTTCAAGTTTGAATACGCCAAGGCTGTCATACTCCTGCAAGGAAAATCCATTAATTCCAACTTTTCCGGCTGAATCTACAGGCATTTGCAACTCAAGGGGTTTGTGGTTTCTGATAACCGAAAGAGTAACTGTGTCGTTTTTCCTGTTTGCCAGGTAAGCAGCCAACTGATCAAAATAGGTTACAGGAGTTGAATCTACTTTTTCTATTTTGTCAAAAGCTTGCAAACCCGCAGTCTTTGCGGGAGTAGTATCACTTGGATCATATGGCCCGGCAATCAAAGGCGCTCTCGGCATAAAGAACATATTATTCCTCTTACCCTTTTTCTCTACCAATTGTTCGATCAAATTGACGGGTATAGTAATCGTTTGCTCTTTCCCATTTCTTTCAACAGTGATTTGATTTCCCACCAAAATTTTGCCGGGAAGATCTTCAAAATATTTTACAGGCTCCCCATTTACAGCTACTATGTTATCACCGTTCTTTAAACCAATATTACTCATCAGGCTATCGGTAATCCATACGCCATCATGCATATTTTTTACCGGCAATTTTGTTTCTCCCCATGTGAAAAGAACCATAGCATAAAGAAAAAATGCAAGTAATACATTCATCGTTACGCCCGCCAATAAAATTATCAATCGTTGCCAGGCTGGTTTACTCCTAAATTCCCAGGGTTGCGGTGCCTGCTTTATTTGTTCCTTATCCATGCTCTCATCCACCATTCCGGAAATTTTTACATAACCTCCCAGCGGAAGCCATCCTATTCCGTATACGGTTTCACCTACTTTCTTTTTAAAAATTGAAAACCATGGATCGAAAAATAAATAGAATTTCTCCACACGGCATTTAAACAATTTTGCAGTAATGAAATGACCAAATTCATGAACGATCACTAAAATGGAAAAAGAAAAAATCAGGTAACCGGCTTGTAAACCTACTCCGGGCCAATTGATTGCTAATAATGTCATACAATGTTAAAGGTACAATGTGGATGTACGGTATTTTAATTTTTTGAATTCTGACTTTGCTTTCTTAGTAAGGTTACATATTTACCAGTGAAGCCGCAAAATTACGCGCCTCGCCATCGCTTTCAAAATAATCAGAAAGATTTGGCTTTTCTATATAATTTATTTTTTGCAATGATTTTTCTATCACTGCTGTGATGTCCAAAAATCCAATGCGATTGTTCAAAAAAGCCCAGACAGCAATTTCATTGGCCGCATTTAAAATACATGGAAAATTCCCTCCTTTTTCAAGAGCTATTCGCGCCAGGCCAAGGTTTCTGAAAGTTTTCACATCCGGTTCTTCAAAAGCAAGGACAGGTATCTTTTTGAAATTTGCCCGCGGGTTATCATTCGCCACTCTTCGTGGGAAAGTGAGTGCATATTGAATTGGGAGTTTCATATCCGGCAAACCCATTTGCGCTTTTATACTACCATCTTCAAACTGAACCATACTGTGCACAATACTTTGCGGATGGATTATCACTTCAATTTGTTCAGGAGAAAGATTAAAAAGCCATTTAGCTTCGATCATCTCCAGCCCTTTATTCATCAGTGTTGCAGAGTCAATAGTAATTTTTGCACCCATTTTCCAGTTAGGATGTTGCAGCGCATGATCTCTTTTTACATTCACTAAAAAATTAGGTTTTTTCCCAAGGAAAGGGCCACCGCTCGCCGTTAAAATTACTTTCTCAATCTTGTTTCTCGTTTCCCCGATTAGACATTGAAAAATCGCGGAATGCTCACTATCCACGGGAATTACCGGGACTCTTTTTTCAACCGCCAGTTGCATTACCAAATCGCCTGCAACTACCAGCGTTTCCTTATTCGCTAAAGCGATTGCCTTGCCTTTTTCTATGGCTTTCAGGGTTGGTTTCAATCCGGCAAATCCAACAATTCCCGCCAGCATCATATCATAAGTATCAAAATCCGCCACTTCATCCAATGCATTTTCACCAGCGAAAACTTTTATATCCGATGATTCGAGCGCTTTTTTTACATTCTCATATTTTCCTTCATCTACTATAACAATTGCATTTGGCTTAAACTTAAGCGCCTGTTCAACAAGGAGTTTATCATTCTTATGAGCAGTTAATATTTCTACTTCGAACAAATCAGGATGCTCCTCAATCACTTCCAAAGCTTGTGTGCCAATGGAACCCGTTGAACCAAAAATCGCAATCCTTTTTTTTATCGATTCTGCCATTTTATCTTCTTTATAATATTGAACCGTTGAAATTAGTATGAATAATTCCTTAACGAAGTTGGCAATTTACTGTATTAATTTTTGTAAAGCATCATTCACAGCCTTAAAATTGAAGCGATTGATAACGTCTTGCATCATCCTGCTGATTTCCTCGTTTTGAAGATTTCCAATCGACCCTTCATGAGTGTGGTTTATCTTTCTGTCAGTTTTAAAAGTTCCGGCTTCTACATCAGCACCGATTTTTTTATAAGCATCACGTAAAGGCATTCCTTCCAAAACCAATTTGTTCATTTCCTCAACAGTAAAAAGATATTTATACTTTTCATCATTAAGTATGTCTTTTTTTACCTCAATATTTTCAAACATCAGGGTTGCCATTTTAATACAATCACGCAGATTTTGAATGGCTGGAAAAAGATGTTCTTTCAACAGTTGAAAGTCACGATGGTAACCTGAAGGAAGATTGGCTGTTATCATTATGATTTCGTTAGGCAACGCCTGTATACGATTGCAATGTCCGCGAATCAATTCAAAAACATCCGGATTTTTTTTGTGAGGCATGATGCTGCTTCCAGTAGTTAATTCATCAGGGAAAGAAATAAATCCAAAATTCTGATTGAGATAAATACACGCATCCATACTCATACGGGCAAGCGTGGACGCAATATTTGAAAGTGATTGCGAAAGCACTCTTTCTGTTTTACCGCGGCTCATTTGCGCATAAACAACATTGTAGTTTAATTCATCAAAGCCCAGCAACGAAGTTGTATATTTTCTGTCGATTGGAAAAGAAGAACCGAAACCTGCGGCAGAACCTAAAGGATTTTTATTTATAATTTCCCAGGTTGCATGAAGCGAGATAATATCATCAACCAAACTCTCAGCATAAGCGGCGAACCACAATCCGAAAGAACTCGGCATAGCAAGCTGTAAGTGAGTATAACCGGGCAACAGAAAATCTTTGTATTTTTCGCTTTGTTGTAAAAGAAGATCAAAAAAAGCATTTACCTCATGAACCAATCCCTCAATTTCATTTCTTAGAAAAAGTTTGAGGTCAAGAATTACCTGGTCATTTCTCGAACGTGCAGAATGAATTTTTTTCCCTGAATCACCCAGTTTTTTTGTCAAAATAAATTCCACCTGTGAATGAATATCTTCAACTCCTTCTTCCAACGAAAAGTTTCCGGCAATAATATCAGCATAAATATCTTTTAATGCATTTTCCAATTCGGCCAATTCCTCACTCGTGAGTAAACCAACTTTATTCAGCATTTTTATATGTGCCAACGATCCTAAAACATCATAAGGCGCGAGGAACACATCCAGTTCACGATCTTTTCCGACTGTGAAAGTTTCCACTTCCTTTAATGATTTAGTATTTTTTTGCCAGAGCTTCATATTCAATTTCAAATTAAAAATTACGATTTAAGATTTTTGTGGACAAATTTATGCAAACAAAAACGGTGAAACCGTAGTATTTCGCCCGGAAGTTCTTTATTTAATTGTTTTGGTTGTTCTGATTTCATTTTCTTTCGTTGGTTTCCCCGTTTGGCGTACTAACGGGCAGATTGTAACTGCCATCGGTTTTTTTCATTCTAAGGAGCCGTGTAAAATGCCGCTTGTTTAATGAAACGCCTGGTGACACGGCAATCTTTTTATCATTGCCTGGCAGTAAACAAACAAATAAGAAGGATTTTTATTTTGGTAATTTAATGGCCGTGTCCTGCTTTGCTTCAAGGCTTGGAGGAGAGACTCGGTCTGGGAGGAGTATATTCACTTTGTATTCCCGACATATAATGTCTGAATCAGGATTTACGGATAGAAGGATTACATGATTCTATTTTGCATTGAATACTTTTTTGTCGCGTTAGTCCCTAAAGTTGTCGTATTTACACAATAACAAGTCCCTAAATGGCTTGCATCTTTGTACTGTCAAAAAAATTAAAATAAAATGTAAACAGCATCATGAAAAAAATTTCTCAAACCATTTAATCAACTAAATACAAGGTTACTTAAATGACTTTTTAAAGTAAAAAGCATCACACCAAACAAAGCAACAATTTCAATTAAACGAAAAATTAAAATATATGAGAAAGATAATTGTATTATCCATGATTACACTGGATGGAGTTATGCAGGCACCGGGCGGACCGGAAGAAGACACTTCAGGTGGCTTCAAATATGGTGGGTGGACTGCCTCATATAACGACGAGCTTTTTGGAAAGATTATGCAGGAAGAGTTGAAACCGGCTGATTATCTTTTGGGCAGAAAAACATTCGACATTTTCTCGGCTTACTGGCCCGAACATGCTGACTTTTGGCCGGGCATCAACGATGGCACCAAATACGTACTGTCTGAAAAATCAGACCCTGCGGCTATCGGCTGGAAAAATACCGTTGCCCTTAAAACTGTGGCAGATATTCAAAAGCTTAAACATTCAGAAGGTGGCGATATCCAGGTTTGGGGCAGCAGTGAACTCGTACACCTGTTGCTTGAGCACGACCTGGCAGACGAGCTCCGGCTTAAAATTTATCCACTGATACTAGGTAAAGGAAAAAAGCTGTTCGAAAACAACGCAATGCCGGCAGCATTTACATTAACAGGAAGCCAGGTGACATCAAAAGGCGTTATTATAGCAAGTTACAAACGGGAGGGAGAAATTAAGACAGGTACCGTTGAAGTGTAAGCTAATTTAGTAACAACACAGCGAAAAGCACCGGCTTATCTGCCGCAAGGCAGGTTTGTGCCATCTTTCCTAAATTGTTTCCTAAGCAAAAAAAGAGCTATTTGTTTTTCATTTGAGTAAAAGTAAGAGCGAAAGAATAAAAACCCTGGTTTGAAACCTCTTGAATTATTCAAAGCTTACAATTGTTTCATTCATCACTTTCACTTCTTTCATTTTAAAGACAACATTGGATTTGTGTGAAACCACCCAGCCAGTTGTTGTTGTAAATACAGTTTCCTCTTTTTCACTCAAAAAAATATCTGAAGTGGTTAAGTCACTCATATTTTTATGTTTCTTTTTTATTTGCTCCAACAAAAAGTCTTTATCATAGTCCGTATCAGTTTGTATCGTCAAACTATTATTGTATTTCTTTGAACTTATGGTTAGAATGGCAGGCATTTCAATGTCGCCAAATTCTCCCATTGCATTCACATCATGTACCATTGTCTTTTGAGAAACCGTCGAGTTAATTGGAAAGGTATAGGTGTATGGTTGCACGATATAATTGAATTCATTGATGACAGTTTCCAAAATTTTCGGCTCCAACAATTTGGAATAGGCAATTGCCTTTTGTTTCAGACTGTCAATTTCAGTTTTTGTCTTCCCTTTCTTTTCGCCCAATTCATCAATCATTCTGGAGGTTACCTGTTGAATCAACTCTAAGTACTTATCACCATTTTTTACTTCAATAGCCTGTCCTGTATTCTTATCAACCGACAGTTCATATTTAAATGCCTTGGTCTCTTCTTGCATTTTTTTTATTATCCCGCTAAAGAAGTTTAAAACCGAATCCACAGTGGCATTCGATGACTTTGTTTCAATATCGATTGCATTTGGTTCATTGGAGTATAATAATGTGTAGTTTTTAACCGTGTCAATAACCTTGATGCTGTAGTTGCCGGTTGCTTCTGTATTATTTAGCAAACTGTCTTTTATATAAACCTTAGAAACAGACTTAGTATGAACTGTTTTTTGGTCTCCCAATTTCCATTTGGGCTTTATCTGGTATAGATGCGTCTGGGATTGACCAAAGGTAAAATTGGAAAGCAATAGCAGGCAAACTGCAAATACAATGTGTTTCTTAATTAACATTTACGTTTTAAATTATAGTGCGGCACTCGCGGGAAGCGAAGAATATTTTAAACCACCATATCTCCATAAAAAATGTTTCTTTCAGCATCAGGCAAAAAAGTGTTTTGATTTTTGATAATCAGCTTTCGATAATGATTCACTTTTATCCAATATATAATCCATGTTATTGTCAGAACAATGCCTGCCCACACTTTTATTACCGGAATTAAAAATAAAAGGTAACAGATACTCCAACTCAATCCTAAACGGTATGTCGGTTTAGTCTCTTTTACAGGTATTTCGAATCTCTTACATTCAATGGCAATCGATTGAGCTATTTTATCAACAACAATAAACTGCCAGTAAAAATTGAAAACAGGAATGCATAAGAGCCAAACATTGGCAAATGGCATTTTTCTATTTTCAGGAGAAATTGCTTTTAAAGTATTTTGTAAAGTGATGATAAAAAAAACCGCAGGTACAATAAACAATGCAAGTAACAAAATTTGATAGGCCGGGTTCATAGCAGTTGATTTTGATACAATATTAATAGTTTGTTTTCAAAAAATATAATTTCATCCCCGGTTCGTGCCTTCACGAAACGGAATCTCATAACCGCACAAGATGAACTCTAATAGTTTACTTGTATAACGGTTGGCAGTAAACGAAGAAATTTTAGAGATTTTTATTAGAGCCACAGAAGCAGCTCAACTCCTTTGCTTGCATTTCAGATGAAAAATCCTGATATTTTGATGTTTTAGGTTTTAAGCGATAATTCAAGCCAGCGATTTCACCTAATAAAACATTTTTGCAGAGGGAGTGAATTATGTCGATTTTATTTTTTGGTGGCGTAAAACCAAAAACGTCAGCATAATTAACGATCGTTCCTATTTTAGGAAGTGTGCTGCTTAACATGCTAAGGCATATTTTACTGTTTTTTCTATACGGTAACTCCAATAAAAAAACTCGTGCTCGGTTTCACACAACAACGAGAAGTGGATCCAAGTTATCTCATTTCTTATTTTCATCATTGAATTTCAAATAATAGACTGATCAGTGCAATTTATAGTTGCAGTAAAACTAAGTTCTATTCCTTCTACGTTAGCCCCAATTGATGTTCCACTTCTTAGAAGTTGTTTCGACAACACAAACTCCTTCTTTTCTTCACTTAAATATTTATAAAGATTTACAATCCGCAAGGCAAACGCAAAACTTTTGTCTTGAATGACATTGTTTTTCTTCAATTCGTAATTCGTAATTTTCAATTCGTAATTTCCAATTCGTAATTTTTAATTAACTGAATGTAGGTTTTAATACCGTCTTTAATTTCATTTACATGAATAAATTCATCGGCGCTATGGCTTCTTGCAGAATCGCCGGGCCCGATTTTTAAAGAGGGGAAATTCATCAAAGCCATATCAGAACAGGTAGGTGAGCCATAAGAAGAAATGCCCATTTTGGTTCCCGCAATCACCAACGGATGATCTGCTTTAATGAAAGAGGATTTTAATCTTATAGACCGAGGCTGAATTTCACTCTTCATATTTTGTTTTATCACCGAAATGATTTCTTCAAAAGTATACAATTCATTCACCCGCATGTCCACCAAAAATTTACATTCTGAGGGAACAATATTATGTGCCTTATTTTCAGTATTAACGGAAGTAACCGCAACATGGACTTCACCTAATAGAGAAGAAACTTTCGGGAATTTAAGCGAACTCAACCAATTGATATCTTTCATGGCAATATACAATGCATTAATCCCTTCATTTCGCGCCGCATGGCCTGCTTTACCATGAGCCACACAATCAAGCACCAACAAGCCTTTTTCGGCTACCGCCATGTTTAATAATGTTGGTTCCCCCACTATTGCACAATCAATTTTTGGCAAATGGCCCAGTAAAATTTCTACACCATTTTTGCCTGAGATTTCTTCTTCAGCGGTTCCGGCAAAAACGATATTAAAAGGAAGTTCAGCTTCATAAAAATGAACGAAAGTTGCCATCAAAGAAACCAACGGGCCTCCTGCATCATTGGAACCAAGGCCAAATAATTTTCCATCTTTTTCAATTGGTTCAAAAGGGCTCAAAGTGTATCCTTTATTTGGTTTCACCGTATCATGGTGGGAATTCAATAACAATGTTTTTTTGTTTTTGTCAAAATATTTATTGGTAGCCCATACGTTATTTAGATAGCGGTTGGTTTTTATATTTTTTTTGCTGAAAAATTCTTCCAGGCAATCAGCCGTTAAATCTTCTTCTTTGCTGAATGAAGGGATGGCAATTAATTCTTTCAACAGGTTAACCGCGTCAAAATATAAATCTTCAATATTCATTTGTTTACTGCTCATGCAAAGAAATTTTTGTTCCTCGCGGTGCCTTTTATTAAAGAAGCTAACTGAGAAGAATTGCCAATAAACACTTCGTTCACTCCTTTATTTATCGCATCAAATGCATTATCGATTTTTGGCAAAATGCCCGCAAATAATTTATTGGTCTTTTTTAAGGATAAATAGTTTTCAGGATTGATATTTTCGATAACAGAATTTTCATCTTCCACATCCAACAACACGCCGTTTTTTTCAAAACAAAAAACAAGTTCTACATTATAAAAAGCAGCCAGGTTAACCGCAATAACGGAAGCAATTGTGTCTGCATTGGTATTCAAAACATGGCCTTGCTGATCGTGTGTAAGTGCTGCTACGACCGGGGTGAGACCGTTCTCCAAAAAAAAATTCCAGTTTTCAGGACTGATATCTTTATCATCCAAATCGCCAACCCAACCATAATCAATTTCTTTTACCACTCGCTTTTTTGCGGGTAACAAGTTAGCATCTGCACCGGTAACGCCAAGGGAATTACAATTTTTCGCCTGCAATTGTGCAACAATCTTTTTATTTACCAAACCTCCATAAACCATCGTTACCAAATCGATTGTTTCATCGTCAGTAATCCTACGGCCATCTACATATTTAGATTGAATTCCTAATTTATTGCCAATTGAAGTGGCAATTTTTCCACCACCATGAACCAATATTTTTTTGCTCTTAATTTCAGAAAAAGCAGTGAGGAAAGAATTAAGTTGACCAGGATCATCAATAACATTTCCTCCGATTTTTATGACAAAAAGTTTCTCCATTTGCAGTGCACCAGTATTCATCATATTCCATTTAAAATTTCGGATAACACTGCCTGTGCAGCCCAAACCCGGTTACCTGCTTCTTCAGTAATAATGCTGTTATCGCTATCCAATACTTCATCACTTAATTCAACATTCCTCCGCACGGGAAGGCAATGCATTACTTTAGCGTTATTCGTTACCGATAATTTTTTCATTGTAAGCATCCAGTTAGTTTCTACAGGAAGGATTTTACCATAGTCTTTAAAACTGCTCCAGTTTTTTACATACACAAAATCCGCATCTTTTAGCGCATACGCCTGATCGTGAGTAACGGAAGCATTGCCGGTAAACTTCGTATCAAGATCATACCCTTCTGGATTGGCTATAATAAATTCAGTTTGATCCCATGCATTCACCCATTGAGAAAAACTATTAGCAACACACTGCGGCAAAGGTTTTACATGAGGAGCCCATGTCAAAACCACTTTTGGTTTTTCTTTTGACTTTAAAGGAAGCCTCTCAGAAATTGTTATCATATCGGTTAAACTCTGCAATGGGTGAACGGTAGCGCTTTCGAGGCTTACAACAGGAATACCGGCATATTTTACAAACTGATGAAGTATTTTTTCGGAATAATCTTCTTCACGATTTTTTAAAGTTGGAAACGTCCGTACTCCGAGAATATCAAAATACTTTCCCAATATCGGCGCTGCATCTTTAACATGCTCTACTGTCGCGCCATTCATAACTGCACCTTCTTCAAACTCTAATGACCAGCCATCTTGGCCGGCATTAAAAATAATCGCTTCCATTCCCAGGTTTTGAGCTGCAATCTGTGTACTCAAACGTGTACGCATACTTGGATTGAGAAACACCAGGCCTATACGTTTGCCTTTTCCCAAAGCCTGGGAGGCTAAAGGATCTTTTTTAAAATTCAATGCAGTTCTTATAAGTTGATCGATATTGCCTGCATCATGAACTGAAAGAAAATTTTTCAATAATTATTGATGTTTAAAATGAAAAATTAATTACTGTTTACTTCAGAAGCCGTCTCTTTTGTTTGTGAAAGAAAAGAAACCTCTTCTTTAAGCGCTTTCAAAAATTTATCGGCATCAGCCTTTGTCAAAGCAAGCGAAGGTAACAACCTGATTACATTTGGTTTTGCTTCGCCGGTGAATATTTTATGTTTGTGTAAAAGATTTTTTTTCAAATCTTTTAATTCATCTGTTACATCAAAGCCTATCATTAATCCTTTGCCGCGAACATTTTTTAAGCCATTAATCTCTTTAATTTCTTCTATAAGATAACTTCCAACTTCTTCAGCATTTTTCATCAGATCTTCTTTTTCCATTACTTCCAAAACTGCAATGCCCGCCGCACATGCAAGATGATTTCCCCCGAAAGTTGTACCGAGCATAAAATATTTTGGAGCTATTTTGGGAGAAATTGAAATGCCTCCGATAGGAAACCCGTTACCCATCCCTTTTGCCATTGAATAAATATCAGCTTCAACATCCGCATAATCATGAGAATAAAATTTACCTGTTCTTCCATAACCACATTGTACCGAATCTGCAATAAAAACCGCTCCATATTCAGTACATAACGTGCGAATCAGTTGCAAAAAAGATTTTGATGCAACCCTTATACCTCCAACTCCCTGGATGCCTTCAACAATTACTGCACTCACTTCACCGCCATGCTCTTTAAAATAATTTTTTAAAGCTTCTTCATCATTGAAAGGAAGAAAAACTACATTTTCAGTTTGATTAACGGGAGCAACAATTGAAGGATTATCAGTCACCGCCACAGCGAGTGATGTTCGCCCGTGAAATGCTTTTGAAAAAGCTATAATTTTTTTTCTTCCATTATGAAATGAAGCTAATTTCAAAGCATTTTCGTTTGCCTCAGCGCCCGAATTGCAAAGAAATAACTGATAATTATTTTTCCCGGAAACCTTACCTAATTTATCCGCCAATTCCTGTTGCAAAGGAATTTTTACGGAGTTTGAATAGAAGGCAATTTTCTCCAATTGGTCTTCAATTCTTTTTACCCAATGAGGATTGGTATGGCCGATACTTATAACTGCATGTCCGCCATACATATCTAGATACTCAACACCTTTATCGTCCCAAACGTAGGAACCATAGGCTTTTACAATATTGATGTTGTTAATTGGATAAACGTCGAATAAAGTCATGAGTTGTAAGTTGTAAGTTGTAAGTCGTAAGTTATAAGTTGTAAGTAGTAAGTAAAGAGTTCTAAGCACGAACCTTTGAAATTAAGGATATGAGCATACTTTTTACTTCATTTATTAAATCATATAATGTTTTAAAATCCTGATCATTTAAATAAATCAGATCTTTTGAAAGAATCCAAAAATATTCGGATTCATTTGCAGAACCGAGAGAAATATTTAAAAAATGAGCTAATTCAGGTTTTGAGTTTTTTCCACAACCTTCAGCAATATTTGCGGGAATTGATGAAGCAGATCTCCTTATTTGATTGGTTAAGCTATAAATCTCTTCTCTAGGAAAAAGCTTTGTAAAATGATAAATCTTAAGTGTAAACTCATGTGCCTTGCCCCACACTTTAAGATCCTTATAATTTTGCATGACTTACAACTTATTACTTAAAACTTACAACTTACTAAAAATAATTCGCTTTCAATCTCAATCCCTCCGTTTCATCCAACCCAAACATAAGGTTCATATTTTCAACAGCTTGGCCGCTTGCGCCTTTTAATAAATTATCAATCACCGAATGCACCACTAAAATATCTCCTTCTTTTTCCAAATGAATAAAACAATTGTTGGTATTTACTACCTGCTTTAAAAAAATGGATTCTTTACTGATTGATACGAAAGGATGCTTGCGCGTAAAACTTTTCAAAAGCTTCGGAAATTTCGCTTAAAGGTTTAATGCATTTAATTTGAGATGTTACAAAAATTCCTCTCGTAAAATCTCCGCGCCACGGCACAAAATGAATAGAAGCAGAGGAATTTCCGGAAAGTTTGTTTAAAGTTTCATTTATTTCATAAAGATGCTGATGCGTCAACGTCTTATAAGCCTGCACATTATTTTCGCGCCATGAAAAATGAGAAGTGGGTGATAAAGATTGTCCCGCCCCGGTTGAGCCGGTTATTCCTGTTGTAAATACATCATGCAACAACCCCAACTTCGCCAACGGTAATAAACCCAGTTCGATTGCTGTAGCGAAACAGCCGGGATTGGCAATATTTTCTGCCTTTTTTATTTGTTCACTGTTAACTTCAGGAAGGCCATAAACAAAATGCCGATCTTTAAAAACTGATTTTTCTTTCAACCGGAAATCCTGGGAAAGGGAAATGATCTTAATGTGCGCCGGCACTTCATTTTCTTCTAAAAATTTTAGGGAATCACCATGTCCAACACATAAAAAAAGTACATCAATTTCATCATTCATTTCATGCGTAAACTCAATATCAGTCACTCCAACAAGATCATGATGAACAGCGTGTACTCCTTTGCCGGCATTACTTTTACTGTGGATATAAATCATTTCAGCAGAGGGATGATTGATGAGCAGCCTTATTAATTCTCCACCCGTATAACCCGCGCCACCAATTATTCCAACCCTGATTTTATTTTGCATCTGCACTATTTTTTACAGCATGATAAATCGCTGTCTGGTTGCCAAAAATTTTACTGAATCCCCTCACATCTTCGCCGCTCCAGCCGGTATTCATTTCTCCATACTTGCCAAATTTACTACTCATCAAATCAAATGGCGACTCAATGCCCGCAATTTGAAAACGATATGGCATTAGTTGAATAAATACATCTCCTGTTACATTTTGTTGGGAAGAAGTAAAAAACGCTTCAATATCCCGCATTACAGGATCAAGCAACTGTCCTTCATGCAACCAGTTTCCATAAAAATCAGCCAACTGGCTTTTTAGGGTGAGTTGCCATTTGGTAAGCACATGCTTTTCCAATGCATGATGCGCTTTAATGATGGGAACAGACGCAGCCGCTTCAAAACCAACTCTACCTTTTATTCCAATAATGGTATCCCCGACATGTACATCACGGCCAATAGCAAATGGACCGGCAATCGTTTGCAAATATTGAATGGCAGCAACGGGATGATCGAAAGTTTTATCATTTACAGCAGTAAGATCACCGTTTTCAAAATGCAGTTTTAGTTGTTCCGGTTCATGCTTGCTTAACTGAGTAGGCCATGCTTCTTCAGGCAACATTCCGTTTGAACTCAACGTTTCTTTTCCTCCGACGCTCGTTCCCCACAAACCCTTATTAATTGAATAAACAGATTTTTCGAAATTCATTTTTACGCCTTTCAATTTCAGGTAATCAATTTCTTCCTGGCGTGATAACTGCATATCGCGGATCGGCGTAATAATTTCAACACCGGGAATCATAATGTGAAAGATCATATCAAATCTCACCTGGTCATTTCCTGCACCCGTACTTCCATGCGCAACTGCATCGGCACCGATCTTTTTTACATGCTCTGCAATATGCAAAGCCTGCGAAACCCTTTCTGCACTTACACTTAAAGGATAAGTATTGTTCTTCAAAACATTTCCATACACCAGGTATTTTACAATCGTGTCGTAATAACTTTTGGTAGCATCTACCGTAGTATGAGATGCTACGCCAAGCGCCTTTGCATGTTGTTCAATTTGATCTAATTCTTCTTTTGAAAAACCACCGGTATTCACAATGATACTGTGAACTTCATAATTTAATTCATCCGTAAAATACTTCACACAATAAGAAGTATCTAACCCACCACTGAAACCAATTACAACTTTTTTGCTCATCGTCAATTAATCTTTTAAAGGTTGAAGAAAAAACTCAACATGGATTTTGGCTTTTCCTGTTTTTTCTTTTTCAAATAATTCATCAGCTTGTTCTTTTTCAAGCGCATAAATCTTTCATACACTTTTGATTTCTTTTTAAAATCCTGTGCGGTTTCTTCAGGCGTATAATGATCTTTAGGATCGTAAAGCATAGCGGTGCACATGCAATTTTTTCTATCCTTACTCATCAGAATATCATAGTTGACACAACTTTTACAGCCGGCCCAAAAATTTTCGTCATCAGTAAGTTCAGAATAAGTTACAGGCTCATAGCCAAGATCACTATTAATCTTCATTACGGCAAGGCCGGTAGTTAATCCAAAGATTTTGGCCTCCGGATATTTCTGCCTTGAGAGTGCAAAGATGCGCTGCTTGATGGTTTTTGCAATACCTGATTTTCTATATTCAGGAGCAACGATAAGGCCGCTGTTGGCAACAAATTTTTCATGGCCCCATGCTTCGATATAGCAAAACCCTACCCATTTGCCATCTTTTGTAACAGCAATAACGGCTTTCCCTTCCGTCATTTTATTAGAAATATATTCAGGTGAACGTTTGGCAATTCCTGTACCGCGCGCCTGGGCAGATGAGGCCATTTCATCTGTGATGGCAGATGCGTAAATAAGATCAGCAGGAGTTGCAACACGAACAATTATATTTGATTGTTCCAATTTGCAGGAAATTTAAAATTTAAAAAATAAGGGAGAAATCGGGGGATTTTTTTTCACTGATAGGTGCGCTTTCAAACGCAAGGGCCTATCAGCATCCACGTCGTAATAATAGATATACCGTTACCGGAAAAAAGAAATTATATGAATTATTTTTCTTCAACTTTTGTGTTGATTTTTAAATTGAGAAGACAAAAATAATATAATATTTATTATCCCACATTCTTTTATAAAAAATTTTTGTTATCAGAAATGAAAAATCTGCTGGTTTTCTCCCCGAGTATCTTCTGCAGTAAACCAAGAAATAAGCCAGTTTTTTATTTTATCCAAAGGAGCACCGGTTCATTTAAAGGAAAATATTACAATTTAAATCCGAGTGAAAATACAATATTGCCTTTGTTGGTTTTAAGATTTGCAGGTGAATTGGATTTGTCCTGTAAACGATAAGGATAATTTACATCTTTATACATTGAGTAAACATAAGCCAGGTCAAGAAAAATTCCTTTGTTCCTGTAACCTAAACCTCCTGTTACTTTTACAAGATTGGATGTTTCGGATTGGTAAGGATTGCCATAATAAGCGCCACCCAGCCTCACCATAAAAGTGTTAAACTTTAGTTCACCTCCTAACCGTGCGTTAATTGAGCTTTTATAGACATTGCCAAGGGTTTTGGTTAAAGAATTATAATAGTCGGCAGAACTTGCATCATTATTTACGTCACGAAACGAAGCATTTTTATAATTTAAATATTCGACATCAGCGGTAATAAAGCCTTTCTGGTTTTGAACATTTTCAACTTCACTGAAAATATAGGAACCACTTAAAATAACTTTCCATGGAGTATTGAAGTTGTATTTTGATTCCAATGGTTGGCCATTCGTTAAGTCTGTAGAACTTTGTTGTTTTACAAGGGGATCCCCCCATAGCCTTCCAAATCAGTAACCACTTCCGCGGTGTAATCATCTGTAAGCTGGTAAGCAGTTGGCGTATGGAAAGCAAGTCCTAACCTCACATTTTCAACCGGTTTAAAAATAACACCGAGTTTTGCATTTATGCCTACACCTTTTGTTTGCAAAGATTCGTTAACCTGGAAATAATTAAAATTATTATTAGGATTGGAAGTAGCATCGCTTTCCTGGTAGGTCGAATTACGACTATAATTTAAAAAAGGAATCGAAATTGTTCCCCCGAAATACCATTTGTCCTTCAGGTTCAATCCCATTCCAAAAGCGAGATCTGTAATACCGCCGGTTGTATTAATTGTATTTTCCTGGATAAGGCCTGTTGATGGATTGGCTTGTGTTCTATACCCACTAACTGAGCCGTCCGATGCCTGGACTGTGTCGATTAAATAAGTGTTGAAAGCAAGGCTGGCTCCATAAGGATCGTAACTTGCCGCCTTGTTAGGATCGGTTATATTATCATTTATCAACTGCTCCAGGTATTTTTCTGAGTAGGAAGAATTCTTATTGGTTCCCCTGTAATAAACATGATTATTAAAATCAGCCTCGCGATTTACTCCAATAGCAAATGCAAGGCTTTTAACGCTTCTGCCTCTTGTAGGCCCACCAATTACAAAGCCGGTTGCGCCGACATTAAAATTATTATCAGTCACGCTTTCTGACGAACCAAGATAATCGGAATTCGTTTTTTTTAAAGAAAAAGCAGGTGTAAGAATAAAATCGCCGGTTTTATAAAATCCAAGTCCTGCCGGGTTGATAAACAGTGATGTAAATTCTCCACCTAAAGATCCGCCTGCACCTCCAATAGCCTGGTTTCTTGCTGTTCCGCCAGGCTGGGTTAAATATGAATATCTTAAAGCATCCGCCGGTTCCTGGGCATACGTAAAACTGATTGCAAGGGAAAAAAATATACTTAAATAAACTGCTTTCATAGTAAACGAATAAATAATCCTCTTTTTAAATTTATCAAAACACCTGCCAAACGAGCTTTTAAAAAGGGATGAAAAATCATCCCTTTTCAAAAAAATATATTTAACACTTATCTTCTGAAACTCCTCACGGGAGCGCTGTTACTGCTTGGAGAAGATGAAGATGGTGAATTTGATTGAGTACTAGTACTCGGAGTAAATGTTCTTTGAGGAGTATTATAATTATTATTATTATTATTGTTATTGTTGTTATTATAAGTTCTCCTGGTACTGCGCTGGGTACTATTGGAAGGAGGCGTATATGTGCTTCTCTCTGAAGGAGTAAATACTCTCCTTATGACATTTCCTACACCTGTTCCGGTTGATGGTTGTGTGGTTCCTGTACCGGTAGAGCGGATTGGTTGAGGATTCGTATTTGTACCGTTATTTCCTGAATTATTATAAACATTTAGATTGTATCTTCTCGCACCTGTATTGGTATTAGCGGCTTTGCCTGAAAACAAAATAGGAGAATAATAAGGCGAATACCCTATACCGTATGGAGAATAACCATAGCCGAACGGATAAGAATTATAATAGCCGTACGGAGAGTTATAAAAACTCAAATTATTATATCCCATGTAATTGGAGTAAGGATCATACATGCTTTTAAATCCGTATGGGTTATAACCATAATAACCGCCTCCATAGAACGGGTTGTTGAAAGCATTATATGAATATAAAGAATAAGGATTGTAGCCGTATCCCATTCCCGTACTAAATGTTATTGCATTTCGATAAACCGGGTCTTCAATTCCTCTCCTGATATTTTCGTCTTCCTGGTTCCTGTATGAATACGAATTTTGATCCTGTTCCGTTGCTTTGGTTACATAAGTGTTTTCCTGCGGTGCCGGTGAATAGTACACATCATCAGGAGTTTGGCCGGTGCGATAAGCCGTACTGCAACTGCTGAAAGCAGCCACCAAGCCAAACAATAGTAAATATTTTATTTTCATGATTTTGAGTTTTAGAAGTTTGATAATGAAGCTTACTTTTGCCTCCTATCTTTCTGTAAATTTAAGAAATATCCTTTATTATTTACGGATTGTTTTATGAAGCGCTTGTTAAAAGTATTAAGGGTAAAAATACCAACAAAACGATAGAATAAGATACAAAAAATAAAATTAAATGAGCAAAGAAATCACAGCGAGGGAAACAGATTATGCACAATGGTACAATGATCTCGTCATAAAAGCCGGGCTTGCCGATTATAGTGCGGTTCGCGGTTGCATGGTGATAAAGCCTTACGGTTTTGCCCTTTGGGAAAATATGCAAAGGCAACTCGACAAGCGGTTTAAAGAAACAGGACATCAAAATGCTTATTTTCCTTTATTTATTCCTAAAAGTTTTTTGAGTAAAGAAGCGGCCCATGTGGAAGGATTTGCAAAAGAGTGTGCGGTAGTTACTCATTATCGCTTAAAAAATAACGAAACCGGAACAGGTATTATCGTGGATCCGGATGCAAAACTGGAAGAAGAACTGATCGTAAGGCCTACTTCAGAGACAATTATCTGGAATACTTATAAAACATGGATTCAGTCTTACCGTGACTTGCCGGTACTTGTCAACCAATGGGCAAATGTGGTAAGATGGGAAATGCGCACGCGGTTGTTTTTACGTACCACGGAATTTCTTTGGCAGGAAGGCCACACTGCACACGCCAACGCACAGGAAGCCATTGATGAAACGATGCAAATGCTCGATATTTATGCAGAATTTGCCGAAGAATGGATGGCAATGCCGGTGATAAGAGGCGTAAAAAGCGTAAACGAACGTTTCGCGGGTGCGGTAGATACTTTTTCCATAGAAGCGATGATGCAGGATGGAAAAGCGCTGCAGGCCGGGACTTCGCATTTTCTCGGTCAAAATTTTGCCAAAGCTTTTGACGTAAAATTCAGCGATAAAGAAAATAAACTCGATTATGTTTGGGCTACAAGCTGGGGAGTAAGTACAAGGCTGGTTGGGGCTTTGGTAATGGCCCATAGCGATGATGACGGACTCGTTCTTCCGCCAAAATTAGCGCCCATCCAGGTGGTAATCGTTCCTATTTATAAAGACGATGAGCAGAAAAAAGCAATTGATGCAAAAGTAATTCCTTTAATGGAAGATTTTAAAGCGCTTGGCGTTTCTGTAAAATATGACGACGATGACAGCCGCCGCCCCGGATGGAAATTCGCGGAATATGAAATGAAAGGCGTGCCTGTAAGAATTGCGCTCGGAGCACGTGATCTTGAACAAAATATTGCTGAAGTGGCGCGCCGGGACACAAAAACAAAAGAATCCATTTCACTGGACGGATTGGCAAATACTGTTTTTGTTTTGCTGAATGACATTCAAAATTCCATTTACCAAAAAGCAAAAGATTTTCGTGACTCACATATTACCAAAGCCGATACATGGGATGAATTCGTAAAAATCCTTGATGAAAAAGGAGGCTTTGTTTCGGCGCATTGGGATGGGACAGCAGAAACGGAAGAAAAAATAAAAGAATTAAGCAAGGCAACGATTCGTTGTATTCCATTAAATAATTTGAAAGAAGAAGGCCAGGATATTTTAACCGGAAAGCCAAGTTCAGAAAGAGTTTTGTTTGCAAGGGCTTATTAATTCCAAAATAAAAATCCTGCTAATTTCCTTGTTTACTGTGACAGGTTTAGCAGAATTTTTTTTTATTCCTTCAATTCCTTTTCTTTAATATCTGCTTCCATTTTTTCCTTTTTCATATCCACTCTCACAAGTCCAAAAAGGCTCATGTAAATATTGGCGATCCACACAAGCGAGAAACCGCCAACCAGGTAACCTCTCCAATCATCAAATAGTAAATGATAATGTGTGATGATTAAAATTAAGATGGTAATGTAATGTGAAAAACAATATTCACAGGTAAAGAGGTAAAAAAATTTTCTGACGGCAAAACTTTTTGATTGTTTCGATTTCCGGATGCAAAAATCCCTCGGCTCTCTAAAAACTTCTTCATGGGTAACCGTCCATGAAATGCAGGCAATCGCCAACGGCAATAAAAAAAGGTCGCGCACCTCCGTAGATAAATCCATAATTACTAACATTATTTTATTCGATGCTTATCCAATAAAATACATGCCAGCTTTTGAAAACTTTCCTGGTAAGATCAATTATTTTCTTCTTCGGAAATTATCTCCAGCGTTTTCTCATCTTTTTTGCCATGAAAAAATTTATTCAATACAAATTGAAATCTGGGATCTATTTTCGTAAGGGAAGCAAATAAAGTCATCGATGATTTTAATTTCAGATCATCCGGGCTTCCAAAAACGGTGCGAGCGTCATCTGTGTCAAGATCAAGTAAAGCGTTTGAAATCTCAATCAATCGTTTTCCCAAAACCGGGTGATGTAAATATGCTACAGCTTCATCTTTGTTTTTTATCGCGTAAAACCTGGAAGCTTCACTAAACCCAAGCCCATGAATTTGAGGAAAAATATACCACATCCAATGCGAGCGCTTTCTTCCGCTTTTAATTTCAGACAAAGCGTTTTCATAATCACGTTGTTGCGCTTCAATAAATCGGTGTAATGACATATTTTTATTTCTCTTTATTAGATGTTTATCAATCCGAGTGCAACGAGTTGCGCATATGCGTCCCAAGCTTCCTGCGGAATTTCCTGGTAAATTTAAAAACCCTTTTCTGATACAATTTGATTCTTTGCAAATCTCCCGCCATAATGATGATCACTCTTTCCATTGGTATTTCTTCGTTGGCATATTCTTCAAAAGAAATTTGCGGGGAAGTTTACCGGCAAGTTTTTATCTGGTCAATGTTTTTGAAAAGTAGCGGAAGACCTAACTTCCATATACAGCTTTTCCACCACAATAAAACTTTGCGGATCCAAACCTTTTTCAGCCAATAACCGTTGAATAAAGACAATATTCTCGCCTGTATTTGTCGAATTATTTTCGATCAATCCATCGGTTTAAAGAATATCGACAGCAGGGTGAAATTATATTCCGGCAGTTTAAATAATATTTCAGCTGAGGCTCAAGGTTGTAGGCTGGAAGTTTCTATACCTTCTAAAACAAAAAAATAAAAGCGGTCTCTGAAGAAGGTGTTAAAGCAATTTAAGCGGACCGAACGAGGAACCAGCGAGGGTTTATAAATCCCTATCTTTTAATCTCGGCTACAATATTTCTCCGATTGG
>CAWFFT010000047.1:0-41227 GCA_963815085.1 uncultured Chitinophagaceae bacterium | reverse complement strand
TATAATATTACTGTAATCTACTTTGTTTTTTACTTTATTTTTTGATTCTTATCCAAATTCGCCACTAATTTTAGACGTTTTTCTATAAAAAAACCTGCTGCACTTTTCCATTTTTTTGGTATTTATCAATCCAATAACAAATAATATTCCTTCAAAGCTACCTGCAGATTTTTCCTGGCTCTTTGCAATAAAGAATCAACCGCAGCTTCGCTTGATTTCAGGATTTCTCCAATTTCACGGTAACTTAAATGCTCAATTTTATTCAGCACAAAAGCCGTCTTTTGATTTACCGGTAATTTGTCAATTGCTTTAAAAAGAACTGCTGCATTTTCTTTGTTTTCTGCTTTTACCCCCGGATGAAAAAAATCAGGCGGATCAATCATCAGGCTATGGTTTTTACCATACAAACTCTCAATGAAAGCAAAACGCTTTTTTCTTTTTTTCTTTCTCAGGTGATCAAGGCATTTGGAAACCGTAATCCTGTATATCCAGGTAGAAATTTTTGATTCCTCTTTAAATGAAAAAACCGATTCAAACACCTGCATAAAAACCTCCTGAGCTGTGTCTTCAGCATCTTCTGCATTTTGTAAAAAGCCAATGGCAGTATTAAAAACCATATCCTGCCATGTTTCTACAATCTCCTTAAAAGCTTCCCTGTCTTTTTTTTTAAGCAGGGCAATCAGTTCACTTTCATTCAAAGCAAAAATATTTAAATGCTAAAGCTGCGGACCCGGCTGGAGGTCCACCGAAACCTCCAAATCCACGGAAGTCTCTTTGCCGTTCATCATTATTTGCAGGCTTCCCTTTTCCAAAGGTCTTCAATTTGTAAGTAAATGTGAGCATAAAATATTGTTGCAATACCTGGTTTATTTGATCCTGTACATAGGATTCCGTAACATTTCTTGTAATGCTTTTATTTTGTTTTAAAAGATCAAATACAGATAATTTTAATTCGCCGTCCTGGTTTTTTAAGAACTTTTGACCAATCGCCATATTCCATAACCAGTAGTTTTGATTAAACCCATCGGTCAGGCCTTTGTAAGATTCATTAGATAAATCGTTTTGAAAAAACAAGCCTTTCTTCGTCAACAAGTTAGCGGTGACTCCAATGGATTGAGTAAAATAATTATTATTCAAAGTGGGCTGAATGGTATTTTTTACGTCGTTGATATTTGCCGAGTAAGAAACGTTAAAATCAACGTACTCACTGATATTGCTTGAAAGCACTGCACCCAGATTATAGTTGTAAGCATTGGAAATATTTTCAACATTATTAAGTAATCCTGGTTGCCTTGCATAACTGAAACCCGCGTTCATGTTAAGGTTTAATTTTACAAACTTAAGCGGCATACCGAAAGTTAAGAACGAACGTGCATTCACATAACCATTCATGTTTACCGGTTTAGAAAGTTGAGAACCTTTGTATAAAGTAACAGTCTTGCTAAGGGCAGAATCATGTGTAGCCGTGTAAGTGGCATTCGTTACATAATTATTAATGTTCTGCACGAAAACATTTGCAAAAAAACTTTGCCCTTTTGCACTGTTCGTGTAAGTATAGCGGGTAATTAAATTGTTAGTGTATTGTTGCCGCAGGTCAGGATTTCCCGTTGTATAAAAAAACTGGTTGGTATTATTTATTACATTCTGCAATTGAGTTACAGATGGAGGGCTTACGGAGCCGCGATAAATTATCCTCAAATTGCTTTTTGAAGAAAGTTTAAATCTTGAAAAAACATTGCCCAAAAAATTACTGTAAGTATTATCAATTTGTCCGGTTTGAGGGAAAACCTGGTCACTTTTTAATTCGCTAAATTGATATGAAACACCGGCAGATATCATATTATCCCTGTCACCATGCCGGAAAGTAATACCGGCGTTTTGCGTATTATAAGTATTATTAAATTTATTGCTCAGACTTGTATCGAGAAGTGAATATTTGGACGAGCCATCATCAAAATTGGAAGTTTCCTGGTCAGCCTTGCTGGTTTGAAAAGAAGGAGCATAACTGATTTGCATTTGTGTTTTTGTACTGATGGGCTCAGTATATTCCAGGCTAAACCGATATTGATTGGTAAGGCTTTTTTGATCAGAAAGTTGTTTTACTGTATCCTCTGTTAAGGTAGGTTTGTAAAAAGTATTAAAAGCGTCTAAGAAATTTTGCCCTTTGCGATTATTTGATGATTGAAAAATTCCGAGTGAAATACTTCTTCCTCTTTTTGCCATAGCATGCCGAAACAACAGCATATTACTCAAACTGTTTCCGTTGGTATTGCTGTTTAAATCATTTTCAGTCTTGCTTAAAATATTACTTTTCGCCTCATCCACATAGTTTATGCCACTTACAGAATTGACAGAATTATTTTTCTGGAAGCTAAGATTAGAAGTGGCAATAATTGTATTAGAAGAATCAATCCTGTATGTAAGCCTTAAGTTTACCCGATTGTTATAATTTTTACTATCCGAAATTGTGTTCTCATCATAGTATTGTGAAGAATCTTTTGTAATAAAATTCTGCTGATTTATGATTTGATTATTAGAGGTATTACTGTTATTAAAAAAATAACTTCCGGTCACATCAATTTTCTTTCCCCAGGCATCGCTGTAGTTTACTCCAAAGGCATTTGTTTTGGCTATTCCACTTTGAGGCCCAACCATAAAATTAGAACCGCCACCACGGAAATTTCCACCACCTCCACCGCCACGTCTTCCGCCACCACCGCCACCGCTGGCACCAATAAGATCCTGGGAAGAAAAATTCTGTTGGTTTACATTATTAAATAATCCAAGGAAAGAAATTCTTCTTGCATTGTTGAAGAAACTTACATTTCCACCTCCACTATACCGGTCATCGGTTCCATATCCTCCATAAATTCTACCAAAGTTTCCATTACGCATGTCTTTTTTTGTAACAATGTTTATCGATTTTTGAGTATTCCCGTCATCAAAACCTGTAAGTTGCGCCTGGTCACTCAATTTATCAAACACCTGAATTTTATCAACCACTTCAGCAGGAAGATTTCTCAAAGTTGCGGTGGCATCATCGCCAAAAAAATCACGCCCATCAACCGTAACTTTCTTCACAGTTTCGCCCTGGGCAGTTACCGTTCCACTTTTATCAACAGTAACGCCTGGCATTTTTTTAATGAGATCTTCACTTGTTGCATCAGGATTTACTTTAAATTGATTGGCAGAGTAATCCAATGTATCACCCTTTTGCCTTACGGGAGAGGTGTTGTTTATGACTACTGTAGATAACGTTTGTTCAGTTTTTGAAATGTTGATTCTCAAACTTACATTTTGGTCAATCACTGAAACAGGTTTGTTTTCAGCACTATAACCAACAGAAGTAACCGATAAGTTATAGGCACCATTAGAAACATCGGTAAAAGTAAAACGGCCTCTTGCATCGCTTACCGTTAACATTGGCGCTTGGGATGAATCTGCAACTTGCAGTTTTACAGTAGCATTAGAAACAGGCATATTGGTTGCCTCATCCTCTATAGTTCCAGAAACGGATTGTGCACTTAAATTAAATGTAAGAATGATAGCAAAAACGAGGGTTGTTAAATATTTGAACATAAAAATGGTTTTATAAAATATTGGACGACGCTACTATAAAAAACCTTCGTACCGTTCATCACATTTTATGACCACCACTTTTATTTTTTGTTAACGAAAACTAAAAATCATTTCAATTATCTTGCACTCCCAAAAATTAAAATAAAATTATGGAGTACACTAAGTTAGTTTCTGTAACCGGATTACCGGGTTTGTTCGAATTGTTATCATCAAAATCTGATGGTGCTGTGGTTCGGTCTTTGGAAGATAATATAACCAAGTTTGTAAGCAGCCGTCAGCACAATTTTTCACATTTGGAAAGCATAGAAGTTTATACTACAAAAGACAACACAACGCTTGCTGACGTTTTTCAGGCGATGAAAGAAAGTAAAGAAAAAATACCTGAAGCAAATGCAGACGGAAAATTATTGAAGGCTTATTTTGAAAAAGTGTGTCCGGATCTTGACTTTGATCGCGTCTATGTTAGCGACATGAAAAAGATGATAAAATGGTTCACTATCATCGACAAAAACAAAATTAATATTAAGTCAAATTCAGAAGAAGAAGAAAAAGAACCCACTCCTGAAGCTAAAAATACCAAACCTGCCCGAATAGAGAATGTAAAGAACGCAAAACCTCAAAAGGCAAATCCACGCAAAATTGAAAGCAGAGGCGTGAAATAATCATTGCCCTAAAATAGGAATCATTCTTATTTATTTCTTGACTGTGTTTGATAAAATTTTAAATTCCGGGTTATGACAGCAGATATTAAAAAATTAGAAAGGCATTATTTACCACAGAATCTTACGATTTCTTCATGGGAAGTAATTGAACCGTACTTTAAAGAATTGTTACAAAGAGAGATCAATTCAAAAAAAGACATGGAGCAATGGTTAAAAGACATGAGTGAACTGGAAGCAGCAGTGAATGAAGACGTTTGCTGGCGACAAATAAAAATGACGTGCGATACTGAAAATAAAGAACTGGAAGAATCATTCAACTATTTTGTGCTTGAAATACAGCCGCACATCCAACCTTACGCTTTTGAATTAAATAAAAAATTAGTCAACTCCCCTTTTATTAATGAGTTGGATCAGCAAAAGTATTTTACTTATCTGCGTTCCATCAAAAAAAGCATAGAACTTTTCAGGGAAGAAAATATTCCTATCGAATCAGAGATTGCGGTATTGCAACAGAAATATGGAATGATAACAGGCCAGATGTCCGTTGAGGTGAACGGTAAGGCGTATACGCTTCAGCAAGCTTCAAAATTTTTTGAAAGCCACGATCGCCAACTTCGCGAAGAAGTCTACAGAAAAATTGCTGAAAGAAGATATCAGGATAAAGACAAACTGAACGACCTGTTTTCTCAATTGGTGACTAAAAGAAACCAGGAAGCATTAAATGCAGGTTTTGAAAATTACCGCGATTTTAAATTTAAGCAACTTGGAAGATTTGATTATACAAAAGAAGACACTTTCCGTTTTCATGAATCGGTAAAACTTCACGTGCTGCCTTTGGTGAATAAAATTCACAAGCATAAAAAAGAAAAATTAAAAGTCGACCATCTTCGTCCATGGGATTTGGAAGCAGAACCTGAAGGAACAGAACCTTTAACGCCTTTTCAAACAGGAAAAGAGTTATTGGATAAAACAATTGAATGTTTTACAAAACTTCGTCCCTTCTTTGGTGATTGTCTTCGCAAAATGAATGAGATGAAACATCTCGACCTTGAAAGCCGCAGTGGCAAAGCGCCGGGCGGTTATAATATGCCTTTGGCAGAAACTGGTGCGCCTTTTATTTTCATGAATGCGGCTCAATCGATGCATGATGTGACAACGATAGTTCACGAAGGCGGCCACGCTGTTCAGTCTTTTTTAACTCATGACCTTGAATTAAGTTCTTTCAAAGATTATCCGATGGAAATTGCTGAAGTAGCGAGCATGGCCATGGAACTTTTTTCAATGGATCATTGGGATGTTTTTTTCAACAACAAGCAGGATCTTAAAAGAGCAAAGGAACACCAATTGGAACGCGTCATTACTATTTTCCCATGGATAGCAGTGATCGATAAATTTCAACATTGGATTTATGAAAATCCAAATCACACTTTGGAAGAAAGATCTGAAAGATGGATGGAAATTTTCAAAGAGTTTGGTGATAACGTAGTTGATTATTCCGGCCTTGAAAAATATGTTGAGAATGGCTGGCAAAAGCAATTGCATTTGTATGAAGTGCCGTTTTATTACATCGAATATGGCATTGCGCAATTGGGCGCCATAGGACTTTGGAAGCAATATAAGAGCAACCCGGAAAAAGCATTGGATAATTATGTAAATGCTTTAAGCCTTGGCGGTACTAAAACTTTACCCGAGTTGTATGCAACTGCTGGTTTAAAGTTTGATTTTTCTCCTGAAAATATTAAAAGCCTGATGGAATTTGTAAATGAAGAATTGGAAAAAACAGAAGAGCAGTAAACGAACTTTTAAAAAGGATTTTTATTTTGACTTTTAAAATCACAAACAAGTGTTCGGTTGTAGACTTTAAAATCGCTTCAAAAAAAAATCCCTTCCAATCCATTTCGTGATTTTGCATTAATTTCACGGCTCAAATCTCAATAAAAACTGTATTAATACTATGGCGGAAGCGATAAGAATGCCACGAATGAGCGATACCATGACGGAAGGTGTAATAGTAGAATGGCACAAGAAAGTTGGTGATAAAATAAAACCCGGGGACCTTTTAGCCGACGTGGAAACAGACAAGGCAACGATGGAACTGGAAAGTTATAACGAAGGAACTCTTTTGTACATTGGTGTTGAAAAAGGACAGGCAGTTCCGGTTGAAGGAATTTTGGCAATTGTAGGTAAAAAGGGAGAAGACTATAAGGCTTTTTTGGAAGAAGAAGAAAAGAAAAGTCCTTCCGGAGATAATGAAGAAAAGAACGCTGAAACTGTTCCTAAAAAAGATCCTAACGAAGAAAAGGCAATTGCAGAAGGCCAGGAAAAACAATCAGATAATAAGCCCGCTGACGTTAATCAAAATGTGGAATTGCCAAAAGGAGCGAAAGTAATTCGGATGCCTTTGATGAGTGACACCATGACGGAAGGAAAAATCATTCAATGGAATAAGAAAGTGGGCGATAAAGTAAAGTCCGATGATTCTTTAGCAGAAGTAGAAACTGATAAAGCTACAATGGATGTAGTCGGCTATGAAGAAGGAACACTCTTATATATTGGCGTAGAAGCAGGAGACTCTGCGAAGGTAAATGACATTATCGCGATTGTAGGAAAACCCGGAACAGATGTGAGCGCTTTTGTTGAAGCACAAAAACATGCGCCACAAGAAGCTGAAGAAAAAGAGGAAAAAACAGAAAAGCCTGAGACAAAATCATCAGCACAATCTTCTCCCGCTCCTCAAGAAAATGCAACCGTTCAACCTTCTTCTGTTGAGGGCGGAAGAGTCAAAGCTTCGCCTCTTGCAAAAAAATTAGCCGAAGAAAAAGGTATTGATATTTCGCAGGTGCAAGGCAGCGGCGATGGTGGAAGAATCGTAAAAAGAGATGTTGATTCTTATGTTCCTGCTGCTGCTCCTAAAGCCACCGAAGGCAAAAAAGAAGAAGCAAAACCATTGCAGCCGTTTACGCAAATTGGCCAGGAAAGTTATGAGGATATTCCAAACACACCAATGCGCAAAACCATTGCCCGTCGTTTGGGCGAAAGCAAATTCCAGGCGCCGCATTTCTATCTCACGATGGAAATCAACATGGACAACGCAATTACTTCGCGCAAATCCATAAATGAACTAAGTCCCGTAAAAGTTTCTTTCAATGATTTAGTGATAAAAGCCTGCGCAATGGCATTGCGCCAACATCCGGCTGTGAACAGCAGTTGGAGAGGCGATTTCATCCGGCAAAACAAACATATTCACATTGGTTCTGCCGTTGCAGTTCCGGATGGTTTAATTGTTCCTGTAATTCGTTTTGCTGATCAAAAATCCCTTTCTCAAATTGCTGCCGATGCAAGCAAGTTGTATGAAAAAGTTAGAAACAAAAAAATTCAGCCTGAAGAATTCAGCGGAAATACATTTACTGTTTCCAATCTCGGCATGATGGATATTGATGAATTCACTGCTATCATCAATCCCCCCGACAGCGCAATTCTTGCGGTGGGCGCCATCAAAGAAAAAGTAGTGAAAAAAGGAGATGGATTTGCGGTAACCAACGTGATGAAAGTAACAATGAGTTGCGATCACAGAAGCATTGACGGCGCTGTCGGCGCGGCATTCCTTCAAACCGTGAAAAAGTATTTGGAAAATCCGGTTACCATGTTGGTGTAACGAGAAAATAGAAATCTTCAATATTTATTGGTTTACTGTGAAAGCGGTAAACCTTTTTTTATATATAAAAGAATAGTTTTAAATTGAAAAGTGAATACAACTTTTCTATCCACTTTACAGCTTCTACGTTTTCATTTTTCGTTTTTCCTGATGCCGGTTTATTGGTTTGCCTTAAGCCAGCTATCTGATATTAATTGGAACAATGCAATTTTAATTTTCATCATCCTTCATTTGCTTGTTTATCCTGCCAGCAATGGTTACAACAGTTACATGGATCGGGATACAACTCCTGTTGGCGGTTTAAAAAACCCCATGCAGCCGACCAAGCTTTTGTTTTATACAACACTTTTTATGGATGCCGTTGCGCTTTTATTAAGCTTCACAATTTCACCGGTTTTTGTTATAGGAATTTTTTTCTACATTCTGGCTTCAAGGGCTTACAGTTATCGAAAAATCAGGTTGAAAAAATATCCGGTGATTGGTTATTTGACGGTTGTCGTTTTCCAGGGTGCAGTCACTTTTTTTCTCGTTTTTTCGGGAAGCAGCAGCAACCATTTGGAGCAAATTCCCGTTTTGGCAATGGTAGCTTCGAGTTTGCTGATTGGCGGTTTTTATCCGCTTACGCAAATTTATCAGCACAAGGAAGATTATGCTGATGGCGTGGTTACGATTAGTTATTTATTGGGATATAAAGGCACTTTTATTTTTACTGGCATTGTATATGCGTTGGCTTTCGTTACATTGGGTTGGTATTTTCATTTGCAATCGGCGTTTTCTAAATTTTTGATTCTTCAAATCTTTATGCTTCCGGTTATCGTATATTTTTTTTACTGGTTTGCAAAAGTTTTGAAGAACAATAAGGAAGCAAATTTTAAAAACACGATGAGAATGAATTTGCTCGCTTCAATTTTCACAAATCTTGGATTTATCACACTCTTAATTTTAAAATGATTGAGTAAAATCGTTTCCATATCAACCGCGGTGCCCGCTTACAAACATCAGCAAAAAGACATTCTGCATTTTATGCAAAACGTGTTTGCCATGAATGAAGTTGAGAAAAGGAAACTTAAATTTTTATATCATCAAAGTGCGATTAATTCAAGATATTCTGCTTTGCCTGATTACAGCCTGGATGCCGGCGAATGGCAGTTTTATCCCGCCTCAGAAAACCTGGAACCCTTTCCCAACCTGGAACAGAGAATGGATTGGTTCAACAGAACTGCTCCTGTTTTATCCGTTTCAGCCGTAGAAAAATGTATTGAAGAAAAAATAAACAAAGATGAAATTACTCATCTTATTACCGTTAGTTGCACCGGAATGAGTGCGCCAGGACTGGATTTGCAAATAATGGAATTGATGGATTTGCCGAAGAATATTTTTCGCACCTCAGTAAATTTTATGGGCTGTTACGCAGCCATACACGCACTAAAACTTGCTGATGCTTTTTGCAAAAATGACGAAAATGCAAAAGTAATTATCGTTTGTACAGAGCTTTGTACGCTTCATTTTCAAAAAGAAAATACGGTTGATAATATCGCGGCAAGCCTTTTATTTGGCGATGGCTGTGCTGCAGTTTTGGTTACGAATAACAAAGCCGGTCTTGAAGGAATCAATATAAAAAACTTCTACAGCGAAGTTGGTTTTAACGGCAAAGACCACATGAGCTGGCAACTTTCCTCATCAGGTTTTTTGATGCAACTTTCCGGCTATGTTCCTGAATTGATTGAACAGGATTTCAATCAGCTTTTAAAAAATGCTTTGCAAAATGCCGAATTAAAACAGGAAGAAATTTCTCATTGGTGCATTCATCCGGGAGGAAAAAGGATTTTAACAGCGATAGAAAAAAGTAGCGGAATTGACAATGAGGATTTGAAATATTCCTACCAGGTTTTAAATGATTATGGCAACATGTCTTCGCCGACAATTTTGTTTGTATTGAAAGAAATAATGGATTCTTTTGCAAAAGATGAAAAAGCCAAAGTATTTGGTGCTGCTTTTGGCCCGGGACTTACAATGGAAACTTTCATTTTAGGAAATGATTGATTATAAAAAACGTTCTCTTGAAAAAGAAATTCTCGACCAGGAAAATATTCCATTCGAGGATATCGCCTTGAACATGAAAGAGCTTGATTGGATTAATTCTCACCTTGGCGGACATTCAATCACACTTGACGGATTCAAAAAATTAAGTGGTGATAAAAAGAAAATTTCAGTTTGCGAAATTGGCTGTGGCGGGGGCGATAACCTAAATTCTCTTCAAAATTATTGTGTCCAAAATAATATTGAAGCCACTTTTACCGGCGTCGATATTAATAAAGAATGTATTGCCTTTGCAAAAGAAAAATCAAAGATTAAAAATGCAAAATTTATTGTAGCCGATTATAAAGACGTTTCGTTTGAGAATGAAAAGCCGGACATTCTTTTCTCCTCGCTTTTCTGCCACCATTTTTCTGATGATGAATTAATTGAAATGATAATTTGGATGAAAAAAAACTCAAACATTGGATTTTTTATAAATGATTTACACCGTCATCCTCTTGCTTATCATTTTATTAAAAATGCAACAACGCTTTTTTCAAAATCTTATCTTGTAAAAAATGATGCACCGCTTTCTGTGTTAAGAGGTTTCAAAAAAAAGGAATGGGAAAATGTATTTGAAAAAGTAGGCATTCAAAATTTTTCAATTCAATGGAAATGGGCATTCAGATATTTGATTATCGCTTTCAATTCTCAACATGCTAACGGAAGCCGTACACGATAAAATAAAAAAAGAAGAAATTTCTTCGTTTACTGCAACCATTATTGGGGGCGGATTGGCGGGCCTTTCACTTTCAATTCTGTTAGCAGAAGCAGGTTACAAAACGGCTCTATTTGAAAAAGAAAAGTATCCATTCCATAAAGTGTGCGGCGAATATATCAGCCTTGAAAGTTGGAATTTTATTGAAAGGCTCGGCTTAAATCTTTCAGATTTGGATTTGCCAATAATAAAAAAACTAATTGTTTCTTCTCCCAATGGAAATTCAATTAATACAAAACTTGACCTTGGCGGTTTTGGTATAAGCCGTTATCTTCTCGACAATCAATTGAAAGAAATAGCGATTGAAAACGGTGTTTCTGTTTTTGAAGAAACAAAAGTTACAGAAGTTAATTTTGATAATGAATCCTTTTGTGTAAAATATAACGGTGGCGAAATTCAATCAAAAATTTTGGCCGGCGCTTTTGGAAAAAGAAGCAATTTGGATGTAAAATGGAAGCGCGAGTTTATCAAACAAAAACCCGGTAAATTAAATAATTACATTGGCGTGAAATATCATGTGAAAGCAGACCTTCCTGAAGATACAATTGCTTTACATAATTTTAAAAACGGTTATTGCGGCATTTCCAAAGTGGAAAGTGATGAGTATTGTTTGTGTTATCTTACTACGGCTCAAAATTTAAAAGACAATCATAATTCAATTAGAGAAATGGAAAAAAAAGTTTTATTTAAAAATCCTTTTCTTAAAAAAATATTTACTGAATCAGAATTTGTATTTCCAGAGCCGGTTACTATTTCTCAAATAAGTTTTGATAAAAAAGAACAAGTAGAAAATCACATTTTGATGCTCGGAGATGCAGCAGGAATGCTAACGCCTTTGTGTGGTAACGGAATGAGCATGGCATTTCATTCTTCAAAAATCGCTTTTGAAAATATTGATGCCTTTTTAAAAAGTAAAATTAGTCGCGAAGAAATGGAAAGCAATTATATGAAAAAGTGGAAAAACCAATTCGGTTCCCGATTAAAAATCGGAAGGGCAATCCAATCTTTTTTCGGGAAAGAAATGCTGACGAATTTTTTTATTTCCACTTTAAAGCCCTTTCCTTTTCTTGTAAATGAACTGGTGAAAGCTACGCATGGTAAAGAGTTTTAGTAAATTTGCTTATGCGGCAACAGCCAGTACTTTTATTTGACGGGATTTGTAATTTGTGCAATGGCGCTGTTAATTTCGTTATCAAAAGAGATAAAAAAGCCATTTTAAAATTTGCTCCATTGCAAAGTGAAGTGGCGAAGAAATTGTTGGAAGAATTTAATTTATCTCACCATGAAATGAAGTCTTTTATTTTGATTGAAAACAATGAAAGTTATATAAAATCAACAGCGGCTTTAAAAGTCTGTCGATATTTAAAAAATCCATGGCCTTTGATGTATGGCTTTATTATTGTTCCCAAATTTATAAGAGACGGAATTTACAATTGGATTGCGAATAACCGTTACCGTTGGTTCGGCAAAAAAGAAACTTGCATGATTCCAACGCCTGAATTGCAATGTCAAGATTTTTAAATGATACAAAATGACAAACAAAAAGACTTTAGTTTTAGGTGCCACTACGAATCCCGCCCGTTATAGCTTTTTAGCAGTAAATAAATTGCGCGATGAAGGGCATGATGTAGTAGCGATAGGAAAGCGCACCGGAAAAGTAAAAGATGTTGAAGTTGTTTCAGAACAAATACCAATTGAAAATCTTGATACCGTTACTCTGTACCTGAATGCTAATAATCAAAAGCCCTACTATAATTACATACTTGAGCAAAAGCCAAAGCGAATTATCTTCAATCCCGGAGCTGAAAACGATGAACTTGAGCAACTTGCACAAAAGAACAATATCGCCACACAACACGCATGCACGTTGGTTTTACTAAGTACCCATCAGTATTAATACTTTTTCAAAACGTACTTTCACGCAACTTTCTAAGGATCAACCGTTTTTTCATTAAAGAGTGAAATATTTTCATTGGATTATCGTTTTATAGTCGTCCAGATTTGTAAAACCTAAAATCCTATCTATGAAAATCATGTATAAAGCTGCGCTATTATGTATGATAATAACGTTTTCATACGCCGCTGATGCACAGATTCTCACTTCCAACAGGCAAAATCAATTTGATAAATATGCGCAAAAATTAGCAACGCCGGAAAGCGAGCTTAGTAAAGCGTTTAATGTACCTGAAGGAGGAAAAGTAAAAATCAATTTTGGAAATTTTGCTTTTAATGGGATTGTTACTTCCTCTATAAAACGCTACGATAATTTATATACGGTAATTGTAAAATCACCGGGATTAGACAATACTTTACTTGCTATTTCAAAAAGAATAAACGACGATCAAACCATCACATATGTCGGAAGGATCACCAATGACAAATATGCGGATGCTTATGAATTAAAAAAAGATAACAACGGCTCCTATGCTATGAATAAAATAAGAACTGACGGGCTGGTGGAGGATTATTAAACCCGGCAAAACCGTTTCCCTAAAAACGGCGACCACCAAATTCAAATACCATGAAAAAAAATCTATCTGTCATTTTAACCCTCATGCTCCTGCTTTCATACAAAACATACGCTTTGCCTAAACTCAGCAGTTTTCCTTCAGCAAAAGCAACTATTTACCTTGATTTTGACGGTCAAACGGTGAGTGGAACTTCATGGAACGGAGGCAGCACTTTTTATTGTATGCCAGCAGCTTTGACTGACGATCAGATCACTGAAATTTTTAACCGCGTTTCTGAAGACTACCGGCCTTTTAATATTGATATTACAACTGATTCAACAGTTTTTTTCGCAGCGCCTTTAACCCAGCGGATCAGAATTATTGTTACACCCACAAGCGCGTGGTATCCGGGAGTAGGCGGTGTTGCGTTTACCGGGTCTTTTACCTGGGGCGACGATACACCTGGCTTTGTTTTTCCTGACCGCCTGGGCTATTCACCTAAACTTATTGCAGAATGTTGCAGTCACGAAAGCGGGCATACTGTTGGGCTTTCTCACCAGGCAAAGTATAGCGGAACCTGTACTTTAATCTCCACTTATAATGAAGGTGATGGAATTGGTGAAACCAGTTGGGCTCCTGTTATGGGCAACAGTTATTATAGAAATTTATCCGGATGGAATAACGGGCCTACGCCAAGTGGTTGTACCGCAGACCAGGATAATCTTTCGATCATCACAAGCAGAAATGGTTTCACTTACAGAACTGACGATCACAGTGATGACCCAAGTGTAAATCCGACACCTATAAGTATCGCGAACACACAATTTTCTGCTGATGGTATTATTACCACCAACACTGATAAGGATGCTTTTAAAATCAATCTGCCCGGCGATGGAGTGCTGCATGTAAGCGCAACGCCTTTCTCGGTAGGGGCAAATAACGAAGGTGCAGACCTTGATATTCAGGTAACGCTACTTAACAAAGACCTGAATGTTGTAAAGGTTTACAACCCGTCAGATAAACTTGATGCAACTATTGATACCACTTTAATGGCCGGTGATTATTATCTGTTGGTAAACGGATCGGGAAATGTAAATGTCAGCAACTACGGTAGTTTGGGATCTTACAGGATTGCAGGTACTTTTTCTGTCCTTAGAACTACACCGATTGAGCAGGTACTTCTTTCAGGAGAAAGTGATAAGGGAAAACACAATCTCGCATGGAGTATCATTTCTGATGAGCCGGTTAAAGATTTGTCAATAGAAAGTTCGTTTGACGGTTCCATTTTTACAACGCTTGTCAAGTTATCGGTACTGGATAAAAACTTCAGTTACCAACCCCTTTTAAGTGAAAATATTTTCTATCGGCTGAAAGTAACTTCTGTTACAGGACAGGTGAGTTACTCCAACATAGTTCCTTTAAAAGCAATTGAGGAACGCAGCAAAGCTTTTACCATAACAAGCATCGTTAACTCGCAAATAACTATTGACGCATCTCAAAATTATCGCTATCAATTAGCCGATATGAGCGGAAGGATCATTAAAACAGGAAATGCAAATGCGGGCTTAACGAATATTAATATTAATAATTCTCCCAACGGAATTTATATCATGCAAATCATTTGTAACAACCAAAGAACAACTCAAAGAATTGTAAAACTGTAAGGTAGATTCATGTGTAAGTTAGGGGGCAGCGTTAGGGGCTGTCCCCTTTTTTTTGAAATAAAAATTGCGGTTATTTATTGGTCCACTGCAATAAATAGCGGTTGATTATCTAAATATTATCTTTTTGTCGCCAATAAAATATTTGCTTTTCATTTCTAAAATATCGGTAATTTTAAAAAACCTTATTTTATGTTATGGAGAAAATTTAACGGCGAACCCATCGAACTTCCCATCAAAAATGCTGTAGAACAAGCCATCCAAAAAGAAACCGAAGAGGGTAACAAATTAAAAGTCTGTATCGGCACAGATAGCCAGGTAAAAGGCAAAGACACTGAATTTGCAACGGTTATTGTTTTTCTACGTGAAGGCCGCGGGGGATTTATGTTTATTCATAATGAAAAAACAATTCACAAATACAGCATCAAAGAACGCATGCTCGTAGAAGTAGCCAAAAGCATTGAGATTGCGTATGAACTCTGCGATTTATTTACTAACTACGATGTAGACATGGAAGTACACGCCGATATCAATACCAATCCGCATTTCAGAAGCAATGAAGCTTTGCGCGAAGCAATGGGATATATTTTGGGAATGGGCTTTGCATTCAAAGCCAAGCCTGAAGCCTTTGCCAGCAGTTGTTGTGCGGATAAAATGGTGAATTAAAGTTTAGCGCGTTTAGAATTGTTTAGAAAGTTTAGTAACTTGGACATCAACCTGAAGCTATTTAATTGTTATGGATAAAATTGCCTTAATACTTTGTCTACTGTTACTAATTCCATCGTCAATATTGGTGAACAGATGGAAGAGAACCCATCGAAATTCAAAGGTTTTATTAGTACTACAATTTTCCTATCTTTTATTTTGTATCGGGGCTTTTTTCTTTATAAGACCCAATTTTAACATGCCGCAGAATGTTTTAATTGGTGCCATTTTTGGCGGTTCAGTTGTCTATTTCTTCTATCGATTCAGGAACATTTTTTTTAACGACCCTGATCACTAAAGATCAAACAACCATCGCCATAACTCAAGAACCTGAACTGATGGCTTATGGCATATTCATAAATCTCCTTCCATCTTTCTCCAATCATAGCAGATACTAATAATAATAAAGTAGATTTTGGCTGATGAAAATTAGTGACGATTCCTTTTGTTATTTTAAATTGATAACCGGGTGCAATAATAATTTGCGTTTGAATAAAAATCCGGTTTAAGTTTTTATTAATCAAATAATTCAATAAAGAAGTCAACGATTCTTTAGGCGAAACGTTTTTTTTCAAGAATTCATCTTCATACACTTCCCATTGATGGATTTTTAAATCTTCATATTCAATCTCCGGATTCAAAAAAGTCTTTAATCCCATCCAGTAAAGGCTTTCAACGGTTCTTACAGAAGTTGTACCCACGCAAAAAACAGCATCAGAAATATTTCCAATTAACTGTTCAATAAAATTTGTCGAAACATCAATCCATTCTGCGTGCATTTCATGGCCTTCCATATTTTCTGATTTTACAGGTTTGAAAGTTCCTGCGCCCACATGAAGCGTTACAAAACCAGTTTTAATATTTTTTTCTTTAAAGGAAGAAAATATGTTTTTTGTAAAATGCAATCCGGCTGTAGGTGCGGCAACCGACCCTTCGTAATGCGAATAAATACTTTGATATCTTTCTGCATCATTTTCTTCTGCTTTTCTTTTTATGTAAGGCGGCAAAGGAGTTTCACCGGCATGTTCTATAATTTCTGCAAAAGAAAAATGGCCTGGATTCCAGGATAATTCTACTACATAAGCATCACTTAATTTTTCTACCAAACCCGCTTTCAGTTCAACTTCTTCTCTGTTTATCGTAAATTTTTTATCAAGATATTTTTCTTTCCATTTCCCTGCAGCGCCGATCATACATTTCCATCTTATTGATTTTTTTTGCTGAAGAACCACTGCATAATCATTTATCTTTTCATGCGGCTCCAGGCAAAAAATTTCTATAACAGCACCGGTCGGTTTTTGAAATAAAATACGCGCTTTAATAACTTTCGTATCATTAAAAATGAGGAAAGAATTTTCGGGTAAACGATCAGCGATATTTCTATAAATATCTTCTGAAATATTCGCGTTTTTGTAGATCAATAATTTCGATTGATCTCTTTCAGGCAACGGATAAGCTGCAATTTTTTCTTCGGGAAGATCGTAATCAAAATCGTTGATAGATAAATTTTTCGGATGCATTTTGCAAAGGAAATAAAAAAAGCCGGCTCACATTTTACAGCAAACCAACTTTTATTGTCTTTTTTTATTTTGCCTGTTACACTTTGTTATTCTTTATTTCATCTACTACTCCCGGATCGAGCAAAGTGGTGGTATCGCCCAAATTTTCGGTTTCGCCTTCTGCAATCTTACGGAGGATACGACGCATGATTTTACCACTTCTTGTTTTAGGAAGTCCGTTCACAAATTGAATTTTATCGGGCTTGGCAATAGGACCAATAATTCTTGTAACGGTTTCTAATATGTCCTGTTTCGAAAGTTCGTCTTCCGAATGCTTTTTATCTGTTATCACAAATGCATAAACTCCTTGCCCTTTTATTTCATGCGGGAAACCAACCACAGCACTTTCCACAACGCTCGCATGCATATTGATCGCGTTTTCAATTTCGGCAGTTCCAATCCTGTGGCCGCTTACATTTAATACATCATCCACACGACCGGTAATTCTATAATTTCCTTTTTCATCTCTTAAAGCACCGTCGCCCGTGAAATATAAATTTTCATAAGTAGCGAAATAATTTTTGCGGCAACGCTCATGATCGCCATAGGTGGTTCTTAAAATACCAGGCCATGGCGCTTTAATGCAAAGGTTTCCTTTCAATAATCCATCTTCATTTTTCTCCGTTACTTCCTCGCCCTGATCGTTTACCAAAACAGGCTGAACCCCCGGTAAAGGCAAAGTTGCCCAACCTGGTTTCGCAGGCGTAACTCCTGCGAGATTAGAAATTAAAACACCGCCGGTCTCAGTTTGCCACCATGTATCCACAATCGGGCAATTTTTCTTACCAACTTGTTCATCATACCAATGCCACGCTTCCTCATTTATCGGTTCACCAACGGTTCCCAAAACCTTTAATGAAGACATATCTTTTCCTTTTAATGGATCCAATCCATAACTCATCAAACTTCTTATCGCTGTCGGCGCAGTGTATAAAATATTTACATTGTATTTATCAACGATATCCCAAAATCTTCCTGCATCCGGCCATGTTGGAATTCCTTCAAACATAACGCTGGTAGCCCCCGCGGCTAACGGACCATACACGATATAACTGTGACCAGTTATCCAACCGATATCGGCAGTACAAAAATGGACCTGCCCGGGTTGATACTTAAAAACATTTACAAAAGTATAAGTAGTCCAAACCATATAACCGCCGATCGTGTGAACCACACCTTTTGGTTTGCCGGTAGAACCGGAAGTGTATAAAATAAACAAAGGATCTTCCGCATCCATTTCGGTTGCCGGCATCGTAACTACATTATTTTTTTCTATTTGCGATAAGGCATAATCCATTTCATCTTCCCACCAAAGATCACGTCCTTTGATCATCGAAACCGGGCGCCGGGTGCGTGTATAAACAATTACTTTTTTTACAGTTTTGTTTCCGATCAACGCATCATCAATAATGCTTTTCAACGGAATATCTTTTCCGCCTCGGTAAGCGCCATCGCAGGTGATAATAAATTCGGCATTCGCATCTTCCAATCTATCAGCAATACTTTGAGCAGAAAATCCACCAAAAATTACACTGTGAATCGCTCCAATTCTTGCACAACCCAAAACAGCGTAAGCCAGTTCAGGAACCATTCCCATGTAAATGCATACACGATCACCTTTTTTTACTCCATTATTAATAAGCATTTGCGCGACCTGGCAAACTCTCTTGTGCAATCTTGTATAAGTAACAATTCTTGTCCTTTCATCAGGATTATTTGGTTCCCAAATTATTGCAGGTTTTTCACCCATGGTTTCCAGATGTCGGTCAATACAATTCTCTGTGATATTAAGTTTGGCACCTTTAAACCATTCAACTTTCGGTTCTTTAAAATTCCATTCCAATACCTTATCCCACTTCTTTCGCCAAAGAAAATTTTCAGCCACATTTCCCCAAAATTCTTCGGGATTTTCAACACTCTTCTTATAAGTTTCGTGATATTCTTCCAATGTTTTTATCTGATAAGGATATTCCATAATGAAATGTTTTTAGGTTAATACGTTAAAAATTGGTTTACAAAGTTAACACGTTAATTAAAAAATATTGAGCAAAATAAAATTCTGCATTATTTACCTGTTTACTATAAAGTTTAAACGCTGTTTCTACTTCTCATGAGCTGTTTGCAATTGTTTCTCAAATTCTTCTCTTTTTAGCACTTCAGGAATAGCCGGAACCATGGCTTTGTAAATCGCATCTTGAATAGAGCCCCTTATGTTATACTTATATAAGGACGTACTTCTTATAGGATTCACGCGATTGCTTAAAAATACATAAACTAAATCATACTTTGGATCAACCCATATGCAGCTTCCGGTGTAACCTGTATGGCCAAAAGTGAGTGGTGAAGCAAACCTGGATGGGTATGGATGAGGATCTGTAGTAGTATAATTATCTTTTTCAGGTTTGTCGAAAGCTATGCCCCGCCTGCTGATACTTGAATTGTAAGCAGTAAATAATTTCAGGGTTGAAGACTTAATGTATCGTTTTCCCTTGAATGTACCGCCGTTTAAAAACATTTGAAGAATGGCTCCGATATCTTCTGCATTACTGAATAAACCTGCGTGTCCCGCATCACCGCCAAACATGGCACTTCCTTCATCATGAACGTCTGCATGTAAATGTTGAAACCGGAAATATTCATCCAATTCTGTTGGCGCAACCAGATTAGTATCAAATCTATTTCGGGGATTAAAGCCAATCGAATGAAGCCCCATCGGTTTATAAAAATATTTATCAGCATATTTATCAATCCTCAATCCTGAAATAACACGGACTACATCGGCCATTAATATGAAATCATTGTCACTATAAACATAGTTTTCACCACGAAGAAGCTTGCTGTCAAGAATACTTTGGTTCATCGAGTCAGCATAATCTCTTCGTAAATATAAATTTTGCGCAACTCTCACATTAAATTTAGCCGATGAATCGGGATGAAAATATTGAGGCAAAGGACGATGGGTAACGGGATCAATCGTTTTCTTATAAAAAACAACATCCGGCTCAAGTCCCGCCTGGTGGAGCAGGATTTTTTTTATATTAAGTTTTGCTTTATCGCTTTTTCTTACCCACGGCAAATAAGTACCTAATGTTTTATTAAGGCTTAGTCTTCCCTGGTCATATAATTTCATTACCCCCAATGTAGTGGCGCAAATTTTTGTAATGGAAGCCAGGTCATAAATTGAATTCAAATTGACAGGTTCCGGTGTATCATAATTGTATTTTCCATATGCTTTTTCAAAAATTATTTTTCCATGACGGGCAATTAAAACCACGCAGCCCGGATAAGCCATTTCATTGATCCCCAGATTAGTTATAGAATCGATATCGTGTGTCATTTGCAAACTGTTAATTCCTTCCTCATCAGGAGTGGCAAGCGGCAAGATCCTTTTTGGCAAAATCCCGCTTCCATATTTATATTTTGAACAAACACTAACAGGCAAAGTTCCTTTGGCCAAAATTTTTCCTTCGAGTATGTCAGCCGCTACGTTTTGTGTAATAGAATCGTCTTCATAACAAGCCACTAAATTTTTTGCATCGCAAAAGTTTTTGATTGCATACGCATTTCCAAAATCAAATAAAATAGTTTTGTAATTGGCGCTTTCAGGTTGTTGCAGTTGTCTGATTAATTCAAAAGCATAATCTGTGATACCGAATTGATTGGCTGGAAAACGATCATAATTGTGAAGCCCGATTACCACAGTATTATAATGGCTCTTGATTAATTTGGCAAGCGTTAAAACTCTCCTTGCATCTTCTTTGTAAGAAAAATAAAAACCATCTGCCTTTAAATCTTTTTCTATTCTTGAACCAAAAGTATTGGCGCTATCAATACCGATTCCTACAAATGCAATCTTTTTATTTTCGTCTGTGAGAGGAAAAAATTCTTTGTCTTTATTATTTAAAACAGTTATCGCATTTTCGGCAACCAGTTTTTTCATTTCAACAATACCTTTATTGAGATCGCTGGTAAGATTTTCTGTATTTATTGGCTGAGGATTAGCCATACCATACATATATTTATAAGCGAGTACTTTTTTGCACTTTTCATAAATATCATTCCAGCTTAGTTCGTTGCTGTCAATTGCTTCCCTGATTCTTGCAATCGCTGAATCCACATTTTCAGGAAGTGAAAGAATATCATTTCCGGCTATTAAAGATTGAACAGCGATTTTTCCACCCGGGAAAAATTTTGCAACGCCTTTCATGCCTAAAGCATCTGTAAACGTGAGGCCATTAAAATGAAGTTTGTTTCTCAACAAGCCTGTTACATTTTTTTTTGACAGGGAAGTGGCTGTATTTGCTGTTGTATCGATTGCAGGAATGTAAAGATGAGCGATCATCACGCTTGCGACGCCAGCCTTAAACATTCTTTTGAATGGATACAATTCCAGCGAATCCAGTTGCTTCATTGATTTATTGATAACGGGAAGATCAAGATGTGAGTCAACTGTTACGTCTCCATGACCTGGAAAATGTTTGGCACAAGCCATCACTCCTTCATCCTGCAAACCTTTCATGTAAGCAATTCCATAACGCGCCACTTTGTATTTATCTTCTCCAAAAGAACGGTCGTTAATTACCGGGTTATCCGGATTATTATTGACATCGACAACCGGCGCAAAATTAACCTGTATGCCCATTCTTTTTAATTGTTTGGCAACCAATTTCCCATATTCATAAACCAAAGTAGAATCATGAATAGCCCCCAGCATCATCTGGTGATTGAGCGGCTCAACGCTATCGAACCTCATTCCTGCTCCCCATTCGGCATCCATACAAATCATCAAAGGTGTTTTAGCAATACTTTGAAAATGATTGATAAATTCAGCTTGCTGTACCGGAGTTCCCTGGAACAAGCAAATTCCACCAATATCATGTTTTTGAATGTCGGCAATTACCGAAGAATCGTAATAAACCGGCCCTTCAGGTGAGTAACTGCTTTCGCGCACCACCATCAATTGAGCTATTCGCTGGTCATCGTTCAGGGAATTAAAAACGCTATCTGCCCAATGTTTTGCAGCAGGATTCAATGTTTGAGATAAGGCCAAAAACTTTAAAGAGATTAGCAACAATAAAGTTAGCAGCGTTCTTTTCATTACAATTATAGACTTTTTAGAATGTCGCACAAGTTAAAGAATAAACCTTTTTTCTTTTAGAAATTGAAAAAAAGGAAAAAGTTTTCACAATAAATTCTTATTTATTTTTAAAGGGCAAAACCGAAAACATACATTTGTCTAATGAATATTAAAGAGCTTTATAAAATATATAAACAGTTTCCTTGTGTTCAGACAGATTCAAGAAACTTACTTAAAGACGAGATTTTCTTTGCGTTAAAAGGACCTAATTTTAATGGGAATAATTTTGCAAAAAAGGCGCTGGAGCTCGGCGCTTCTTATGTTGTAGCAGATGAGAATCCGGATTTTAAAAATGAAAGAATCATTAAAGTAGATGACGTTTTACAAACTTTACAACAACTGGCTAAATATCATCGCGAACAATTTGATATTCCCTTTATTGCCATTACAGGCAGCAACGGAAAAACAACTACCAAGGAATTAATTCATGAAGTACTTTCCACTACTTACAGAACTTACACAACCACAGGAAATTTAAATAATCATATCGGAATTCCTCTTACCATTTTAAAAATTAAGCCTGATGCAGAAATGGCAGTTATAGAAATGGGTGCTAATCATCTTCATGAAATCGAAGGATATTGCGTTTATGCACAACCGTTATATGGATTAATAACGAATATTGGCAAAGCACATTTAGAAGGTTTTGGAGGTGTTGAAAATATCAAAAAAGGCAAAGGTGAACTTTTTGAATATCTAAAAACTCATCGTGGGACTGCATTTATAAATACAGATGATATAGCGGTTTTTGATGTGGGAAAAAAAGTAAAAAATGCGGTTTACTATGGAAGTAAAAGTGGGAACACGAAAGGAAAGATTATAAAGAACGATCCTGTTATTCAAGTGGAAATTGAAGGCGAATCACCGTTACAAATTCAAACTAATTTGGTGGGCGCATACAATCTTCCAAATATTCTTGCTGCCGTTTGTGTAGGAAAATATTTTGCAATAAGTGAACAAAAAATAAAGAAAGCTATTTCTGATTACCAGCCTTCCAACAGCCGTTCTCAATTAATCAAAAAAGATTCGAACACAATTATTTTGGATGCTTACAACGCCAATCCCGGAAGTATGAAAGCGGCGATTGAAAATTTTGCGTCAATGCAGGGAAACAAAAAGATTTTGCTTTTAGGAAGTATGATGGAACTGGGCGTTGACAGCGAAAAAGAACACAAAGCAATTATTTCTTTAATTGATCAGAACCAATGGAATGGAGTTGTTTTGGTGGGGAAAAATTTCAGCGAGGTAAACAATAATAAATATATCAGTTGTGAAAATGCTCAACAGGCGGGCGAATGGTTACAAAAAACAAATCCTCAAAATGCATTGATTCTTATCAAAGGTTCACGAAGCATGCAAATGGAAAAAGCGCTTTCTCTGTAAAATTACAAAGTCGTAATTTTGCAGCTTTCAAATTTAGCATGCAAGCAGCCAATGACATACTTTCTCTCGCAACAAGACAGCCTCTGATGGAGGATGAATTGGAATTGGTGCAGCATAATTCGCAAAAAATCCCGGGTTCTGTTCAATATGTAATTAATCGCTACCGCAAACCGCCAAAAGCTTTTTTTGAAGAAACCGGTATGATGATCTATAAATATCATGAAGAAGATCCGGCATCGCGCAACCTCGAACTGGTCTTTTGTATGGGAGGCAATCGCTATTGCAAAATAAAAGATAGTGAATGCAGTTTCTGCAAACATTCCCAATCACATCATTGTGAAGAACTGGTGGATACGATTGATGTAGCTTGTTTCAGATTCAATGCAGATCATCTTTCTCAATTTGTAAAAGGCTTAAAAACTACTTCTTTTTCAGAAAATGTTTTGGCCTTCAAACACACTTCTTCATTCAGTAAATCACTTCCTCTTTGCATCCGCACGAGAAATATTTTAGAAGAGCTGATGAATCACAAGTATTCAGATAGCTTTGAAAATATTTTTATCAACGCTCAAACGCAATTGCTGCTTCTTTGCAATGTTGAATGCATGTTTGGCGATGATGAAGGAAGTTTTTCGTGCAAATTTTTAGCACATGAAGCTGACCGTGAAAAAATAGCGCTTGCAAGAACTATTTTGCTTGAACATATCGGTGAACCGCTCACCATTAAAGAGTTAAGTCGCAAAGCCGCCATTAACGAATGTTATTTGAAGAAAGGATTTAAAGAAATGTACGGAACTACCATTTTCGATTTCTTCCAAAGCCAGCGAATGGAACACGCCAAATATTTATTATATGAAAAAGGATTAACCGTTACAGAAGTTTCAGATTCACTAGGTTATTCGTCCATCTCTCACTTTTCTACCGCGTTTAAAAAACATACAGGAATTAAACCCTGCGAGTTGTTGTTCCGGTAACCTCAAAGACAAAATAAAATAATCCCGTTTTTGGTTCGTTTACTCGTCTTCAATAAACAAAAAGGAAGACGAAGAAAAAACTTCGCCTTCCTCATTTTCCACTGCAACTTGTAATATGTATAGTTAAAATACTTACATAATTAAAGGTGTTTTTCATAGTTGCAACGGCATGACACTTATAAGTAAATACAATGCCAAACCTTTCTGATTTGAACAAAAAAATCGTAAAAACATTCTTTAGGGAGATTCTTAACAAATTCAGCAAAGAAATAATATTTAAGTAAATGATAGCATTTTGCGGGCAAAAAGGACTTAATCCACATATAAAAATCTTTACCTTTGCATCCTTTTATTTTAACTGAAGGATTTATTTGTAATGAAGAAATATCGTGAATATAAGCAGTTGAATCTTACTGAAATCGCTGATGAAATACAAAAATCGTGGAAGAAGGAAAACGCTTTTGAAAAAAGCATTGCCAACCGGGAAGGAAAAACGCCTTTTGTTTTTTATGAAGGACCGCCTAGCGCCAACGGCATGCCCGGAATTCATCATGTAATTTCCAGGACGTTAAAAGATTTGGTTTGCCGGTATAAAACAATGCAAGGTTTCCAGGTGAAGCGAAAAGGCGGCTGGGACACCCACGGTTTGCCGGTGGAATTGGGCGTTGAAAAACTGTTGGGCATTACAAAAGAAGATATTGGAAAATCAATTTCAGTTGAACAATATAACGCCACCTGCCGCCGTGAAGTTTTAAAATTTAAGGATAAATGGGATGAAGTGACTCAAAAAATGGGTTACTGGGTAGATTTGAAAAATCCTTACATCACTTTTGAAAACAATTACATAGAAACGCTTTGGTGGTGTCTGAAAGAATTGTATAAAAAAGGATATTTATACGAAAGCGTAAGCATTCAACCGTATTCGCCGGCAGCAGGAACAGGTTTAAGTTCTCACGAATTGAACCAGCCGGGAACTTACAGAGATGTAAAAGATACAAGTGCGACTGTAATGTTTAAAGTAAGAACGAGAAATGAAAAATCAGAATTATTATTCCTGATACTTCGAAAATGAACAAGTACAGATATCCAGAATGGCTGATGAGATATCTTTTTTTTGCATGGACTACTACTCCATGGACTCTGCCTTCCAATCTTAGGATTAACTGTAGGCGCAAACATTGAATATCAATTGTAAAACTTTTAATCCTTATACACGCAATTGCCGGTTAATGTGTTATGGCAACTATTTTAATTCAAATTATTTTAAAGTTGAAGTGCTGAAAATGCTTTGCACATCTGAAGGATTACCAAGGAAGGCCACAATTGATTCCTTGGCAAAAAATTAGCAATGTTTGAATTCTCGGTGAATTAAAGGAACAGAATTGAAGGATTGCGCTACGAACAATTAATGCCTTTTGAAGCAAATTCTTTGGAAAAAATTCGCGAAATTACTCCTGACGCAGAACCTTTTAAAGTCGTTTTGGGTGATTTTGTAACTACAGAAGACGGAACAGGAATCGTTCATACTGCTCCTGCGTTTGGTGCCGATGACTTTAAAATAGGCAAGAAATACAACCTGGGAATTTTAACGCTTGTCGACAGAGAAGGAAAGTTTGTTAAGGGCGTTGGTGAGTTTAGTGGCCGTTACGTAAAAGACTATATTGACGATCCACATTATGTAGATGTAAATGTTGACATCGCTGTTAAGTTGAAGAAGGAAAACCGTGCCTTCAAAGTTGAAAAGTACGAGCACAATTATCCGCATTGCTGGCGTACTGACAAGCCAATTATTTACTATCCTTTGGATGCCTGGTTTATAAAAACCACCGCAGTAAAAGACCGGATGATTGAATTGAATAATACCATCAACTGGAAACCGGCTTCTACCGGAACAGGAAGGTTTGGGAACTGGCTGGAAAATATGGTCGACTGGAACCTGAGCAGAAGCCGTTTTTGGGGAACACCTTTGCCTATTTGGCGAACAGAAGATGGAGATGAAGAAAAATGCATTGGCTCAATAGATGAATTAAAAGCTGAGATTAAAAAATCAATTGAAGCCGGAAATCTAAAAGCTGATGAAAGCCAGATAGACAAATTAGTTTCAGATCTGCACAAACCTTTTGTGGATAATATAATTCTCACATCCGTTACAGGCAAGCCAATGAAGCGGGTTCCTGATTTGATTGACGTTTGGTTTGATAGCGGAGCGATGCCTTATGCCCAATGGCATTTCCCTTTTGAAAATAAAGAGCAATTTGAGAAAAATTTTCCGGCAGATTTTATTGCCGAGGGCGTAGATCAAACGCGCGGCTGGTTTTATACTTTGCATGCATTGGCCGTTTTATTATTCGATAGTGTGGCCTATAAAACAGTAGTTAGTAATGGACTTGTTTTGGACAAGAATGGTAACAAAATGAGCAAGCGCGTTGGTAACGTGGTTGATCCGTTTGAAACGTTGGAAGTTTTTGGCCCAGATGCTACAAGATGGTATTTGATCACTAATGCTTCACCGTGGGATAATTTAAAATTTGATACTGAAGGAATTAAAGAAGTTCAACGAAAATTTTTCGGCACACTTTACAATACTTACCAGTTTTTTGCCCTGTATGCCAATGTTGACGGCTTTACTTTTGGAGAAAAGTTAATTGGGGTAAACGAGCGGCCAGAACTGGATCAATGGATTCTTTCTTCTTTAAACTCATTAATTAAAGACGTAACCCAGGCGCTTGATGATTATGAACCTACACAAGCCGGAAGAGCGATTGAATACTTTTTAGATGAACATTTAAGTAATTGGTATGTAAGATTGTCACGCCGGCGGTTTTGGAAACCTATTGATAAAAATAGTACGCAGGGAGAAATTGATAAAATTTCAGCTTATCAAACTTTATATGAATGCCTCGAAGTAATCAGTAAATTGATTGCGTCTGTTGCACCATTTTTTGCCGATTGGCTGTTCAATAACTTAAATGATGTAACCGGAAAAATTAAAGCTGAATCTGTTCATCTGACTGATTTTCCGAAATACAATGCAGATCTGATTAATAAAGATCTGGAAAACAGGATGCAACTTGGCGCAGGATATTTCTTCACTTATTTTATCACTTCGTAAAAAAGTAAATATTAAAGTTCGCCAACCGCTTCAAAAAGTGATCATCCCCGCAACAGACAATGATTTTGAGAAAAAAGATCCGGTTGGTTGAAAACATCATAAAGTCAGAAACCAATATTAAGGAAGTAGAGATTTTACCTTCAGACAATAATTTTATCAAAAAGAAAGCAAAAGCCAACTTTAAAACTCTTGGTAAAAGATTAGGTGCTAAAATGAAATGGGCTGCTGCCACTATCCAGGAATTAGATGATGTTGCAATTAATAAAATTCAGGAAGGTGACTTTGTACTAAATCCGCAAGAAGAAGAACCAATTGTTATTACAGCCGAAGACATTGAAGTATCCACAAATGAAATCCCGGGCTTTGAAATTGCTGTGAACGGAAACCTTACAGTAGCACTTGACCTTGAGATTTCTGAGCAACTGAAAAAGGAAGGATTTGCCCGTGAATTTATTAACAGGATCCAGAATGTACGAAAGGAAAAGGATTTTGAACTAACTGATAAAATACTGCTAATTGTGGAAGAAAAAGACGCTATTAAAGATATAATTACAGAATTTAATGAGTATATTTGCGCCGAAATTTTGGCAGAGAAAATTGAATTTGCTCCTGAAGTTTCTCACGGCGTAGAAATAGATGTCAACAATGACACTTTTACAGTAAACATTACGAAAAAAAGCTATTAATATTATGGCGACAAAGAAAAAAGCAACCACTGTTGCATCAAAATCTAAGGCTGGCAAATCAGCTGCTAAAAAATTGGCTCCTGCAAAAAAATCGGCTGCAAAAAATACTGCTGCAAAAAACAAAGCTACTTCTAAAAAAGCAGCACCTAAAAAAGCAACAGCAGCTAAGGCTACTCCCACTTCAAAAGCAAAAAAAACAGTAAAGAAAGAGCCTGCTAAAAAAGCGGCATCTAAATTGAGCAATAAGAAAACATCTGCCACTCAAAAAAAATTACCGGTTACAAAACCTGCTAAATCCGTTTCAAAAAAAGCAGCCCCAAAGAAATTGGCAGAAAAAAAACCTGTAGTGAACACGAAGAAATCAACACCGAAAAAAGAAAAGACTTTAGAAAAAAAATCTGCACCGGCTAAAAAAGTCCAGGATGCTAAACCTATAAAACAAAAATCTTCCGAAAAAGCTTCTTCAAAGACAGCGGCTGACAATCATAAAGCAGAATTGAAAAAAGCAATGGCTAAAGTGAAAGCGAAAAAGGAAGAGAAAAAACCCAAAAAAGAATTTATAATGCCTAAAACCAATACAGATAAAGCACGAAAATATGAACCGGAATTCACCAAATCTGTTCTTGATCAAACGCCTTCTGAAAACAATGGTCCAACTATGAGATACAGTGACGCTGAATTACAGGAATTTAGAGAATTAGTTACACGAAAACTTGAAATCGCAAAAAAAGAGCTTGGATATTTACAAGGATTAATTACACGTAAAGATCAAATGGGAGGTGATGAAAGCGACAATCGTTATATGACAATGGAAGATGGAAGCCTTAGCATGGAAAGAGAACAATTGAGCCAGATGGCAAGCCGCCAGATTACTTTTATCGATCATTTGGAAAAGGCAATGATGCGTATTGAAAATAAAACTTACGGAATTTGCCGGGTTACCGGAAAACTGATTGATAAAGCCAGATTAAGAGCTGTTCCTCATGCAACACTTTCAATTGAAGCAAAAATGGGAACCACCAGGTAAGTAAAATTTGAAATAATTATTAAAAGGAGAATTGTTGCGGAAACAGTTCTCTTTTTTATTCATTAGTCTACTGAAAAGGAAAATAAAAATTATACTTATTTGTAGATTTACTGTAAGCTAAATCAGCTTCCTGCGATTGCTAATGATGCCACATTAAGGGTTACATCTTTAATTTTTAAAATTTCAGAGCCACATGCATCAATAGTTGCTCCTGTAGTTATTACATCATCTACTAACAAAATATTTTTGCCTTCCAGTTCAGCCTGGTTGTTTACATAAAAAATTCCTTCCACATTTTTCCATCTTTCAAGTCGCTGTTTCTTTGTTTGTGTTTCTGTAGCAATTTTTCTTATCACATTTTTTCTTATCACCGGTTTGCCTATCATTTCAGCAATTCCATTTGATAAAATTTCAGCCTGGTTAAAACCTCTTGCTTTTTCCTTTCTTTCAAATAAAGGAAGTGGAACAATAACATCAATATTAAACCGGGTAGAATTGAGTAAACTTTTTCCCATCAGTTTTCCAAAATAGTATCCGGCTTTTTTATTTCCACGATATTTAAATTCATGAATCATATTCTGAATGATTGATCCTTTTGAAAAATAAAATTCACTCATCGCAGAAGCTACAGCAATTCTTCCCCAAAACTTTTTTTCAACTGCGTTGTTTTTATGCATTGCAAAATTAGTGTGAGGTAAATCATTGATACATTCAAGACAAAGAAAATTGTCTTCGCTAATAATATCGCTTCCGCAACCGATACAATTGTGCGGATAAAACAAATGGAACAGCGGTGATGAAATGACGGAAGAAATTTTCAATGGCAGTTTTTAATCATGATTAAAATAAATACCTGTACAGTTCTTCTACTTTCCCCAAAGGAACTACTTCAATATTGAATTTGTTTTTGCCTAAACCTTTGGTGTTGTATTTACTCACAATAATTTTTTCAAAACCCAATTTTTCCGCTTCGGCGATTCTTTGTTCGATCCGGTTTACCGCTCTTATTTCGCCGCTTAATCCTACTTCTCCTGAAAAACAAATTTGCATCGGCAAGGGCACATCTTCATAAGAAGAAAGCAAAGCACTCAATACCGCCAAATCGATAGAAGGATCTTCTACTTTTAATCCACCGGCAATATTGATAAAAACATCTTTTACACCGAAGTGAAAACCACCACGTTTTTCCAAAACTGCAAGTAATAATTGCAATCTTCTCAGATCAAAACCGGTGTTGGTTCGTTGAGGCGTTCCATAAACACTTTGCGTAACCAGCGCCTGCACTTCAATCAACAAAGGACGGATTCCTTCCATGGTTGCTGCGATGGCAACACCACTCAATTGCTCATCTTTTTCAGTGATCAGAATTTCAGAAGGGTTTTTAACTTCTTTCATTCCTTCAACACTCATTTCATAAATTCCGAGTTCTGATGTAGAACCAAAACGGTTTTTTAAAGTTCTTAAAATCCGATAAGCGTAATGACGATCACCTTCAAATTGCAGAACCGTATCCACCATGTGCTCCAGGATTTTTGGTCCGGCTATACTTCCATCTTTAGTAATATGGCCGATCAAAAAAACCGGTGTGTTACTTTCTTTTGCAAACCGCTGGAGTTCCGCCGCACTCTCTCTTATTTGAGATACACTTCCGGGAGCCGATTCTATATAAGGAGTTTGAAGTGTTTGAATAGAATCAACAATAACTAATTGTGGCTTTAGTTTTTTTATCTCTTTAAAAATAGTTTGCGTGTTGGTCTCTGTCAACAGGAAAAATTTTTCATTATTTATTCGAAGCCTGTCGGCACGCATTTTTATTTGCTGCTCACTTTCTTCTCCGCTAATATATAGAGTAACAAGATTTTTCAATTGAAGTGCCGCCTGCAAAAAAAGTGTTGATTTACCAATGCCCGGTTCTCCCGCGACTAACACAATACTTCCCGGAACAATTCCACCACCAAGTACGCGATTTAGTTCTGCGTCTTCTGTTACAATTCTGTTTTCCTCACCACTCAAGACGTCCCGAAGCGAAATTGTTTTTAGTCCGCCACTCAATCCTGAAAATTCTTTCCACTCATTTTCTTTCTTTTCATTTCCTCTCACAATTATCTCTTCAACAAACGTATTCCATTCATTACATGAAGGACATTTACCAACCCACTTCGCACTTTGCTGTCCGCAATTGCTGCAAAAAAAAGCGGTCTTAGTTTTACTCATTTAAAAAATTTTGAAAGCAATGAAATTAAACAATCATTATCAAGAGAAGAGAAGAAAAAAAAGGAAAAGTAAATTGTTTAAAAAAACTGAAAATAAAAATCAATGATAAAAGTTTCTTTACTGAAAAGTAAAAGAGCCGGTATTGCTACCAGCTCTTTGTACTTACTAACCCATTAAATTCTATTGCTAAATTACAAATTGCAGGCAGATAAACAAATTAATTTTCGGCGATGTGAATAAATTTTCTAATCCTTCACATATAAGAACAAATGCCGCTATAAATTTATAAAACATTAATTTATAAGCACTTCTAGGCTAAAAAGTCACTATTCGTTACGGTTAAAAAAATATTTTTGTCAAATATTTAGTTTACAACATAAACCACTTTATATTTGTGACAAATTTAAAAAAAATTTAAATTACTACTTTTCCTTTGTTATTAACAGCTTCTTATACAATTGGCCTGGTAGAAATTAGAGGTAGAAAGATTTGTTTACCTCGGATATTTTGTAAGTTTAGGTATAGACAGAACGCAGGACGAAATAAATAATCACCTGCAACTTAACTCATTTTTAAACCTAAAAAACTTAAACTATGACAGACGAAAACAAAGACCCGGAATTATGGAAAATGGCACAAAGGAGAGCAGCCTTTAAATATCATGTGCTCATTTATTTTATAATGAATTTATTTTTCTGGACAATGTGGTACATCTCATTAAAGAATAATCCAACACCGCCGCCGGTAAGGATTCAAAGTGTTCCGTGGCCCGTTTGGCCGATGGTTGGTTGGGGAATTGCTGTTATCCTAAACTACATTTCTGTTTATCACATTCACGAATCACAAGTGGAAAAAGAATATCAAAAATTAAGAAACAAACAATAACAGACCTAAAAATTGAAAACATCAAGATGAAAGAGTCAAACTAATCGCGCCCTTTACTTTATTGCGCTTCTATAAACCGGAAATCTGGAGCGCTGTATTTTTTGTGCTGATGGCTCATACTATTTTATTGCCTGGTAAATTTTTCAACTTCAGCCCATTGGTAATAGGTGTATTTGTTGCTGGGTACTTTCTGTTTTTTGTGTGTTTCACCTCTGCATTATCAATTGCTATTGATTTCTTTAGGCATAATTGCAGCCTGGATTGTTCCGGGATATATTTTGAAAAAAATTTTTAAAAAAGAAGTAGGAGAAGGTTTGATAAAAAACAAGACTTTAAAATGGATTTGATTCTCTTTTTACTTTACCAAACAGATTTTATATGCACTTCCTAAACCACACTAATGCAGTTTAAAGAACTGGATCCAATATTACATTCTCAATTGCGCCTCGCAGTCATATCGCTACTAGTAAGTGTAAAAGAAGCAGAGTTTACTTTTTTAAAAGAAAACACAAATGCGACTTCCGGAAATTTAAGCGTCCAGATAAGCAAACTTAAAGAAACTGGTTATATTGAAATCATAAAGCAGTTCAACAATAATTATCCTCAAACAATTTGCAAAATCACTCCACTGGGAATTGAAGCGTTTGAAAATTATGTAAAAGCATTACAAAGTTATCTCACGCTTTAATTGAACTAATAAATGCGAAATAGAAATTTTCCAAATTTATGGCTTTACAATACATTGATTTTTTATACATTTTAAATTCCAGCTTTTTCTTTTCATTTTTTCCATTGAATTGAAGATTTCTTAGGCAATTTGCAACTATTTATTGATATTATTATAATAAATATGTTACAAATAATGCCAGACTTATCGAAATAATGAATATTTTTGAATAATTAATTAAACATATGAAAAAAATTAATTTAAGTAAGTCTGGTCCTTTTATTGTTTTAATGGTTGTTGCCATCCTTGCCTTATTCGTTCCTTCTTTTGCTAACTTTAATGATGCAGGCAAATATAACACAGCAGATATTAGCTGGATTCTCGTTGCAACGGCTTTGGTCTTTTTAATGACACCCGGACTTGCATTCTTTTACGGTGGGATGGTTCATAGAAAAAATGTTCTATCGACCATGATAAAGAGCTTTGTAGCTGCAGGCATCGTAAGCGTATTATGGATTACTGTCGGATATAGTTTGGCTTTTGGAGATTCAATAGGAGGTTTTATTGGAAACCCGCTTTCACATCTTTTTTTTAAAGGTGTAAACTCTGGCGCTCCATGGAGTTTGGCGCCTTCTATACCACTTTTGTTGTTTGCTCTTTTTCAATTAATGTTTGCCATCATAACTCCAAGCCTCGTTGTTGGAGCTGTTGCTGAAAGAACCCGTTTTTCTTCGTACATCCTGTTTATTGTAATGTTTAGCCTGTTTGTTTATGCGCCAATTGCACATTGGACATGGAATCCAAACGGATTTTTATTCAAAATGGGTGTTCTCGATTTTGCAGGAGGAACAGTTGTTCATATTTCTGCAGGTTGCGCTGCACTTGCAGGAGCTATCGTTTTAAAAAGAAGAAAAGTGCACCTGGAACACAGAGAAATTCCTCCTGCAAATATCCCTTATGTTCTTATCGGGACCGGTTTGCTGTGGTTTGGATGGTTTGGTTTCAATGCCGGTTCTGCCTTAGCCGCTAATTCTTTGGCTGTTTCAGCATTTGCTACTACTAACACAGCCGCTGCTTCCGCAGGTTTAGCCTGGATGTTTTTTGATGTATTAAGAGGCAAAAAACCTTCCGTTTTAGGTTTTTGTATTGGAGCAGTTGTTGGGCTTGTTGCAATCACACCTGCTTCAGGATTTGTGGCTATACCTCAAAGTATTTTTATCGGTTTTGTTGCTGCAATTATCTCCAACCTTGCAGTTTATTATAAATCCAAATCTCCTTTAGATGACACATTGGACGTATTTCCTTGCCATGGCATAGGTGGTATCGTAGGCATGATTCTCACTGGTGTTTTTGCTAGCAAAGCCATAAATAGCGGTGGAAATGATGGATTATTTTATGGCAATCCCGCTTTCTTTTTTACTCAATTAAAAGGTTTAGGAATTGTAATCGCTTATAGTTTTTCTGTTTCCTACGGAATTTTCAAATTTATCAATTGGATAATGCCAATGAGAGTAAGCGAAGCAGATGAAGAATTGGGATTAGATGCTTCACAACACGATGAAAAGTATTTACAGGGAACCTTATTATTAAGGCAGCCTGAAGCTGTTATCGAACAGCAATTACCATTTGATTCGCCTCAGCAGACTGAAAAAGTTTTACAGGCCTCGGTGTTGGTAAAGCGTAATGGCGAATTTTCCAAAGGAATAATAAATGCTAAAGAAGCGCCCAACAATCACAAATATTCTCACAGCTAATTGTAAAAGAAAAATTACAATAACTATTATGACTCTAGTATATAACAAGAAAGGGAATAGCTAAGTGTTATCTTCTGTGAAAAGATAACTGCTACACCCTCTCCATTTTTAACCTTTAATTCTACAACAATGTTAAGAAAAATTTTGACATCATGTGTCATTCTGGGCACAATTAATTCTGCTCATGCACAAACTGACTCAATTGCACCTGTTTCTCCGGCACCTACTATCACAGGATCTGTAGATACTTATTTCAGGTACAACTTCGCTAATCCTAAAGATGGGTTCACGAATAATTACACAAGTTTTACCAATTCTCAGAACTCCTTCCAGCTAGGAATGGCAAGCATTCGTGCAGATCACACCTTTGGAAAAGCAAGCGCCACTGTAGATTTAGGTTTTGGGCCAAGAGCCGAAGAATTTTCTTATGGCGACCCCAGCTATCCCACTTTATTTGCTGTTAAGCAAGCTTATCTAAGTTATGCAATCAGCGATAAATTTAAACTAACGATGGGCAAATGGATGACGCACATAGGCTACGAGTTAACCGACGCCTATCTGAACCGCAACTACAGCATGGATTACATGTTTTCTTACGGTCCGTTTTCTCACACTGGTTTAAAGGCCGATATCGGTCTTGGAGCTAAAAGCGCCTTAATGATCGGAGTTGCCAATACTACTGATGTAGTGGCTGAAGCCGGTTCACGCAGATATGCTTTAGCTCAATTCAGTACCGGAACTGCTAATGACAAGTTTAAAGCCTACGTAAACTACCAGGGATCGTACGGTGGATCTTACAGCACTTCACAATTTGATGTGGTACTTACAGATGCAGTTACTGACAAATTCAGTTTAGGTTATAACGGAACAGTTCAATCTGTGAAACCCAAAGGCGGATCAAGCGCAAGCTGGTGGGGTTCAGCCCTATACTTTACCGTTGATCCTACAAGTGCGTTCGGTATCACCTTGAGAACCGAATACTTTGATAACAAAAAGGCTGTGGTTGGCGCGCCGGCAACCAGCATTTTTGATGTAACACTTTCGCCGAATTTCAGGGTTGGGAACTTGACTATCATTCCTGAATTAAGAATTGATGCAGCTAAAGATGCTGTTTTTGAAAAAAATGATAATTCGGCCACTAAATCAACATTTACCGGCCTGCTTGCCGCTACTTATCACTTTTAACAAAACTTAACCCTTTTTTATTACACACATCAAACCTTTAATTATGAGATCATTTGATATTAAAAAGTGCTTTAAAAGCCCAAAAAAAGGAACCATAAAGGCTTTAATTCCATTAATGCTTTTATTATTTATCTTGTTTGCCCTCCCTTCTTTTGCTCAGGATCCAACTGGCGCAAATACCGGAACAATAAATGACATTGCCGCGTCCACAGCAGGAAAACCAACTTTGGAAGAAGTAGGTGCTGCTACCGGTCATAACCAAATTGCCATCAATATTGTGTGGACATTAGTCGCTGGCTTCCTTGTAATGTTTATGCAAGCTGGTTTTGCAATGGTTGAAACAGGGTTTACCCAAAAGAAAAATGTCGCACACACCATGGGTATGAACTTTATGGTATACGGCATCGGTATTCTTGGCTTTTGGATTTGCGGTTTTGCCATCATGTTTGGCGGAGGTTTAAATATTGCTGCGCTTGGTGGGATGCCGGGCGTTGTTCCACATGAATATACTGTTTCTCTTTTTGGTCATGATTTCGGCCTTGCGGGTCATGTAGGATTTTTCCTGAACAGTAAAGTTTATGATGTGGGCATTTTTACTTTGTTCCTCTTCCAAATGGTTTTCATGGATACTACCGCTACTATACCCACCGGTTCTATGGCGGAAAGATGGTCTTTTAAATCATTTATTATTTATGGCTTCTTTATTTCAATGTTCGTTTATCCTGTTTTTGGTAACTGGGTTTGGGGAGGAGGATGGCTTTCTCAACTTGGTGTAAACTTTGGCCTTGGACACGGACATGTGGATTTCGCGGGTTCATCGGTTGTACACATGGTAGGTGGAATGGCGGCTCTTGCCGGGGCAATTGTAATTGGCCCTAGAATAGGCAAATATGGTAAAAACGGCGAAGTAAATACAATTCCCGGACACAACATTCCGATGGCAATAGTGGGTACATTCATCCTGGCTTTTGGCTGGTTTGGTTTTAACCCAGGCTCTACTTTAGCTGGCGGCGATCTAAGGATTGGTGTAGTTGCTACTAACACCATGCTGGCAAGTGCAGCAGGCGCTTTTGCTGCTTTATTATATATGTATGCAAAAGGACAAAAACCAGATCCGGGCATGCTTTGTAATGGAATGCTCGCAGGGCTTGTTGCCATTACTGCTCCGTGTGCTTTTGTAAATTCTCTTTCTTCAATAATAATAGGTGCTATTGCAGGTGTACTGGTTATTCTTGCTTACAATTTCGTCGATAGAAAATTAAAAATCGATGATCCTGTTGGTGCTTTTGCAGTTCATGGTGTAAATGGAGCATGGGGTTGCCTGGCGCTTGGCCTTTTTGCTGACGGCTCTTATGGAGATGGCTGGAATGGTGTTCCCGGTACTGTAAAAGGTTTATTTTATGGAGATGGGAAACAATTCATCGCTGAGTTAATAGGTGTTCTTACTTGTGCCATTTTTGTTTTCGTAGTGATGTACGTTTTCTTCAAAATCTCTAATAAGATTACTCCGATTAGAGTGAAAGCAGAAGATGAAATTGCAGGCCTGGATATTCCTGAAATGGGTGTTGTTGGTTACCTGGATTAGTAATTGCCTTCAGACCAGACCGTCATTTATCGGTTTGGTCTGAAGTTTTTTTGAAATAATTAAACAAGTAATAGTAATGCGTGAACTTGTAAGAAAAGCTATAGATCCTTTAAAGTTCTTTTTTAATGACAGCCGTTCAACAGGGATACTTTTACTTTTTTGTGCCATCGTTTCGTTGACCTTATCCAATTCTTTTGATGGTTCCTGGTATCGAAGTTTCTGGACTTCACCGATTCATTATGGCGGCAATATTCATCTGCCGCATTCAAACCTGAAGTGGATCAACGATCTTTTGATGGCGATCTTTTTTCTCTTTGCAGGCATGGAAATTAAAAGAGAATTGTTGGATGGAGAATTGTCCGGATTTAAAAAAGCTATTCTTCCTTTTGGCGCAGCCCTGGGAGGCATGATCGTGCCTGCATTAATTTATGTTTCTATCAACCACGGATCTTCTTTTGTTCATGGCTGGGGAATACCAACCGCCACTGACATTGCTTTTTCTCTCGGTATTGCTTCATTGCTTGGTAAGCGCGTCCCTGGAAGTATGAAAATTTTCCTGATGGCGCTTGCAATTATTGATGATCTTGGAGCGATTGTCGTTATAGCACTTTTCTATGGAAGTGACATCAATTGGATAATGTTATTATATGCGTTACTTGTTTATTCACTGTTGTGGCTTTGCAATTATCGTAATTTAAAGCCGGGAATTGTTCAGTTGGCACTGTCATTGATTTTATGGTATATTATTTTCAATTCAGGTGTGGAAGCAAGCATCAGCGGCGTTTTGGTAGCATTTGCAATGCCTGTAAATTCTCTTCCCAAACTGGAAAATGCCATTCACAAAACGGTTAATTTTATTATTCTTCCATTATTTGTTTTGGCCAATACCGCCATCCTGGTGCCGGCCGATATGACCGCGTTCAACAGCCCAATTTCCATTGGCGTAATCATGGGATTGGTGATAGGAAAACCAGTTGGAATTTTTCTTTTTAGCAAGATCATGATCAAATTAAAAATTGCTAAATTGCCTTTGAATACGAATTTAAAACAACTGATTGGCGTTGGTTCACTGGCAGGAATTGGTTTTACGATGTCTATTTTTACCACCACCCTTGCTTTTACCGGTGAGATAAACCGGGATATAGCAAAGATATCAATACTGGCAAGTCTTGTTTTATCCATTCTCCTCAGCAGCGTCTATTTTATGATTCTGGAAACGAACAAATCGGTTAATCCTGTTATTAAGAAACCGCAGAGAAGAATCTATCCCAATAGCATCGCCATAGGATAAAAACAAAAAAAGAGCAATTCATGTTATCTACCATACTTATAATTCTTGCTATTCTTTTTGCCTGTATTTTTTTAGCGTGGCGCGATGATAAAATTTCTTCTCTTGAAAAAAGGGTCGAATTTTTGGAACAAAAAATCAATAAAAGATTGGTAAGCCGGCTTCTATTTGTTGAATTGAAATCGGTTAACAGCGTACTGGATACGCTTAATAATTGCTTTTACCAAATAGACGAAAACGGCGATTATGATGTAGATACCGAATATCGTTTGGAAGATGTAACTGACGAATGGTGGGAAGCTTTATCGAAAGGAGAATTGGAAATTGTAAATAAAATCCGGTAATAGAAAAACATTCTAAATCACTTCATCTAACTGCTTTTCCATTTTTAATAAGGATTGAACCAGATCTTCGTTTAAAATTTCGGATGTATTTTCTTTTGCCTGTGTTGCATACCAAATCAAAACCATTGAAACGTAATCCTGCATGTCTTTTCCGGCGAATTGTGTTTTGAATTCCAGGATTTTTTCGTTGATTGTTTTTAAAACTTTCCTAATCGTTTCCTCATCAGAAGCCAATATTTTAATTCGGTAACTTCTATCGGCTATTACAATATTAAGCGGGATTAACTGATCGTTGGCCATCATTATTTATTTAAAATCGATATACATTTATCCAGCGTGCGTATATAACCGTTGATACTTTTTTCAAAATCCGATTTCTCTTTTCCTTCCAGTTTTCCTGCTGAAGTTTTTAAAATATTCAGCTGCATTTCTAGCTGGCTGTTTTTTTCATGTAAAGCTTTTATCTTCAAATTCATATTCACATTTTCTTTCTCAAGCTGCTCATTCTCTTTTTGCAGTAACGCATGCTTTTTCAAAAGCAATTGCAATTTAGATTGAAGATTTTTTATATGAATTTCAATATTCTCAGCCATTACTTCTTATTACAGCATCAAGTTTGCTTTCAATGTTGGAAATAATTTTATTCATTATTGATTCAATTTCATCATCGGTCATCGTCTTTTCCTTATCAAGAAAAGTAAAATTAATTGCGAATGATTTTTTATTCTCTCCTAATCTTTCATTTTCAAATACATCAAACAACCGAATCTTTCGTAGCTTTTTAATATGCAAAGATTTGACCAATTCTTCAACTTCTTTGTAGGGCACTTTTTTATCAACCAAAATGGAAAGGTCGCGTTGTACCTGTGGGAATTTTGAAATTGGGTCAAAAGTAATTTCAGTTTTTTTGCTGAAAGACATAAGATTTTGCCAATCAAAATAGAGGAAATAAACCGGTTGCTTGATTGAAAATTTTTCTAATTGCGCGATTTTGACTGCTCCTAGAACTGCAATGTTTTTTCCCTTTACAGAAACAGTTAACGCCTCTTCCAGATCCTCATTTTCAGAAATTTCAAATTGATACTTTTCTATTCCTGTTAAAGTGAAAATCGCTTCACATATTCCTTTAGCAAAATAAATATTTGCTTTTTTTGTTTGTTCACTCCAGTTCGTTTCAGTTTTATTCCCTGTTATATAAATTGCCAGGTTTGGCTTTTCGTGATACACACCTTCAACAATCGAATAGGTTTTCCCAAATTCAAAAAGAAGTAAATCACTGTTTTTCCTGTTTAAATTATAAGAAACCGCTTCCAACGCGGTTGGTAACATTGAAGGCCGCAAAACATTCAAGCCTTCACTTAAACTATTGATGATGGAAACTGTTGTAGCAAGCGTTTCTTCTTTAAAATATTTGCTATTAGTGATAGAATTTGTAAAGATTTCATGAAAACCATTTCCAACAAGCCACCCCGCTATTTTTTCCTTTTTAGCGGCTTCAATTAAGCCTGAATCAATCGACGGAGTAATTGTAATGGAAGAAGGAATTTCAATATTATCAAGCCCGTCAATCCGCATGATCTCTTCAATAATGTCGGCGGGAATAGTAATATCAGGATTACTATAAGGCGCTTCTACCATTATATTATCAAGGCCTTCTCTTAAAACTGTAAAATTTAAAGAAGTTAAAATGCTTTTTACCGTATCGGAATGATAATTTTTTCCACTTATTTTTTTAAGGTAAAAATTGGATAACGTTATTTCTTTCTTCGCTCTCGGAACCGGATAATCATCAATTACCTCAGAAGAAATTTTTCCGCCTGCAAGTTCTTTTAACATCATTGCTGCGTGTTTCAAAACCTCAACCGTGTTCCCGATATTAATTCCTTTTTCAAAACGCACCGCTGCTTCTGTTCGCAGA
>CAWFFT010000046.1:0-20694 GCA_963815085.1 uncultured Chitinophagaceae bacterium | reverse complement strand
GCACCACTTTATTTACAATCTTTAGTGAACCCATTTTAAAACCCGCAAATTTTCTCAGCATTTCATCATGATTGCCGGTCACATAATACATTTTCACACCTTTACTAATCCACTCCAGCAATTGTTTAATAACTTTCGTGTGGCTTTTGGGCCAATACCTTTTGCTGAATTGCCAGATATCAATAATATCTCCATTCAGAATTACTTTTTTCGGTTTAATACTTTTCAGATAATGCAACAATTCTTTTGCATGGCAGCCATAGGTTCCCAAATGAACATCTGAGATAACTACAATCTCTACCTTTCTTTTTTTTATTTTTTCCATTAGCGGTGGTCACTTTTAAACGGAGAATAAAAACTATAAAACCGGAAAAGAAATATCCGCGTTAATAAATTGGTTAAACTGTTTTTTAATGAATGCATAGGTTTGTATTTAAGATGATTAGAGAGAAAATGGACAGGGAGAAAAGAGTTGAATTTCTGTAGTAGATCAAAGGCAAATAATCGGTTCCATTCATTTGGAGATATAATGGTTATGCAAAGTGAAGATTTTAATGTGAACTGAACTTTACGTAATTATTAAGGCAATGTTATGAAATTCAACAATTGAGGTTATTCCGGATTTAAGAATAGGTTCAATTTATCAAGGGCTGATTAAGAAGAAATAAAAATCTTTACAATTTCTTTGTTTACTACCAATTTTAATAATCTGGAGTAAGATACCTGCTTTCCGGGTGTAAATCAGTCTTCACATTTAAATTGAAGCTTCCTTCTTCTTTACACTTGGAGGAATAAAGGAAATTCCCTGTTAACCCAACAGTGCCGTTTATTCTTAAGCTGTAAATAGATTGCTTTAAAAAGAGAGTAGTACATTTACTTTATAGAATACAACAGGGTGGAATACACGAAACTTTTGTATCAATTTAAGGAACTATAAAACTGTCTTTTTGATTTCAAAAAACTAACAACTTTAAAAGGATGTCAGAAAAAAATCCTAACTCGCGCCTGGAAGCTTTTTGCGACGGCGTATTTGCTATAGCAATTACACTCTTAATTATTGATATTAAAGTGCCACCGATAGATAATGTTCACACAAAAAAGGAGGTGTGGACCGCATTTGCACATAACCTGCCTTCTCTTCTGGCATTTTTACTTAGCTTTATTTTCATCCTGATTGCCTGGGTAAATCATACAAATCTTTTTAAATTATTAAATAGAACAAGCCAGAAGTTTACGTATGCCAACGGCATGTTGTTGTTATCCGTTGTGTTGGTGCCCTTTGTTACAGCAGCCGTTGCCGAATATCTTAGCAGCCCTGACAGGGTGTTGGCTCAACCGGCCATCACCTTATATTGCGGTGTAATTCTCCTTAATAACATTGCATGGAATATTATGTTGAATATTTGTTTATCTGCAGAAACGTTACTTAAGCCAAATATTCATGTTGGAAAAGTGAAGGAACAGGCAACTTATGTACGATATGGACTTTTTCTATATGGCTTCACTTTTGCCTTGTCATTTTGGTTTCCGGTAACTGCTTTCGTAATCATGGCTTTATCCTTTCTTGTATGGTTAATTCAAAGTATAACGACTGAAGAAGAAAGATTGGCAGTTTGAAATTCTACACAAGGGCCGGGGAATATCGATACTAAAATAAAAATCTCATTATTTCTTTGTTTACTGCAGCGGGAATTGCCCGGAAGCTTCGAAGATGAAGCTGCTCTTGCATTTACATTTTAATCCCGGGAGTTCTCAACTTTATTTTCCGGTAACCAGAAATTCGCTTTTAAAAATAAATTTGAAAATATGAAATAAATATATTTACATTTGCAGTGTACTACTTAACTAATACACTATGATAGAAATTGAAAATCTTTCTTTTGGCTATAAAAGAAAAAGCTTATTGTATGAAAATTTAAGCCTCAAACTTGAAGTGGGAAGTATTTACGGACTGCTTGGTAAAAACGGTGCCGGTAAATCCACATTGCTTAAAAATTTTATTGGCTTGTTATTCCCGAAAAATGGCAGCATTTCTGTAAATGGCTTTGAACCGAAAAAAAGATGGCCATCTTTTTTGCAAACAATCTATTTTATTCCTGAAGAAGTGTATGTGCCGGCACTTACGGTAGAAGGATACAAGAAGTTATTTTCCCCGTTTTATCCCACGTTTAATGATGATCAGTTTTATAATTACCTGGAACAATTAGATGTAAAAGAAAAAGGTAAGCTAAATGGCCTTTCCTTTGGCCAACAAAAGAAGTTCATAATTGCGTTTGCACTTGCTTGTAATACCAGGCTACTGTTATTAGATGAACCTACGAATGGACTTGATATTCCTTCCAAGATAAAATTTAGAAAATTAATTGCTTCTATATTTACTGATGATAAAATCATTTTTATTTCTACCCACCAGATACGCGATCTCGATAATTTAATTGATCGTGTGATCATTGTTGACAATGGCGAGTTGCTTTTAAACGCATCCGTTAGCGATATAACAGAAAAACTTTGTTTTAAAAATGTAACTGAGTTGAATGAGCCACAAAAAATTCTTTATAGCGAAGAATCACTGAAAGGTTTTTCAGTCGTGATGAAAAACACCAATGATGAAGAAACAAAAGTGAATCTTGAGCATCTTTTTAATGCAATTACTTACAATCCTGCGAAGGCAAAAGCAATTTTTAAAAATTAAAAACACGATAATGAATAAGACTTTCAATGTAAGACGGTTTGCATTACTGTTAAAGAAAACTTTTTTAGAAAAACCAACTCATTTGTTTGGTTTCACAGCATTGATCTTTCTTTTTATTTTGATAGTTTATTACCTTATGAAAACCTTTGTTGGTTTTCCTGCAGCTCAAAACCTGTCATTTCTATGGGGTTTTGTTGGAGGTGATTTTGTCATGGCAGCTTTTGTATTTAATTATTTTAGTTCCGGGGCCAGTGGCTCATCTTATCTTACATTGCCGGTATCCAATTTTGAAAAATGGCTTGTTGCATTTGTTATTGTAGCCGTATTGTATCCATTAACTTTCATGATATTTTACCGTATCATGGATGCAGGATTTGTATTAGCTTACCACAACAGCCTTGACACAAGTGGCCCGTTTTATAAACAATTATATGAAGCCGTTTACCAGTTTTCATTTACAGGTAGATTTGCTAATCAATGTTATCCGATGGCTGCTGTCTGTTCAGGATTCATGCTTATCGGCTCTCTATATTTTAACAAAAGCGCTTTAATAAAAGTTGCCCTCGGGCTATGTATTTTATGTTTTGGTATTTATGGATTGAATTATCTGCTTGCAACTATTATGTTCAAAAATTTAAATGATGCTTTCCCATTTCAATATGTTGAAATTTTAGTAGGAAAAGAAACAGGTTCGGTAGATCTTCCTCAAAATGTACATGATCCTATATGGTACTTTTTAAATTTTGGCTTACCCATAATATTATGGGCCGTTGCGTTTATTCGTTTACGTGAAAAAGAATTTTAAATTAATTAAATGGATTTTAAAGAAACACCGGCTATTTACATACAGATTGCGGAATATGTTTGCGAGCAGATTTTATTAAAAAAATGGAAACTTGGTGACAAACTTATTAGCATAAGAGATATGGCGGTAAACATGGAGGTTAATCCGAATACGGTGCAACGGGCATATGATTTTTTGCAGCAGCGCGACATAATCACCAACAAAAGAGGAGTGGGCTATTTTATAGACGATAATGCGATGGAAAAAATATTGGGTTTTCGCAAAGAGCAATTTATGGAAAATGAACTTCCTGTTTTTTTACGCAACATTTTTTTACTCGATATTGATTTCAAGGAAATTAAAACCTTATATGAACAATTTGTAAAAGACAATTTTAAAAACAAATGATATGAAATTAAGTTCAAAGATATTACTCGTTATGCTCATCCTGCTCGTTTCGGGGCTGCTGATGTCGAATATAGTTTTAAAAAAAGAATACAATAAGATAGATAAAAGCGACCTGTACTGGAACTATGCAACTGTGTTTTCACAACCTTTTAAATATATTAAAATCAATGGCGGAAATATTACCAATATTGCCTTTGAGCAAAGCAAAAATTGTTCTGTTCGTATTTTAAATGATTGGGAGAGAACACATCCTCCAATAGTGAAATCAGTTGTAAAAAACGATACACTCTTCCTAAAATTTATCTACAAGAGTGACAATCAAAATGAAAAAGACAGGATGAAATCTGCAATCCTGGTTCGTATTTTTTCGCCCGAACTTCTTTCTGTAGAAGGGTTTAATACCACCTTCGGAATGTTTAAATTGAAACAAAAAAGCATAGCAGTAAACATGTCTGGGAAATCTACATTTGAGCTTGAAAGTATGATCCCTTATATGGATTCCATTCAGGTAGTTCAGAGAGATTCTGCTGCGGTTGAATTTGAAATGTCGCCTGATTATAAATCAATTAAAAAGACAGATACCGTTATAAATAAACCCATTCAGATTCATTTTGGCGATAATCCACCTCAGGCAGCTTCGGATAAAATAAAAAGTAATGAAACAATAAATATTAATTCTGTTAAAGCGGATGTAACCGGCCACACGATTCTTGATATTGGACATGCACAAATTCAAACTTTACAACTACACATTTCCGATAGTTCGGCTATTATACTTTCCGGCGAGGCTTTGAAGAAAATAGGCAAACAGTAAGGTTGCAACTATGGATTATCATACAAATGCAAGGTTGTAATTTTCGCTATTAATTCTTTTGTTGCTGGTTGGCTAAGCATCAAACGTTTGAAAGGTTCACAATCCGGAACATTAATCACTTATCCACCTCCCCCGGCAACAAAGCATTCTTTATTTCACCTTCTGAAATGAAAAGCGTATCCGTTTGCCGTGAAGACCATAGCTTACCCGAAAAAGTAGCATCAAAGTGAGTGTCAGTAACATTCGTAATAGTAAGTTGCAGCGTTGATCCGTTAGAGGCTGAATCCACGTCGTCCGGCTGGCTGCCATAGTTTCTCGAATTCCAGTAATAAACCATGGCCGGAATATCTATCGTCATTCCTGTATGTAGCGGGTAGCTGGCGGTATCAGAATACAAATTCACCTGGTAGAAGAAAAAAGTAAAACCATATGCCTGCAGATTGGCTCTGTAAAGACAAGCATTAGTATTAAAATCATAATCAGCATATGAGACTGTGTCTTTGTTCACGATAAAACGTACACTTGTCAACGGAGCTTTTGGGTGATAGAAGGTCCAGTCATCAGATCCTGCCAATACTTTAAAACCATATTCTTTGTCCGGGCAACTAACCGCCGTAATTTCCACGGACGACACATCCCAGCTTCCATCTACTATCGGTGTCGAACCATTGCCGGTAGAATCCGTATGCCCGTCATAATCCAGTGTGTTGATATAGTTATCACCACCCCACGATATCAGGTTCTTGTAACCCGCAGGAAAAGTGACCGGGATAGTTTTTTGCTCCCCGTTTTTAAGGTGAAAAGTGACCGTTACATTGATTGGCGCATCAATTACATCGTTAATCCTTACTTGCAAAAAATGTAGAGAGCTTCCGTCCTGCGGAAAAATGGCATTAATCTCAATAGTGGTATCCCCTTGCTGTATTTTGTCGCCGGCCCGCGCAGCCTCCTTTTTACAATTTGAAAATAAAAAAGCAATTGACAGCGTAGCCGCAAAAAACCGTAGCGTAGTGAGAGTCGTTTTCATATAGTAGTTAGCATTAAACTTGAAGGGCGAAAATAATAAAATATTTTATGGAGAAAAAGGGATGAGAATAAGAAGATTTAAAGTGCGATGGGTTGAGTGGCGAACCGAAAAAAATCTCTTTTCATTTATTGACTATACTATGGAAGTTCTTTCATATATAAATAAGATAAGAGGAAAGGCTTATCGGCTCTCAGATAAACGATCTCCTTCAATTTCTGTGCAATCAGGATTCTTCAAAAGTGAAAACCGTTTTTTTAGTTCATGGCGAAAAAGGCGCGCAAGAGGTATTTAAAACGTAAACTGAAAGCTTTTATTTTTATTTCATTATTTTTAATATCCATTTTCATTTTCCAACCGATTGCTATGAGAGAAGATATTCTTCAATACATTTGGAAATTTCAATATTATAACAATAAAGATCTGCTCTCCACCAATGGCGATAGTATTTCCGTTATCCATCCAGGTATGCATAATCATAACCAGGGGCCCGATTTTTCTGAAGCAAGAATTAAGATCAATGATACTCTGTGGGCAGGCAATGTGGAACTACATATAAATTCTTCCCAATGGAACCTGCATAAACATTCTGCGGATGACAATTACAAAAATATTATTCTTCACGTGGTATGGAACCATGATACAGAAATAAAAGATGCAAATGGACATAATTTGCCTACGCTCGAATTACAAAGCAGGGTTTCAAAATTATTGTTGGAAAAATACCGGCAATTGATGGAAACAGCACGGTTTATTCCATGCGAAAAACTTCCAATAAATGTAAAGGGCCTTTCTTTAACGGCCTGGAAACAAAGGCTTGTAGCGGAAAGATTGTTGTTAAAATCAAATACAATTTTCAGGAATTTAAAAGAAACTAATTTCCATTGGGAAGAAACTTTCTGGTGGTTGATAGCCGCTAATTTTGGTTTAAAAGTGAACAGTGAAAGTTTTAAAAAAATCGCTCAGTCTTTACCATTAAATCTTTTGGCAAAACACAAAAAGAATATCATTCAGATTGAAGCACTGCTATTCGGACAGGCAGGCCTGCTCCGAAATGACTTTGAAGAAAAGTATCCTTGTATGTTGAAAAAGGAATATGAGTTTTATAGAAAAAAGTACAAACTGGAACCGGTAGAAGAAGGCTTACATTTCCTGAGGATGAGGCCCGCAAATTTTCCAACAATTCGATTGGCACAACTTGCCATGCTCATACACAATAGCGAGCATTTGTTTTCTAAAATAAAAGAAACCGATTCAGCAAAAGGTTTGAAGGCTATGTTTACAATTGAAGCTAATGATTACTGGCACTATCACTACATTTTTGATGAAGAAAGCGATTTAAAAATAAAGAGATTGGGAAAGCAGATGATTGAAAACATTCTCATCAATACGGTTGTGCCAATCGTTTTTTGTTATGGCCTTCATCACGCCGATGAATATTATAAAGAGAAAGCGATCAAATGGCTGGAGGAAATCGCCCCGGAAAAAAATGCGATCACAAAAGGTTTCGAAAATCTTGGCTATTCCAATAAAAGTGCTTTTGATTCGCAGGCTTTCATCCAACTAAAAAATCATTACTGCAATAATAAACTTTGCCTTGAATGTGTGATAGGGAATTCTTTATTGAAAAAGAATTAGCTGATGAGCCAATTAGCTAATCAGCTAATGAAAGAAAATGAAGGTATCATACACATTAGCACATTTGCTAAATTTTCACATTGCCTAATTAATTAACCCAATCATATTTCAAAACCAATTCAATGTCCGGATGGATACTTTTTGCAACGGGACAGTTGTTGCCGGTGTTTTCTAAAATTAACCTTTCTTTTTCATTTACATTTTGGGGTAGAGAAACGGTCACTTCAATTTTTGCCACACGCCTTGGGTTGCTTGCCATGTGCTTTGTAACGTCAGCTTTCGAATTGATAAGATCTACATTCATGTCATTCGATTTGATGCCCATTGTTGTAAGCATGCATGTTGCAAGCGAAACGCACAGCAAATCGGTGGGAGAGAAACGCTCGCCTTTGCCGCGGTTATCAGTGGGTGCGTCGGTTTCAATTTGAGATGAACTTTGCAGGTGAATAGCTTCACATCGCAAATTTCCCTGGTAGCTAATTGATGCAGTCATTGTCTTATTTTTGTATAAATTTACACCACTAAGAGATCATCAACAAATGCAAAAGAGTATAATTATTTTCATATCTATTCTTATTTCATTCCATTCATTTGGACAGGAAACCAAAAAGACGCGAAAGGAGGAAAAAAGAACGCGTATAAACGAAATGGTAAAGCAGGAGGAGGAAGGTGTCATTACCTATAAAAAAAGTTTTGCTTTCGGCGCAAAACTTATTACGGATGGTTATGGAGTGTTCTTTGAACTGGGGCGTGCCAGCTCAGTAAAAAAAGCGTTGTTATACCAACTTGAGATCAGCGAGCGCAAGCACATCAAGGAAGAAAAACAAACCACTGCATATTCCAATACAGTTCCATTCATTTATGGAAAAGAAAACTTTTTTTACCCGGTAAAATTTGGAGTGCAACAACAGATTTTGCTGGGAAATAAATCGAACAAGAATGGAGTTGCTGTTACCGGCAACTATGGTGGTGGTATCACGGCGGGCCTTCTTCGCCCTTATTATGTACAGGCACAAGATGCTAATGGCATTAGTTATATAAAATACAATTCACCAGATAGCGCACTGTTTCTTTCAGGCAATATTTTCGGAGGCCCTGATTTGGGAAAAGGCTGGAACGAACTTACTGTTACTCCTGGTGTTTATGCAAAAACTGCTGTACGTTTTGATTATGGCAGTTATAATGAAGTGATTTCAGCGATTGAAGTGGGCCTTAGCGCGGAATATTATACTAAAAAAATCCCTCAAATGGTTTACAACAAAGAGAAGCAATTCTTTTTCAGCGGTTATGTGGCCATCATCTTCGGGAAGAGAAAATAGATTCCCTTTTTACTTTAAAATAAACAGCACAATAAATGAGTGAAGAATTGACTTTGACTACGGCAGAAAAACCCCGCAAACCAAATTGGCTTCGCGTGAAACTACCGATAGGCGAGGAATACAGGCAGGTAAGGCAAATTGTTGATACTCATAAATTACATACCATTTGCGAGAGTGGCAATTGTCCTAATATGGGTGAATGTTGGGGCGAAGGAACAGCGACATTCATGATACTTGGAAATATTTGTACAAGAAGTTGTGGTTTTTGCGCGGTAGCTACAGGTCGTCCTTTGCCGGCAGATTTGCAGGAGCCTAAACGTGTGGCTGAAGCTATTTTACTGATGAAAGTAAAACATGCAGTTATCACTTCTGTGGACCGTGATGAACTCAAAGATGGAGGATCTATCATCTGGCAGCAAACGATTAACGCGGTTCGCCAGTTAAGTCCTGCCACTACTTTGGAAACACTCATTCCTGATTTTAAAGCGGAAGAAGAAAACATACAACGTATTATTGATGCGACTCCCGATGTGGTGAGCCACAACATTGAAACAGTTGAGCGGTTAACGCGTCATGTGAGGATCCAGGCTAAATACTGGCGCAGCATGGAAACATTGCGTTTCTTAAAAAAAGGTGGTATGCGCACTAAAAGTGGGATCATGTTGGGTTTGGGCGAAACAAAAGAGGAGGTTATTCAAACCATGCAGGATCTTAGGGACAGCAATGTAGATGTAGTTACAATTGGCCAATATTTACAACCTACTCCAAAACACCTTCCTGTAGATCGTTTTGTTCATCCATCAGAATTTGCAGAGTTGCGTGAAATAGGGTACCAGTTGGGATTTGATTATGTGGAAAGCGGCCCGTTGGTTCGATCTTCTTATCACAGCGACAGGCATGTAATTCCCGGATTAGGAAGAACTGAATGGCAAAAAGCAACTGCGTTGAAAGCACAATTGGCGGCTAAAAATAACTGATACAGTAAAAGGATAAATAAACACGATTTATATTTTCTTTCTCCACCGATTATAGGGATTTTCACAGGTTTGATGGCAGTAAACAAACAAAATTCGTCAATTCTTATTTTGGTTTAGAATCGAAGCCGATGAGCCTTCATGAAGAGCTTTTTCTCCACCCAAAAAGTCATCTGCACTTTTGTTTCCAGTATTTCTTTTTCTTCAGCAGCACAACAAAAACATCTTGTTTTAATTATCTTGTGGCCAAAAGCCTTCTATGAAAAAGGATCTGTTCCTTTTGATTTTAACTAAAGAAATTTTTACAACTTTTATTGCCATATTTATTGCATCTGCTCTTTTTGCACAAATGCCAACCAATGGATTGGATGTAAAGCATTATACTTTTAAAATTGCGCTTAACGATACGACTAATATAGTTCAAGGAAAAGCAGAAATTACCATCGCTTTTTTAAAACCGGAAAACGAAGTGATTCTTGATCTGGTAAATAAAAACCAGGAAGGGAAAGGGATGACAGTAACAGAAGTTTCTAAAAACGGAATTGCAGTGAAGTTTGAGCAGGATTCTCAACATCTTATCGTTGAAGACAAAGGGAATCCGGGAAAAGAAAACACTTACTTAATCAGCTATGAAGGCGTACCTGCCGATGGTTTAATTATCAGCAATAATAAATATGGCGCGCGAACTTTTTTCGGTGATAACTGGCCGAACCGCGCTCACAACTGGCTTCCATGCAATGATCATCTTTCTGATAAAGCCACAGTGGATTTTATTGTTACCGCACCTGATCATTACCAGGTAGTTTCCAACGGAAAAAAGATAGAAGAAACCAATCTTCCGGATCATTTAAAACTAACACACTGGCAGGAAGAAGTGCCTTTGGCGACAAAAATTATGGTAATCGGCGTAACCGATTTTGCCGTGAACAATTTAGGAAATGTAGATTGTATTCCTGTTTCAAGCTGGGTATATCCTCCCGATCGTGACAGTGGTTTTGCACATTATGCTATTGCGAAAAATATTTTGCAATGGTACATTCAACACATCGGCCCTTATGCTTTTGAAAAACTCGCCAATGTTCAATCAACAACCATTTTTGGTGGAATGGAAAATGCCGGTTGTATTTTTTATTATGAAAAATCTGTAAATGCAAATGACATAGAAAGTTTGATGGCTCATGAAATTGCGCACCAATGGTTTGGCGATAACGTAACTGAAAAAGACTGGCCACATCTTTGGCTGAGTGAAGGTTTTGCTACTTACATGGCGGATCTTTACCTGGAAAATAGATATGGGAAAGATTCTTTGAAAAACCTTTTAATAACACAACGGCAGCAGGTTATAAGTTACTCTGTAAATCATAAAACGCCGGTGGTAGATACTTCAGAAAGCAAACATTTGATGAATTTGCTGAATGATAACAGTTACCAGAAAGGCGCGTGGGTGTTGCATATGCTTCGAAGAAAACTCGGTGATAGTTTATTTTGGAAAGGAATTCGCGCTTACTATAAAACCTATTCAGGGCAGAATGCTAATACAACGGATCTTGAAAAAGTTTTTGAAAAAGTAAGTGGCCAAAATTTACAAACTCTTTTTTAAACAATGGCTTTTTACTGCCCGGCCAGCCGGAATTAAAAGTTGACTGGAAATACTAATTCCTCTGGTAAAACAGTAGCGTTAAAAATTGAACAAACTCAAACCAATCTCTTTCAATTTCCTTTGCAAATAAGTTTTACAAATGGAAATAAAACGATCACGAAAACGCTTGATGTAAAAAATAAAATGACGGATAAAATTATTGCTATTCCTTTTGAACCTGTAAAAATTGAGATTGATCCGAATGTAAACCTTCTGTTTAGCCTACAGTAAAACGATAAATATTCCGGATTTTTGTTTTGATTACATTCTGAACGATAATCCAAGGAAAAATGTTTTTGAAGAATTTTTTTTCATTCCATAATAAACTCCCGAATCGACATTCATATTTTTGCTGACGCTGTAAATCAATCCCCCGTTTAGAAAATATTCATAAAAGCCGATGTCATTATTCCGGGTGAGAACTATCTCACTGAAAAAATCAAGACTCTTGAACAATGAATGTGAAGCAGTCGCTGAAGCCAAATAATTAAAATGATAACTATCTGCATTAGGCAACGCTGCAAGGTCGGTTTCAAACTGAACGCCCATTTCCCAACTGTGGAAAGAGAAATTGCCAGGGGAAAAACAATGCCACCTGTGATCTTTTGAGATTGATCTGTAGGAACATCGATAAAAGGTAAAATTGCACAATGCCGTTTTTCCGCGATCATCTCCCCAAAGATTTTGCTTTGCCCTTATTGTAAGGCCGCCAAAGCCGGATTGTTTTAAAATATTACCACCGGAGATATTCTTTTCTGTAGAAAATGTCGATATAACGAGCTGCAGGTCGAGAGTGTTGGTGAGACCGATTTTACAATTGGCAACATTGTAATAATTATCAATCTCTTTCACCCCATCGATTTTGCTTTGTTCACTTTTGAAAAGGTCTGTTTCAAATTGGAAATGGCCTGCATCAACTGTATAAGCGCTTTCCGTAACATCCGGCCGGTCTGTTGCCAGTTCCCGCAGGCTGTCTTTTGGTGTAGGATTAAAAATATTGTGATGAGTGCCGGTATTTTTTTCCTGGGCAATTCCATTGAAAACACTCAGAAAAAAATAGAGAGTAAATACAAACTTTATCATCATTTAACTAATTACCATTACCGGGATTTTGATTTTGTGTCTTAATGTATCGATCGTGCTTCCATAGAGCAAATCTTTGAAACGTTTGTGCCCGTGAGCACCCATTATCAGCAGGTCAATATCATTTTTCGTGATGATCTTTGCCATTTCTGCTGCGGGATTGCCAAACCCGATTTGCGTGGCGGCTTTGTAATCCATTTTTTGAAGTAGCTGCCTGTATTGCGCCAGGTTTGTCTTATCAAGTTCAGTTTCGTAGTCCTGCGCATTCATTCCCAGGTAGCGTGCAGCGGCGCTTTCCACCACGTGTATAAATGTGTAAGAAGCCGTTTTGCCTCCAATCATTATGGCATTTTGAATGATTTTTTCGTCTTTACCGCTAAAGTCAATAGCAATGCCGATGTGTTGGTATTTTACAGAAGCATTTTCCAGTAGCTGCGCTGCATAACCGTGTGGTAGCTGTGTTTTTTCTTCCATTTTTTTGGACAGGAAAGGATGAATAAAAACATAAAAAAGTAATCCCAGGCAGGCAATTGAAACAGGAATTACAATAACATAAATCCAAAACTTATTTGATCCGGCGCCGTTGATCCAATCATTGATCTGTTGCACTACCAATTGTATATTTAGGTAAACAATGATAGCGGCACTTAGCCACGCAAGAATTTTTACCCAAAGCTTAATGGTAAATTCCTTCATAAATCTTCTTTCTGAAGTAAAGTGAATTAAAGGAATTACCGCAAATCCAAGTTGAAGGCTGAGCACAACCTGGCTCAACACCAGTAAGCTGCCCAATGCTTCTGAGCCGAAATACAGTATGGTGAAACAGTGCGGGAATTATGGCCAATAAACGTGTAATTAATCCTCGCAACCATGGCCTGATGCGAATATTTAAGTGGCCTTCCATTACGATTTGTCCTGCTAAAGTGCCGGTGATCGTTGAGCTTTGGCCTGAAGCGATCAAGGCAATGGCAAAAAAAGTAGGGGCGGCTTTTCCAAATAATTTTTTCAATAAAACAGAGGCATCCTGTATTTCTGCGATATGGAAATACCCGTTTACATAAAAAGCTGCAGCCGCCAACACCAAAATGGCGGCATTTACAAAAAAAGCCAGGTTTAATGCGATAGTGGTATCTAACAGGTTAAACTTAATAGCTTTTTTCATTCCTGAAGGTGACCTTTCAAATTTTCTGGTTTGCACCAGGGAAGAATGCAGGTACAAATTATGCGGCATCACGGTGGCACCAATTATCCCGATAGCAATATATAATGAGGGTCCGCTAAGTTTTGAAGGGACAAAGCCGGTAATTACATCGCTGTAAACCGGTGAAACAATAAACATTTCGATTAAAAAAGAAAAACCGATAATCCCAACCAACGTGATAATGAACGCTTCCAATACCCGCATACCTTTATGCAGCAAAAGAAGTAACAACAAGGTGTCAAGAGCGGTCACACAAATTCCCCAGATCAACGGAAGCCCGAATAATAAATTAAGGCCTATGGCCATTCCTACAATTTCGGCCAGGTCGCACGCTGCTATTGCTATTTCCGCAAGAATATACAAAGGGATATTTGCCCATTTGGGATAGGTGTTTTTTGAAACCTGTGCAAGATCCAATCCTCTTACGATACCGAGTCTTGCGCTAAGCGATTGTAAAAGCACCGCAATAAGATTTGACATCAGCAACACCCAAATCAGTTTGTATCCAAAGGCCGAACCACCTGCTATGTCAGTAGCCCAGTTTCCGGGATCCATATATCCCACGCTTACAAGGTAAGCCGGCCCGAGAAAGGCCATTATGCCACGCCAACCTTTTTTTTGAGTAACTACCGAAGAATGTACTTCGTGTAAAGAATGCAAATCACTTTTCGTCATAATTCCTAGCCTTTTTATTTTAACCTATACATCGCCGATTAACATTAATTTTACAATTCAAAGTATAAAGTTAGACAAACCTAACAATATTTTTAATAACCGGATAACATTATTTTTTCATCACGTTATTATTATTATTAGCTTTGGCTTAAAATTGCTAATGCAATAACAATACCATTCAGCAGATAAACCACATGGCTAATTCATTAACAGAAGAAAATTACCTGAAGGCTTTATTTAATATCGCCAATAAGGCGGGCGAGGTAAACGTGGCTGAACTCTCGAAAACGTTAGAAATAAAAATGCCAACTGTCACCAGTATGATGAAAAAACTGGCGGATAAAAAGCTCGTTCATTATGAAAGTTATAAACCGCCGCGCCTTACGGAAAAAGGTAAAAAGGAAGCAGGGCTTATCATTACGAAAACACAGGCTGACAGAAATGTTTTTGGTAGATAAAATGAAACTTGGCTGGGAAGACGTACATGATATCGCAGAGCAAATTGAACATATTCAATCACGGGTATTCTTTGATAAAATGGATGAAATGCTCGATTTTCCGAAGCTTGATCCGCATGGATCTCCGATTCCGGACAGGAACGGGAAAATAGAATGGAAAGATTATAATAAACTTAGTGATTGCGAAGTAGCCGGAAACCGGTAAAATTAGCAGCGGTGATCAATACTTCATCCGATTTCTTGAAATTTCTGAATACACGTGGTTTGCGGCTGGGAACAAAAATTAAAATAAAATCAATTGAACCTTTCGACAAATCATTATTAGTGAGTTATGGGAAAAGGATTTCTGAAACTTTAAGCAATGTAGCCTGTGAAAGATTGCTGGTTGAAAAAGAATAACACACCTTGTATAGAAAAAGTGAATAGATTAACCTGTTTTTTTTGTTCTGTTTTATTGCCTATTGCTGCTCTGCCCATGCAAGTCCGTCCGGGCCTCCGCCCACATCAATGTGACCGGTAACTTTCAATGTTTTTAAATTCACAATTGCTACATAACTATCAGGCGTACACGCAATAAAAGCGCGTATGCCAGCAGGATCCATTAATATGCCCGCCGCTCCATGTCCAATATTGACTTTCTTAATTTCTTTGCGTGTTTTTGCATTATAAATGGTCAGTTCTCCGTTTCCGAGACTGGAAATAAAAACCATGCTTCCGTCAGGAGTAAATTTTAAACGATTGGCGCCGAAAATTTTTGCATCAATTGTTGATGATACTTTTTTTGTTGCAGGTTGATGATATAAATTTTTCCATTGTCGCTTGAAGCTGTCCACAATTCAGAACTATCGGGCGATACATCAAAACCTTCGGCGCCTTTTGCTGTCGGGATAATAGTTTGCTCCCAGTTTTCACCTGGCGCAACCGGCGGCGGCATTGGCGGATTTTCTCTTCCCGGTATTGCCCTGAGTATTTTTCATTTGCGGTGGTGGAGGGCCGGGTGTCATCAATTTTTTTTCGAGAAAATACTTACCGTTCCGGAAGCAACATTAGTGGTGTAAAGTTTTTTTGCGTTGGTTACGTAGATCATATGCGTTCTATCCTGTCCTGTTCCCATACACCAATCAATTTTTTTAGATGCAGGATCAAAACTTGCGACCGTTTTGGAACCTTCGACGGTAAACCAAACTTTTCCATCCACAAAAGTGAGCCCGTGGGGCCCAAGCAAAGGTCTCGTATCAATATTAAATAATGGTTTCATCGTCACAAGGTCAATCACGTTTAATTCGTGCAGGCTGCCGCCGCCGTAAATTGAAACATACGCCGTTTTACCATCAGAAGAAGCAATTACTTCATGCGGATCGATGCCTACGGGAACTTTCCCCAAAACTTGTAAGGTAGTTCCATCAACAATGGCAAGCGTACGATCGGCTTTTGAAAGTGCCAGTAATCTTGCCTGAGCATTGCTTTCTAATGAACAAATTAGTAGAAAAAAGAAAATGCTTTTTTGAAGCAGCAAAAGACTTTGTTTTGTTTTCATGCCTGACAAATTTTATCGTGGAAGGATTATAAAATTACACATTATTGTAAAAGATCACCATGCCTTATTCCCATTCATTCTTCAATATCGAATAAAGTATGAGATCCAGGTAAATTCCATTTACTAATTCTGCTTCTCTCAGTATACCTTCTTTTTTAAAGTTTAGTTTTTGCGGTATAGCCTGGCTTTTAAAATTGTTGACGGCTGCTTTTATTTCAATGCGATGTAAACCGAGCTGCTCAAATCCATAACTGATCAGCTTTTGGCACGACCTGGTAATGATTCCTTTTCCTTCAGCCTCTTTGGTAAGCCAGTAACCAATGGCGGCGTTTTTATTGTCAAGGTTAATATAGTGCAGGCCGATTCGTCCAACCGGCACATTGTTCAGCAATATCACAAAACTCACTTCTTTTTTTTGCCGGTAAAATTCTTCACAGTTTTGAATGTAAGCTTTAAAATCCTCAGCGGACCGCATATTGCTCACCCAAGGCAAAAATTGAGAAAGGTGCTGCCGGTTGCTGTTTACAGCGTCATATAATCCTTTGGAATGTTTGGCTGCTGTCAGCTCAAGTTTTACATTTTCGTCTATGGCTATCGTTATCATAAACACGGGAAATACAGTAAACAAAGAATTTTTGTTGATTTTTATTTTCCTAATCAAAGATGATCGTCTTGTTTTTAAAGACAAACACTTTTTCGTTACACACCAGTCGTAAAGCATGCGCCAAAACATTTTTTTCGATGTCTCTTCCTGAGCGCGCCATTTCTTTTGCATCATGTGTATGGTCAACAGGAATTACATTTTGTGCAATGATCGGCCCTTCATCCAGCATTTCATTTACAAAATGAGCAGTAGCGCCAATAATCTTTACGCCCCGTTCATAGGCTTTTTGATAAGGATTAGCACCGGCGAATGCGGGAAGAAAAGAATGATGAATATTTATGATTCGGTTATTATAATTCTGCACGAATGACGGAGATAATAATACGCATGTATTTTGCCAACACTATAAAACCAGGGTTTAGTTCCCTGGATAATTGCAAGAATTTCCTGCTCGTGAGTTTCTCTTGATTTATTGAAATGATCAACAAAAAAATAAGGAATCTCAAATTTGGAAGTAAGTTCTTCAAGATCGGTGTAGTTGCTTATTACACCAACTATATTTATATTAAGATCATCGAATTTATGGCGAAGCAATAAATCACTTAAGCAATGATATTCTTTGGTGGCCAGTATTACAACGTTTTTCTTTGTATTAGCCGTAAGCTTGATTTCAGCCATTTGCGGAAGTACGCTTTTTACTTCTTTCAGCAAAATTTCTTCATTGAAATCGCCTGAAAATTCTGTCCGCATAAAAAAGTGGTTAAACTTTCTTTCAACAAATTCTCCGTTACTTATCACATTCAGGTTGTGCTCGTAAACAATTTTAGAAACTTTAAAAATTAAGCCACTTTCATCCGGGCAATTGATTGATAAGATATGTGTAGTTGATGCTGCATGTATTGCGAAAGTAATTTGATTTTAGAAATTACTGCTCGTTGCATAAAGACCATTTTTCAATATCTTCATTGCTCATTTTAAATTGCTATGCGTAAATTAACTATTGCTCTATTTCTTTTACTTTTTTTTACCGGTTTACAAAGTGTCTGCTCAAATGCCCAGGCTTGTTACTGAGAATGGAAAGCATACGCTTTTGGTAGACGGGAAACCTTTTTTTATTCTTGGCGGACAGGCTCACAATTCCAGTGCATGGCCGGCGCTTCTTCCTGCTGTTTGGAAAAGTGTTGAATATATGCATGCGAATACTTTGGAAGTTCCCGTTTACTGGGAACAGGTAGAGCCGGAACAAGGAAAATTTGATTTTTCTGTTGTCGATATTTTGCTGTCGCAGGCAAGATTGCATCATGTGCATTTGGTACTTCTTTGGTTTGGTACATGGAAAAACGGCAGCAATCATTATATGCCGGGCTGGATGAAAAAAGATGCCGGCAAAATATCCGAATATTACCGGGAAAGATGGTAAGCCTAATGACTCTCCGTCGCCTTTGGCAGAAGCTACTCTACAGGCTGATATCAAAGCTTTTAGTGCCGTCATGCATCATCTTAAAAATTCGGATTCTCAACATACCGTTATTATGGTCCAGGTTGAAAATGAATCGGGAACCTGGGGAAGTGTCCGCGATTATTCGCCTAAAGCGCAACATTTATTTGAAGGGCCGGTTCCTCCCGAATTGCTTAAGCCAGATTTGTTGAAAGCATTGAACGTGCCCGTTGTTTCCTCAGGAACATGGAAAGAAGTTTTTGGTGAAAGAGCAGATGAATATTTTCATGCATGGAATGTGGCTTCGTTTATTGGTAAAGTAGCGGCCGCAGGAAAAAAGGAATACGCCGTTGCCAATGTATACCAATGCGGCGCTTCGTGATCCGCTGACTGATCCTCCGGCAACGCAATATGAAAGCGGCGGCCCGACGGATAACGTGATACCGATATGGAAAACAGCAGCTCCAGCTCTTGATTTTGTCGCGCCTGATATTTATCTTGATGGAAACGAACGCGTACTCAAAGTGCTCGATCTTTATGACAGGAAAGACAATGCTTTGTTGGTGCCTGAAGCGGGATTGAATGCGGTGAATGCAAAATATTTGTACTCCGTTATTTCGCACGGGGGAATTGGTTTTTCTCCTTTTGGAATCGATAATAACGGCGATAGTTCGGCAAATGAAAAGTTGAGAAAAACGCTTACGCCTTATTCAGAAGAATATGCCCTTTGCGCTACAATGCTGCCCCAACTGGCCCAATGGGCAAGTGAAGGAAAAATAAAATCTGCAATAGAAGGCGATGATCATAAAGATGAAACAGTTGACCTTGGGTAACTGGAAATGCACGGTTGTTTTTGGAGGAAACGGCAGAGCCAACGCTGCGCCTGTTTACAAAAAACCGGTGGGTAAAGCGATGTTTATGAAACTGGGTGAAGATTCATTTTTGGTTAGCGGAATGCGCTGCCACATTCGTTTTCAGCCGGCGGGAAAAGACGCAGGTAACGCCTGGCAATATTTAAAAGTAGAAGAAGGAATTTACAAAAAGGGAAGTTTTCTTCCTCTCAGGATTTTGAATGGAGATGAAACTGATTGGGGCGGCCCGGGTTTTGGCGATACGCCTTCGTTGCTGAGGATAACTTTGGTGAGGAGGTGAGATTTCCGATCGAACATTTCCAATCCAGTAAACAAACAAATTCAAAAGATTTTTATTTTGCAAATGGAAGATTATCCCAAAATTTATTTATACCAACGAATAGTTCATTCAAAACTTTTCATTGACCGCAATTACGCGGAGAGTATTGACATAAACAATATTGCAGACGAAGCGTGTTTTTCGAAATTTCATTTTATTCGCCTTTTCAAAAAAATATATGGAAGAACTCCCCATCAATATTTGATTAGAGTGAGAATGGAAAAGGCTTTGCAGTTGTTGAAATCAGGCAGGACGGTTTCTGAAGCATGTTTTGAAGTTGGGTTTGAAAGTGTAAGTACATTCAGCGGCCTTTTCAAAAAGATCTATGGAACAGAGCCTTCTTTATATGGTAAAAGACAAAAACAGCAAAGAGCACAACTTGCCAGTGAGCCGCTGAAATTTGTGCCGCATTGTTTTGCTTATAATTATGGATGGGAATTAAAAAGCAATTTTGAAGAAATCTTAGTGTAAGAGATTGCTGACCTTCGCTTCATCATTAACCATTAAACTCAATAGTATGATCACAAAAATGACGCACGTTTGCGTGTATGTTCTGAACCAGGACAGCGCTTACGATTTTTACACCAATAAGCTCGGATTTAAAGTGGTTACCGATGCCAAAATGGGCGAAGATGCGCGCTGGTTAACGGTTTCACCACCTGAACAACCTGGGCTGGAAATTACGTTGATGGCCGTTAAAGAAGGAATGAATTTTAATAAGGAATCTGCAGAGGCAATGGCCAAACTCGTGAAAGCAGGTACGTTTGGATTTGGTGTTTTTGAATGTAACGATGTCTTTGCTACTTATGAAGAATTAAAAGCCAAAGGCGTTCAATTTACCAAACCACCTAAAGAAGAATTTTATGGTACCGAGGCATTGTTTAAAGACGATTCCGGAAACTGGTTTTCGCTCGTTTCAAACAGGAAATGATCCTTGCAAAAAGCCGAATGTCGAATAACGAGCAAGAAATAACGAATGTTGAAATTCTAATGTCAATTTTATCTTGGTTTGATTACGGGTTGATCATTACATGCGCATGATACGTACCCGGATCCATGATCCAAGGCATTCCGGGGGCTGAAGGTTTTTCAGGTAATCCAGTACTTTCGGCCGTTGCAAAAGGAATATAGATCACATAGCGGAGGTAACCATTTTTTACTTCACCGGTTTTGTGGTTTACATCTTTGGCATCAGCCGAATAAACATACAATATA
>CAWFFT010000045.1:0-45752 GCA_963815085.1 uncultured Chitinophagaceae bacterium | reverse complement strand
CTGGATCTCGCACGGCTCGCCCGCCGATCCGGTCTGGACCTACTTCCTCGCCGGCGCCAACCAGTGGGCCAAGGACACCGGCAACACCGTCAACACGTCGTTCCATAGCGGCGACGTGCCGGCGCAGCAGGAGGCGGTGCGCGTCGGCGATCGCCGCCAAGGCCGACGGCATCGTGACCAGCAGCCCCGATCCGGGCAGCCTGGTCCAGGTCGTCAAGGAGGCGCACGCGGCCAAGATCCCGATCATCAACTTCAACACGCCCGATCCCACCGCCAACTTCGATGCCTATGTGGGCGGCGACAATGTCGCCTTCGGCAAGGGCTGGGCGCAGTACCTGGTCGACAAGAAGCTCGTGAAGAAGGGCGACTTCGTCTGGATGCCGGTCGAGGTGCCGGGCGCCACCTATGGCGTGCAGGAGGAGCAGGGCATCGCGAGCGTCTTCAAGCCCCTTGGCATCACCTGGGAGGTCACCGACGCCACGCTCGACCAGGCCGAGATCATCTCCCGGATGGTCGACTACCTGACCGCCAACCAGAGCAAGGTCAAGGCCATCATCGGGCTCGGCGACCTCGTCACGGGCAGCATCAAGCGCGTCTTCGACCAGGCCGGCATCAAGCCCGGCGAGATCCCGGTGGTCGGCTGGGGCAACTCGCTCGACACGGCCCAGGAGGTCCTGGACGGCTATGTGAACGCGGCCCAGTGGCAGGCCCCGCAGGCGACCAGCTACATGGCGCTCTCCATGGCGCTGATGGAATCGAGCGGCATCGCCTCGGGCTTCGACATCACGGTCGGCACGCTCTACGAGAAGGACACGGCGGAGGACTACAAGAAATTCTCTCGGCCAAGTAGGTCCGCATCGGGGCATTCGGGGCGCCCCGGCGGTCCCCGAATGCTCCGCTTTCCGCCCGGCTGGGCACCACGCTCGACAGGAAACGGCCGTCACCGGTGGAACGAACGTCGACGATACGGCGCCTGATCGCCAGGCCCGAGCTGGGGCCCTTCGTGCTCCTGGTCGTGGAGCTCCTGGTCTTCTGGTCGATCAACCCCGACTTCCTGTCGCCGCGCAACATCAGCAACACGCTGATCTTCACGGTCGAGATCGGCTTCATGGCGCTGGCCATGACGCTGCTGATGACGGCCGGCGAGTTCGACCTCTCGGTCGGCTCGGTCTTCGGCTTCTCGCCGGTGCTGATGTGGACGCTCTTCAACAGCGGCGCCGCCTCGCTCGGGGTCGCCTTCGTGGTCGCGATGGTCACGGCCCTCCTGATCGGCCTCGTCAATGGCTGGTTCGTGACCCGGCTCAAGATCCCGTCGTTCCTGGTGACGCTCGGCATGCTGCTCGTGGTGCGCGGCACCGCCCTCTACATCACCGACGGCTTTCCGCAGCGGACCTGGAGCGCCGGCGGCCACTGGCTGGCGAGCGTCCTGGTCGGCGCCTTCTATGTCGGCGGCTTCCGCATCTACGCCTCGCTCTTCTGGTTCACCGCTGCCGCCATCCTGCTGGGCTACGTCCTGACCCAGACCAAGGCCGGCAACTGGATCCAGGCCTCGGGCGGAAACGCCACCGCGGCCCGCGCGCGCGGCGTGAACGTCGCCCGCACCAAGGTTTGCTGTTCATGCTCACCGCGCTGACCGTCCGCCTTTGCGGGTGTGATCAGCTCGATCCGCACCTCGGCCGCCAACCCGAACAGCGGCACGGGCTACGAGCTCGAGGTGATCGCCATGGTGGTGATCGGCGGCACGGTGCTGACCGGCGGGCGCGGCACGATCATCGGCACGGTGCTGGGCATCTTCATCCTGCGCATCATGCGGAACGGCATCGTGCTGATCGGCGTGCCCGGCCTCGCCTACAACATCTTCATCGGTGCCATCATCCTCGGCATGATGGCGCTCCATTCCTGGCTCGAGCGCAGGCACTAGGGGAGGGACGGAGCGGTGGCCGGTGACCTGATCCGCATGGAGCGCATCAGCAAGCTCTACGGCCAGGTGCAGGCCCTCGAGGACGTCTCGCTCAGTGTCGGCGAGGGCGAGATCGTGGGCCTGCTTGGCGACAACGGCGCCGGCAAGTCGACGCTGATAAAGGTGCTCTCGGGCGTGGTGACGCCCACCAGCGGCGAGATCCGGTTCCGCGGCCGCAAGGTGAGCATCGACAGCACGACCGACGCCATCGCGCTCGGGATCGAGACGATCCACCAGGACTCGGCGCTGATCACGCAGCTCTCCATCGCCCGCAACCTCTTCCTCGGCCGGGAGCCGATCCGGGGCCCGCGCTTCCTCAACCGCATGGACCAGCCGGCCATGAACAGGATCGCCGGCGAGCTCTTGCAGATCGGTCGGCATCAGCAAGGACATCCCGCCCACGACGCCGATCGAGCTCCTGTCCGGCGGCGAGCGTCAGGCCGTCGCCATCGCCCGGGCCATGCATTTCGACAGCGACCTCATCATCCTCGACGAGCCGACCAACAATCTGGGTGTCGCCGAGACGCAGGGCGTCCTGCGCTTCGTGCGCAGCGCCCGCGACTCCGGCCACTCCTGCATCTTCATCGCCCACAATATCCACCACGTCGTCCAGGTGGTCGACCGCATCGTCGTGATGCGCCGCGGCCGCATCGTCGCCGACGACATCGATCCGAAGAAGATCAGCGTCGAAGGCGTCGAGCGGATCATCACCGGCGAGGAGCAGGTGCCGCAGGCGTAGCCGGCCGAGACCAGGCCGCTATCTCGCCGCCCACGACTGTTTTCCGCTAGTCTCGCGGAGCGCGCCGCACCCTTCCGGTGCGGTGACGGCTCGGGAGGAAGAGCGGATGGCGACCAAGGCGAGCTTCTCACCCGCGGAATGGACCCTGCTGCTCGAGAGCCCGATGATGGCCGGCATGGCGGTCGGCGCCTCGGATCCCAGCGGTCTCCTCGGCATGCTCCAGGAAGGCTTCGCCACCGGCAGCGCCCTGGTCCACGCGGAGACCGACTTGGCCGTCAATCGAGCTCGTGAAGGCGGTAGCCGAGGATTTCGGCACGTCCGAAGGCCGCGGCGTCGCGCGCGATGGCATCAAGGCCCAGCTCTCCGGCGTCAGGCCGGGGGACATCAAGGCCAAGGCCATTGATACCCTGCGCCAAGCTCTGGCCTTCTCGACGCCAAGGCGCCTGAGGATTCCCAGGCATTCAAGACCTGGCTCACCCAGATCGGCCAACATGTCGCCGAGGCCGCCAAGGAGGGCGGGTTTCTCGGATTCGGCGGCGTCCGGGTCAGCGACGCCGAGAAGGCGACCCTGGCCGAGATCGCCAGCGCCCTCAATCACACCGCCTGAAGGCAACCCGCTCTAGCCCGGATAAGGCTCGAGGTCCCCGCGAGCCTCGCCCTCGGCCATCTCGGCCGCGAGATCGGCGAGCCGGCCCAGGGCGATCGCGTCGCGGATGCGCCGCATCAGCTCCTGATAGAAAAGAAGATTGTTCCAGGTCAGGAGGATGGCGCCCAGGATCTCGCCGGACTTGACGAGATGATGGAGATAGGCGCGGCTGTAGTCGCGGGTGGCCGGGCATTGCGGACGCCTCGTCCAGCGGCCGCGGATCGTCGGCGTGGCGCGCGTTCTTGAGATTGATCGTGCCGAACCGGGTGAAGGCCTGGCCGGTGCGGCCGGAGCGCGTGGGCAGCACGCAGTCGAACATGTCGATGCCGCGGGCGACCGCACCCGACGATGTCCACGGGCTTGCCGACGCCCATCAGGTAGCGGGGCCGCTCCTCCGGCAGCCGGCGGCACCGCCGCGTCCAGCGTCGCGAGCATCTGCGCCTGCGGCTCGCCCACCGCGAGCCCGCCCACCGCGTAGCCATCGAAGCCGATTCGAGCGAGGCCTTCGGCCGAGCGGACGCGCAGCGCCTGATCGGTGCCGCCCTGGACGATGCCGAAGAGCGCGTGGCCGGGGCGCGGCACGAAGGCCGCCCGCGAGCGCTCCGCCCAGCGCAGCGACAGCTCCATCGCCCGCGCCACCTCGGCCTCGGCGGCCGGCAGGCGCAGTGCACTCGTCGAGCTGCATCGTGATGGTCGGCGCCCAGGAGGTGCTGGATCTCGATCGAGCGCTCGGGCGAGAGCTCGTGCCGCGAGCCGTCGATATGCGAGCTGAACGTGACGCCTCGCTCGCGCAGCGTGCGGCGCTGGGCCAGCGACATCACCTGGTAGCCGCCCGAATCGGTCAGCACCGGCCCGTCCCAGCGCATGAAGCGTCGCAGCCCGCCCAGCCTCGCGATCCGCTCGGCCCCGGGCCGCAGCATCAGGTGGTAGACATTGCCGAGGATGATCTCGGCACCGGTCGCGCGGACCTGCTCGACGGCTCATCGCCTTGACGGTCGCGGCGGTGCCGACCGGCATGAAGGCCGGCGTCTCGATCGTGCCGTGGGCGGTGGTGAGGTGGCCCCGGCGGGCGGCGCCGTCACGGGCCAGGAGCTCGAGCGCGAAGCCGGTCATGTTCCCTCGGCGTGGTCGATCAGGCAGGCATCGCCATAGCTGAAGAAGCGATAGCCCTGGCGCGATGGCGTGCGCGTAGGCGGCCTGCATGCGCGCGTACCGGCGAAGGCGCAGACCAGCATGTAGAGGGTCGAGCGAGGGAGGTGGAAGTTGGTGAGGAGGCGGTCGACGACACGGAACCGATAGCCCGGCGTCACGAAAAGCCGGGTCCGCCGGGCGCCGGGCGCCAGCCTGCCATCCTCGTCGGCGGCGCTCTCGAGGGTTCGCAGCACGTGGTTCCGACGGCGACCACGCGCCCGCCTCCGCTGTCGCGCCGCCTCGATCGCCCGCGCCGCGGCCTCCGGCACCTCGCACCACTCGGCGTGCATCACATGCGCCGAGGTGTCCTCGACCTTGACCGGCGCGAAGGTGCCGAGGCCGACATGGAGGGTGACGAAGCTCCGCGCGACGCCTTGGCTGTCGAGCCGAGCCATCATCGCCTCGGTCAGGTGCAGCGAGGCGGTGGGTGCTGCGACCGAGCCGTCCTGCCTGGCGAAGACGCTCTGATAGTCGACGAGGTCCTTCGGATCGCCACCGCGCGGCCGGCGGATATAGGGCGGCAGCGGCATCGCACCCTCGGTTCGGATCGCCTCCAGCAGCGCCGCCCCGGCGAGGCCGAAGCCCAGCAGAACGCGGCCGTCGGCCGCCTTCTCGCGCACCTCCGCTGCGAGCGCCGGTGCCAACGCCACCTGATCGCCGGCCGAGCCGCTTGCCCGGTCGCGCCAGCGCCCACCACGCATCGTCGCCGGCGGGCCCGACGAGCGTCACCTCGACCGCGACGTCGCCGCGCCGGCCGAAGAAGCGCGGTCGGCAGCACCGCGTGTCATCGAGCACGAGAAGGTCACCGGGCCGAAGCAGGTCCGGCAGGTCGGCCACGCGTCCGGTCGCCGAGCGCCTCGGCCGACGCACAGCAGACGCGCCGCCTCACGCGGCCGCGCCGGCTCCTGGGCGATCAGCTCCGGGGAGAGGGAAAAATCGAAAAGATCGACGCGCACGCTCAGGGTCGGGGCAGGGGCAGAAGAATGGCGGTATGGACGAGGCCGCCGGCTTTGACCAGCGGCATGACGGAAGCGAGCCTCAGGCTTCGGACCTCGCCGCTAGCGGGCGACGCTCGCAGCTGCCGAGCCAGGGCACGAGCCCTGCGGCCTCGCGTCTAGATCCGGCAGCCTCGTCGGCGATCGGACCCGAAAGCTGCTCGACGCTGCCCAGGTCCCAGGTCGAGCCGGGCGGGTTCTCGCCGATGCGGACCGTCTTCTCGTCAACGAAGCGGTAAGGCGGGACAGGCAGATTCGGGAGGGCGCAGGCACGCCCGAGAAGACGCGGCCGGCAAAGTCGTACTTGGAGCCGTGGCAGGGGCAGAAATAGCCGCCGGGCCAGTCCGCAGTGATCGTGCCTGATGACCCGTGGACTCCGCGACGCCCGACCGCTCTCTTGATCTCGTCCCGGTGTGCCGATCGATGGTCCGTCCGCAGCGGACCCGCCGTACCCGCGCCCGAACGACGATCACCGGCTCAGTCATAGGAACCCGCCACCTCCCACCGGTCGGCGCACCCGAACAACAGGAACGCCGCCCCGTCCGCGCGGAGCACCTGGAGCCGGCTTCCGCCACCGCCCCCGGCACCCACCACCGTTGCGCGACCGGCCACGGTCCGGCCCAACCGCGCACTTCCTCGGGCGGGCCGTCGTCGACCGCGAGCGTGCACGGGGGGGCCGTGAGCAGATCCGGGGCGGCGAGCTGCACCGGCTGCCCCGCGACGTCACGCAGGTCGGCGGGCAAGGGCTCCGGGGGGACGACGGCCGGTGACGGCGGGGGCAGCCGCCCGGGCCACGGCGGGGGCGGTTCCCGCACCGGGGCTCCCCTGCGGGCCACGCCGACGGGCCCGGGTGCGGTGGTCTCCACCGCCTGCCGCGGGTCCGTGGAGACACCACGGTCGTCCCCCCAGGGCACCAGTCGGACCTGCTCCGCGGGGTTCCGGCCACCGCCGAGCACCGCGGTGACCACCGCCTCCGGCCCGAGCAGTGCCTGAACCCGGACCAGCGCGCGCCCCGCCCGTTCGCCCGCCTCCCCGACATCGCCCCACAGCCCCAGCTGCAGCGCGCCTGCGGTGACCGTCTCCTCGGGGACCAGCCGCAGCCGGTCCACCGCCCCGCGCCACGACCCCGGACGACACATAACTCCTGAAGCTTTTGAAGGCGGATTAATTGGTTTGGTAAAAGATGATGATATTATAGAAATAGATGCAGAAAAAAATACACTTACGTTGAAAGTAAGTGAAGATGAAATCGCCAAACGAAAAGAAGCATGGAACCAACCTGCATTAAAGGCCACGAATGGAGTTTTATACAAATACGCTGCATGCGTAAGTAGCGCATCAGAAGGTTGTGTTACAGACGAAAATTTAAAAATCAAACACTAAAAAATATTTATTATGGAAACGGTTGACACCATAAAGGAGGAAAAAATTTCAACAACGAAAACAACGAATGTTAGTGGTTCGGTAGCGCTTTTGGAAATTCTTATTGCTGAAAATGTGGATACCATTTTTGGCTATCCCGGCGGCGCTATCATGCCTATCTACGATGCATTATATGATTACCAGGATAAATTGAATCACATTTTAGTGCGTCATGAGCAAGGCTCGATTCATGCAGCACAAGGATTTGCAAGAACTTCAGGGAAAGCCGGTGTTGTATTCGCTACAAGCGGACCAGGCGCTACCAATTTAGTTACGGGCCTTGCAGATGCAATGATTGATAGTACGCCTCTTGTTTGCATTACCGGACAGGTTTTTGCTCATCTTTTGGGAACCGACGCTTTCCAGGAAACAGACGTTGTAAATATTACGACTCCGGTTACTAAATGGAATTACCAAATCACAGATGCTAATGAAATTCCTTCTGTTCTGGCCAAAGCTTTTTATATCGCACAGAGTGGGAGACCTGGTCCGGTGTTGATTGATATTACCAAGAATGCACAAATTCAAAAATTCGATTTTGAGGGGTATATAACGTGCAACCACATACGCAGTTATCGTCCTAAGCCAATTGTTCGTGAGAAATATATTGATGAAGCCGCAAAATTAATTAACGAAGCAAAAAAGCCGTTCGTTATTTTCGGGCAAGGTGTTATTCTTGGAAGCGCTGAAAAAGAATTTAAAAATTTTATTGAAAAAGGTGCACTTCCTGCAGCCTGGACCATTCTTGGATTGAGTGCCCTTGAAACCGACCACCCTCTCAACGTCGGTATGTTGGGAATGCATGGAAATTATGGCCCAAACGTACTTACCAACGATTGCGATGTGTTGATCGCTGTGGGAATGCGTTTTGATGATCGTGTTACCGGGAGACTGGACAAATATGCGAAGCAGGCGAAAATAATCCATCTTGATATTGATCCTTCAGAGATTGATAAAAATGTGAAAACTACTGTAGCAGTTTGGGGAGATTGTAAAGAAACTTTGCCTTTGCTTACCAAAAAGATCGACAAAAAAAATCATAAGGAATGGCTGCAAAAATTTGAAGAGTATAAACAGAAAGAAACGGAAGCTTGTTTTAAAAAAGACCTTACTCCTACTTCAGACACGCTTTCTATGGGAGAAGTTATCAATCTTTTAAATGAACTAACCGATGGAAAAGCGGTGATTGTTTCTGATGTCGGCCAGCACCAAATGGTGGCTTGCCGTTATGCAAAATTCAAACAATCAAGAAGTAACGTAACATCAGGTGGATTGGGCACAATGGGTTTTGGTTTGCCTGCCGCAATAGGTGCGAAGTTTGGCGCTCCTGAAAGAACGGTAATTGCTATAATTGGCGACGGAGGTTTTCAAATGACATTGCAGGAATTGGGTACTATTATGCAAAACAATGTGGATGTAAAAATTGTGATTCTTAATAACGAATTCTTAGGAATGGTTCGTCAGTGGCAGGAATTATTTAATGAAAGACGGTATTCTTTTACAGACATTCAAAGCCCTGATTTTGTTGCCCTTGCTTCAGCCTACAACATTTCAGGGAAAAGAGTTTCAGAACGAAAAAATCTTAAGAATGCATTAAAAGAAATGTTGGATAATGATGGTGCATACCTGTTGGAAGTGATGGTTGGAAAAGAGCACAATGTATTTCCGATGGTGCCGCAAGGTTGTAGTGTTTCGGAAATCCGGTTATCTTAAATCTTTACTGAAAAATCAAAAATCATGAACAACGACGAAATAAAAAATTCACCTAATTCTTTGTTTACTGCCACAGGCAAACAGGAATATACCATAACCGTTTATACCGAAAACCACATTGGTATTCTCAACAGGATATCAATAATTTTCTCACGCAGAAAAATTAATGTTCATAATCTTAACACTTCTCCATCAGAGGTGCCCGGTATCCATCGATTTAATATTGTGATTGAAGAAACAGAAGAGGTGGTAAAAAAATTAACCAAACAAATTGAAAAACAGGTAGATGTTTTAAAAGCTTATTACAATACAAACGATGAAATCATCTGGCAGGAAATGGCTTTATATAAAGTGCCGACAGAAGTGATTATGGAGAAAGCAAAAGTGGAAAGATTGCTTCACCAGTTTGGTGCGAGAGTAGTGGCGATCCGTAAAGATTATACAGTTTTTGAAACTACAGGGCATCGTGAAGAAACAGATAAATTGATCGCTGCGCTTGAACCGTATGGATTAATTGAATTTGTAAGAAGCGCACGGGTAGCTATTATCAAAGAAAGTGAAGGTTTCCATTCAAAAGTGAAACAATTTGAACAAAGAGAACCGGGAAGAGAAGTGATTGAAAACGAATATTTGGATAAACAGAGTGAAGTGTTTAGTATGTAGGTTGTCTGAACCAGGATTTATAAGATTTAAAGATTACAGGATAAATGCAAGTTGAAAAAGTAATACCGGTTTTAAGAATATTCGATTATAAAAAAGCGATTGAATTTTATGTAGATTGGTTAGGTTTCAAAATTAATTGGGAACACACTTTTGATGAAAACACACCGGTTTATATGGAGATTGAGCGAGATGGATTAATGATTCACCTGAGCGAACACCATGGCGATGGAACGCCGGGGACAAATGTTTTTGTTTGGTGCAATGGGATCAAAGATTTTCATACAGAAATCATGAACAAGAAATACAAATACAACAAACCGGGATTGGACGAAACCTTTTATGGGGCGTTATCCTTAAAGGTTATCGACCCTTTTCACAACCAGGTTATTTTTAACGAAAAGATTGACGACAACAAATAAATATTATCCACCAAAAAACAAAAAACAAAAAATAAAAACATGGCGACATTAAATTTTGCAGGAACAAACGAAAAAGTAGTAACAAGAGAAGAATTTCCTTTATCAAAAGCACAGGAAATTTTGAAAGATGAAGTAGTAGCAGTGATTGGCTATGGTGTGCAAGGACCTGGACAAGCATTGAATCAACGTGATAATGGAATCAACGTGATTGTTGGACAAAGAAAAAATTCAAAAAGCTGGGATAAGGCGATCCAGGACGGATTTGTTGAAGGAAAAACTTTATTTGAAATTGAAGAAGCTTTGGAAAAAGGAACAATAATTTGTTACCTGCTGAGCGATGCGGCGCAAATTGCAATGTGGCCAACCGTTAAAAAGCATTTAACCGCCGGAAAAGCATTATACTTCTCTCATGGATTCGGAATAACTTATAATGATCAGACAGGAATTGTTCCTCCAAAAGATGTTGATGTATTTTTAGTAGCGCCAAAAGGCTCAGGCACTTCTTTAAGAAGAATGTTTTTGCAGGGACGCGGATTGAACAGCAGCTACGCTATCTTCCAGGATGCAACAGGAAAAGCCTTTGAAAGAGTCGTTGCCCTCGGTATCGCAATCGGTTCAGGATATTTATTTGAAACAGATTTTAAGAAAGAGGTTTACAGCGACCTTACCGGCGAAAGGGGAACTTTGATGGGCGCAATCCAGGGAATTTTTGCTGCGCAATTTGAAGTGCTTCGCAAGCATGGCCACTCTCCTTCTGAAGCGTTTAATGAAACAGTTGAAGAGCTTACCCAATCTTTGATGCCATTGGTTGCCGAAAATGGAATGGACTGGATGTATGCCAATTGCTCAACAACAGCGCAACGTGGCGCTTTGGATTGGTGGAAAAAATTCCGTGATGCAACACTTCCGGTATTCAATGATTTGTATGAAAGTGTGGCTTCAGGAAAAGAAGCTGAAAAGTCAATCAGTTCCAATTCGCAATCGGATTATCGTGAAAAATTAAATGAAGAATTAAAAGAGCTTCGTGAAAGTGAAATGTGGCGTGCAGGAAAAACGGTAAGAAGTTTAAGACCTGAAAACCAGGAGCCGGCATAAATAAAGTTGGTCAAGTCAGCTTTGTTTAATTGGCATAATTAAAACAATTTCTTTAATACTTTTTGAGGAAATTTGCGCCTCTATTAAAAAATAATTTAAATGAATAATACTTCCAATACACTATTTGATAAAGTTTGGGATTCGCACGTCGTACGTAAAATTGAAGATGGCCCGGATGTTTTTTTTATCGACCGCCATTTTATACATGAAGTGACAAGCCCGGTGGCTTTTGGCGGACTGGAAAACAGGGGACTAAAAGTGATGTTTCCGGATAAGACATTTGCGACAGCAGATCACAACACGCCAACTATCAACCAGCATTTACCAGTGCAGGACCCGCTTTCAGCGAACCAGTTGAAAGCTTTGGAAACCAATTCTGCAAAATATGGTATTTCCCATTGGGGATTAAATAATCCGAAGAACGGAATTGTACATGTTGTCGGCCCCGAAAACGGGATTACTCTTCCCGGAATGACAATCGTTTGTGGCGATTCTCACACGTCGACACATGGTGCTTTCGGCGCTATTGCCTTTGGTATCGGCACTTCTGAAGTGGAGATGGTTTTGGCTTCGCAATGCATTATGCAGCCAAAGCCTAAGAAAATGCGCATCAATGTTAATGGAAAATTGGGCAAAGGTGTAACAGCAAAAGATGTAGCGCTTTATATTATTTCCATGTTAACAGCAGCAGGAGCAACGGGATATTTTGTAGAATATGCAGGTGAAGTTTTTGAAAACTTAAGTATGGAAGGCAGAATGACAGTTTGCAATATGAGTATTGAAATGGGTGCCCGTGGCGGAATGGTGGCTCCTGATGAAACAACTTTTGCTTATATAAAAGGAAAAGAAAAAGCGCCAAAAGGTGAAGCGTGGGATAAATCACTTGCTTACTGGAAAACTTTAAAAACCGATCCCGATGCAAGGTTTGATAAGGAATATACTTTTGATGCGGCGGAGATTGAGCCGATGATCACCTTTGGTACCAACCCGGGAATGGGCATGGGTATCAGCAAACATATTCCTGTTTCAAAAGATACGGCAAGTGGAAACGCGAGCTATGAAAAATCGCTTAATTACATGGGCTTTCATGAAAATGATGCAATGCTGGGAAAAAAAGTAGACTACGTATTTATTGGAAGTTGTACCAACGGAAGAATTGAAGATTTTCGTGCATTTGCTTCCATCATTAAAGGAAGAAAGAAGGCCGAACATGTAACCGCGTGGATTGTTCCGGGATCACATGTAGTAGAGCAACAAATAAAGGAAGAAGGTATTTTGGATATTTTAACTGAGGCGGGATTTCAGTTGCGCCAGCCGGGTTGCTCAGCCTGCCTGGCAATGAACGACGATAAAATTCCCGCAGGAAAATATGCCGTGAGTACCAGCAACAGAAATTTTGAAGGAAGGCAAGGTCCCGGAGCAAGAACAATGCTCGCAAGTCCGCTTGTTGCGGCAGCGGCGGCAGTTACAGGAGTTGTTACCGACCCGAGGGAATTGTTGTAAAAGAAGACAACAAAAGAAATCTTCAACTTAAAACTTAATACATATAACTTAAAACTCAAAATGGCTTACGATAAATTTACAGTACTTACCAGCACAGCAGTTCCAATGCCAATCGAGAATGTGGATACAGACCAAATTATTCCCGCTCGCTTTTTAAAAGCTACTGAACGCAAAGGTTTTGGAGATAATCTTTTTCGCGATTGGAGGTACAATTCAGACGGAACACCTAAGGAAGATTTTGTTTTAAACAATCCAATTTATTCAGGAAAAATTTTGGTAGGAGGAAAAAATTTTGGAAGCGGTAGTAGCCGCGAACATGCTGCGTGGGCTATTTACGATTATGGTTTTCGCGCAGTTGTTTCCAGTTTCTTTGCTGATATATTTAAAAACAATTCGATTAATGTAGGTATTCTTCCTGTACAGGTGAGTGAAGAATTTTTGATAAAAATTTTTAGTGCTATTGAAGCAAATGCTGATGCACAATTTGAAATAAATCTTGCGGATCAAACTATTACCATTCTTGCAACCGGCGAGCAGGAATCTTTTGATATTAACGGCTATAAAAAACACAACCTGATGAACGGCTTTGACGATATAGATTATCTGCAGGCTATGAAAGAAGATATCCGGGAATTTGCCGAAAAGAGTTTATATTAATTGAGAAGATAACAAACAGCGATGCCAAAAAAACAGCGATACATTGAGATAATGGACACCACACTTCGTGATGGTGAACAAATGAGTGGAGTTTCATTCTCTGCTGTGGAAAAATTAACGATTGCCAAGCTCTTACTGACGGAATTAAAAGTAGATCGGATTGAAATTGCTTCCGCGCGCGTTTCCGAAGGCGAGTTTGACGCAGTGAAAAAAATTACGAAATGGGCTAAGGCAAACGGCTTGCTTGACAAAGTTGAAGTACTGACTTTTGTTGACGGAACGGTTTCTGTTGAATGGATGATAAAAGCAGGCGCTAAAGTAATGAACCTTCTTACCAAGGGCTCGCTCAATCATTTAACCCACCAGCTTAAGAAAAAACCCGAACAGCATTTTGCTGAAATCGCGGAAGTAATAAAACTGGGTAGAAAAAAGGGTATTGATTGCAATGTGTATCTTGAAGATTGGAGTAATGGCATGCGCGATTCAAAAGATTATGTGTTGCAGTATCTTGATTTTCTTACTGCCCAACCTGTCAAGCGAATCATGCTTCCGGATACACTCGGTGTTTTGACTCCTGCTGAATCTTTTCAATTTGTTTCTGAAATTGTTCAACGTTATCCGAAAACCCATTTTGATTTCCATGCCCATAATGATTATGATTTGGGAACCGGTAATGTATTTGAAGCTTTAAAAGCCGGTGCAGCGGGAATACATTTGACAGTAAACGGAATGGGAGAGCGTGCCGGAAATGCGCCACTGGCAAGCGCTATAGCCGTTATTAATGATTTTATGCCTGAATTAAAAACTTCGGTTTCAGAAAAAGCTTTGTACCGGGTAAGTAAATTGGTAGAAACGTTTTCAGGATTCCGGATTCCGGTAAATAAGCCGGTTGTGGGCGAAAATGTATTCACTCAAACGGCAGGGATACACGCAGATGGAGATAAAAAAAATAATTTGTATTTCAGTGATTTGATGCCCGAGCGTTTTGGCCGTCAGCGTAAATACGCACTCGGAAAAACAAGTGGAAAGGCGAATATTGAAAACAATCTTTCACAACTTGGTATTCATCTTTCTGACCAGGATCTTAAAAAAGTAACGCAACGGATTATCGAATTGGGCGATCGTAAAGAAATAGTTACACAGGCAGACCTTCCTTATATTATTTCCGATGTATTAGATAGTGTGGCCATTCAGCAAAAAGTGCAAATAGAAAATTATGTACTAACACATTCCAAAGATTTGAATCCTTCCGTAACATTAAGAATTTGTATTGAAGGCGAATCGTTTGAAGAACACGCACAGGGAGATGGGCAATATGATGCTTTTATGAACGCGCTAAAAAAGATTTATAAACAAAAGAAAATAGCGCTTCCCCTGTTAACTGATTATACAGTTCGTATCCCTCCAGGTGGAAAAAGCGATGCCTTTTGCGAAACAATTATTACCTGGAGACATAATGGAAAAGAGTTTAAAACACGCGGCCTCGACAGTGATCAAACTGTTGCTGCTATCAAGTCAACATGGAAAATGTTGAATAGCATTTAGGTTACAGAAAGGCAAGAGGCAAGAGATGAGAGGCAAGGAGATAAAACATAGAAATGAGTATTAAATCTTATAAAGATCTTTTTATTTGGCAAAAGTCGATGGTTTTAGTAACAGAAATTTATTCGATCACCGGAACTTTTCCTGTTTCTGAAATATATGGTTTGACAAGTCAGTTGAGAAGAAGCGCAGTTTCAATTCCAAGTAATATTGCTGAAGGGTATGGAAGAAATTCAACGAATGATTATAAACGGTTTTTACAAATAGCAGTTGGCTCATTATATGAATTGCAAACACAAGTAGAAATAGCTTGTAACCTTAAATATATTGAAACCGAAAAGATTAGAGATGTTTCCAATTTAAGCGTTGAGATTGATAAAATGTTATATTCAATTATTCAAAAATTAAATAAGCAATTGTGATCAGGTAAATGGCGGTACTCTTTGCCTCTTGCCTCATAACTCTTGCCTCAAAAACTCAAAAATGGCAGAAAAACATATTTTAATTGTTCCCGGTGACGGAATCGGACAGGAAGTAACAGCAGTTGGTAAAAAAGTTTTGGATAAAATTGCAGAAAAATTCGGACATACATTTACCTATGATGAAGCTTTGATAGGCCATGTAGCCATTGAAGCAACCGGCAATCCTTTGCCGGATGAATCGCTTGAGAAAATGCGCAACTCCGATGCAGTATTGTTTGGCGCTGTTGGCCATCCCAAATACGACAACGATCCATCTGCTAAAGTAAGACCTGAGCAAGGCTTGCTGAAGATGAGAAAAGAGTTGGGACTTTACGCAAATATTCGTCCCATCAAATTATTTGACGAATTACTCGGCGCTTCGAGCATCAAACCTGAAATATTAAAAGGAGCGGATATTTTATTTTTTCGCGAATTAACCGGTGATATTTATTTTGGGGAAAAAGGAAGAAAAAATAATGGCGATACTGCTTATGATGTTGCAGAATATAGTCGCTATGAGGTAGAACGCATTGCCCGCAAAGCATTTGATGCTGCACGTACGAGGAGAAAAAAATTATGCTCTGTCGACAAAGCTAATGTTATTGAAACTTCCAGGTTGTGGCGGGAGGTAGTGCAGGAAGTAGCAAAAACTTATCCCGATGTGGAAGTAGAACACCAGTTTGTTGATGCAACAGCAATGCTGTTAATAAAAGATCCGCGAAGATTTGATGTAGTTGTTACTGCCAATCTTTTCGGCGATATATTAACAGATGAAGCGTCGCAAATTGCCGGTTCAATGGGAATGCTGGCAAGCGCGTCAATTGGCGATGGCACAGGTGTGTATGAACCTATTCATGGTTCGGCGCACGATATTACAGGAAAAGGACTTGCGAATCCGTTGGCATCTGTTTTATCTGCAGCATTATTATTAGACATTTCTTTCAATATGAAAGCTGAGTCAGAAGCCGTTATTAATGCGGTCGATGCAGTATTGAAAGCAGGTTGGCGCACAAGAGATATTGCTGATGCCCAAACTCCTTCAAATAAAATATTAGGAACGGAAGCAATGGGCGAAGCGGTTTTGAAAGAATTGTGATTCCCGAAAAGAAGAAATTAAAAATCTCCGAAATTTGTTCCTTTACTGTAATTAAACTTTTTTTCGTGTAGGTATGATCGTTACAAAAGGTTCTTATTCACTTTTTACTTTTAATGACTCAATTTCACCATTGGGTTTTATTATTTGAAGTTGATAAATTCCGGTGGCAAGAGTTTTCGAACACTTTAATGATAAATTTGGCTCGCCGGAATAAATTATTTCTTTAGCAAATACTTTTTGTCCAAGGCTATTATACAAGCTAACTTGGTATTTGCCGAAAGGTTGTTTTTTAAATTGAAGGTTAATCACATTTCCTTGAAACGGATTTGGATAAATTTGAATCCCGGAAATATCTGCGGGAATAACCACTTTCACTACTTTTTGATATGAAAATTCGCCGTTTATTTTATTGATTTTAATTCTGTAAAAAGCATTTCCTGCGTTTGGGTGCAAATGCATAAAATTATAATTTCTGCTAAGACCATCAGAAGAAGGAACGACGCCAATTTCTGTAAATGTGATTCCATCGGCTGAATATTCTACTCCATAGTTTTTAGCTTCACTTTCATTTTCAACTTTCCACTCTATTAAAACGTTTTCACCCTTCAAATGAGCATTCATTGAAACAAATGAAACTGGAAGTGGTCCCGCAGCGGCACTAAATTTTAGGTAAAACCGATTGGGTGCTGCCGACTTTGCATCAGTGGTAACTGAAAAATTTACAACAGAAGTATCCTTCAGGTTAATTGGTGTTTCTGTTTTCAAATACTGGTCTACCAGGTAAGCATCATAAGCAGACAAAATATTTTTCGGAACAAATAAGAGTTGGTATTCCTGTGCTGATAAATTACTGAGGTTGTAAAAAATGGTATCAGGTGCGCTGATAGCTTGTCTCGCTTCAACCGCTAAAATTTTGTTTTTTCTTTTTAAGGAAAAACCTTCTGCTGAAACTGCCAATTTCAATGCATCATTTTCGTCAATTTTGTTTGAAAATTTTGGTGAAAAAGAAACGGCATTTCCATCCGCGATTGTTCCGTTTTTAAAAAGCAAATCCGCAAATAAGATGGCTTTTTTATTTTCTGTTTCACGCGTCACCAAATGCTGATTGCCACTTGTTTTGCAATCTTCGGAAAAACTGACGCTGCCATCTGAAGAAGTGTAATTAAATACAAAAAAAGCTTGCCCGGACTGGATGACTTGGTAATTACCGGTTGTGCTATAAGTAGTGGTTCCGCCTGGTACAGCCGCATAACCTGTAGCTTCGCTTAACGTTTGATAACCACCCAATCCATACGTTCCTCCCATCGTCGGATCCCACGCACGATAAGAAGATTCAATATTTGACGAGGTGATTTTTGTAAAATCAATTTCTGAGGCATAAGGATTGCCCACGGATTGAAATTTTCCTGCCGGCACTGAACTCACAGGTGGAGGCAATTGTGGGCTGTAAAGTTTTCCTCTTGTTCGTAAAATAGTTGGTGTGGCGGAAGAATTTATATTATTTGCGAGCCGGTCGCCCCGCACAAAAATCATGTATCCTTTTTCATTTTCAAGCGGAATGTCTGTGGATGAGATACCAATCCAGTTGTTGGTATTCGTATTGTAATATTTCATTGAAGGAGCAAAAGAAGGTCCGTCAAAGCCATTGGTGGTTCCTGATATATCGGTAATCCATGTGCCGTAACCTGAAATAGAGGTACTTCCTTTTTCCTGCCACGTGTCGAAAACGGTTTCACCAAAGGCAGGCGTGGAAAGGAACTGCCACGACTTTTGATGTCCGCCGCTTGAAGAAGTATTTATATATCGCTCAACAATGAAACGGCCGGCATTGTAATTAATATTTACGTTTGTGCCTAACTGTCCTATGCTTGCAGTGTGGTCTTTGCTGCTTAATAAACTGATATCCGAGCTAAGCCTTATTACAGAATTATCTTCTAAAGAAAGTTGATTGTATATTGATAAACTGTCGTTGATGTTAAGTCCAACCGTATTTTCATTTGTGAGATTATTAAAAACCATTTGAGGTGAAACACAGGAATAAGTTTGTTCACTGCTTCCATTCAATATAACAGTACCATTATTATGAATAAAATTTGCCGATGTTGTTTTTGATAAATTTCCCTGGATAACTAAGCTGCCTGATGGCGCTGTTTTATTTCCACTTCCGGAAATTACCAGGTTTTGATAAATCAAACCATTTGCATTGGTAATAGGCTGGTCGCCATCTGACAAAGGAGGGCTGGACCGCGAATATTCTACTGTACTATTTGGTTCAAGAATAATATTTTCAATATCTGAATTAATTGCTGAGCTTTTTATTGGAGCGGATGTAATCGTAAATCCGTTAAAGCCTTTATTGGTGCCACATTTAAATAGTCCACCGTTTTCGACTCTGACGGTTTGAACGCCGCCGGAAGTGCCGTTTATAGTATTATCATTTATCGTGAATATGCCGCCGTTTTTTATGGTAAAAGTTCCGTTATTGTTTAAAGTGATATTACCATTACCCATTAAAACATTGTTACCTGTCACTTCAATATTCTGATAATTTTTACTTCGGATTGTTTCCTGGCGTTCCGTTTGTTCCTTTAAATTCTATTACTCCACCGGTAAGGTTATAAGTGCCGGCCATCTTTGGATTTGGCCCATAGGTATCTACGATCAATCGACTGTTTCCGCTCATGGTCAAATTGGTGGCTGTTGGTCCTGATTCTGTCTCGTCACCGATATTCCTTCCACTGCAATCAAATATTGCATGCTCTTTGATGGTAACCGTTCCTGCAGGATTAAATGAACCTTTTGGTGTTTTAATTCCGCTACCTGAAAAAATTAGGTTGCTAAAATCATCTCTTGCATTTATATCCTGATTTCCATTTGCATACAATTCGATGGTAGAACCAGGATTAACGGTTATACCACCCGAAGGAATGGAAGATCTTGCTGCCTGAAAATCCACCGTCATTTGCCGTTCTAAATGTTCCATTTAGAATAATTGAACCATGTGTATTTTTTACTCCCTGGTCTGTTACATCTAATGTACCATTAATAGTAAGGATGGTTCCATCTGTAACGTTGTTACTTAAATAAGAATCCGAAACCATTATATAAGAACCGGAAGGAATTTCAGCATGGGTAAAGAGTTGCAAATTTCCTGATCAAAACTATTTTTAGTGAATCTCCCTCCAGAACTGGGTTAAGACCATTTAAACAAAGTTGGCCACTACCTGTCTGTGTTTACTGTATAATTCCCTTTATTCCGTCTCTCGAAAATATTTGTCTCCAGTTCCTTAAAAATTAAATCAGTATTTAATTCCAAAATTCCATTCAAATGAAAGTCGCTGCTCGAACCGCTTCCGGGAGTTCCTGAAACAGCCGAAACTCTGAAAATGGGAATTGTAGTTTCATCAGCATTTGGAAAATAAGTCAATCCCGGCGCTACAAAAGCACGGTTAATATCGTACTCGTAAATAGCTCCGTCATTCCAAACATTTGTTGTTGATGTTGCAAAAGCTTCATAACCGTTACCAGTAGACGAACTTCCATCGCCAATTTTTATTTTGCCACCAGAGGAAATATTGATATCAGCAGAGGCATCCTGCTGAACAGAAGTTGAATAATCATTCGCGCCTATAACATTCAAAATGCCTCCGGAAGAAATTGTAATATCATCACCAGAGCCCATCATTAATATTTAAAATTCCACCTGTTTGTAATTGCAATGTTCCGTTGACTGTTGTTTGGTCCAGTGAAACTGAACTTACGACAGAAACTGTATGGCCCGTTTGAATTAAAATGCTTTCGGCATCTTTCGTTGGGGAAACTGAAGATACATTCCAGTTGACATTATCAGTTGAATATTCCCAGGTAGATGCTGTAGACCAATTACCGCTTTGGCGGCTTCTGTAAGAGGTTTGAACGGGAGTAGCAGTTACATCGAGACTTAAATCGTCGATACGCCAGACTGCAGTATTTTGTCTGGAACCACTTCCATTAAATCCATAAATTCTAATAGTGACTGGAGACGTAGATGAAATAGCCAGGCTTGTATTTTCATATAAATACCACTTTGAATCTGCCGATAGAGAACTTGTGGCGACGTCTGAATTGTAAGAATCAAGTGAACTTCTTATTGAATAAGATTGCGGTCCGGTGCCAGTAGATCTCGAGCCAAAAGCTGATATTTGTTAATCCGAACGAATATCCTTGTTCAGGAGTTAAAGTAAATTCAAAATAAGTGCTGCTTGCTGCATCAAAAGTGCTGGAGACAGTTGCTGCAGCCGGCATTATAATCTCCGGAAGCATTTCCGTGTAACCACTTGATGAAGATACATTTGTTATCAGGTCTGTGGTTCCATAATTGTTTTGCTGAGTTAAAGCTGAGGTTGATACATGAGCAGTTGTAAGGAAAGGCATGTCTGTTCCGGTTCCGCCATCGAAATTCCAGTTGATAGTTTGTGCTTTCATTTGACTACAAACACAAAACAGGATGGCACTTAAATAAAACGGCTTACAAGGAAAAAGTCTTTTTAAAAAATTGTGAATTGATAAACTTTGAAAGCAAATTAATTGTCCCATAACATTAGTTTTGGTGAAACAAAAAAATTATTTGGGTAGTAATTGCAGCTTTCGAAGGGACCGATATTACAACATTTGAACAAATGCTGTAATATTTAAATGTAAGAAATTAATATTAAAAAAAACAATTTTCATAATGACCTTTGCTAAATGTCAACTACATATCGAAATAAAGCAGGAATTATACAGCTTTGATTTCAAGAAAATCAACCTCAACTTTTTAAAAATTACTTGTACCTTAACCCGCAAAAAAAGATAATGGCTACCTTAATTACCTGCCCTAATTGTCACCATGAATTTGCACCTGAAGATGCTATCGCCAAAACGCTTGAAAAAGAATACCAGGAGAAATTTAACCAGGACCGCCAAAAATTATTAGCGCAATTTTCCGCCCAACAAAAGCTGTTGCAGGAACAACAAAAGGATTTCGAGAAAAAGAAAGAAAAAGAGAATGAATTGTTTGCTGAACGAATGGAAAAAGAAAAACAGAAAATGCAAAACGAGTTGCAGGAGAAATTGAGAAAATCTATAAGCAACGATTTTGAAAATCAGCTAAAACTTTTACAACAAGCTAATGATGATAATGAAGAAAAATTAAAATCGGCAAGGCAAAAAGAACTTGAATTTTTACAAAAAGAAAAAGACTTAAAAAATCGTGCTGCCGAAATGGAAATTCAACTGGAAAAAAAGTTAGCAGCGGAAAGAGAATTGTTGATTGAACAAATACGTGAGCAGGAAAAAGCGCGCAATGAAGTAAAAGAAAACGAACATTCTTTAAAAATAAAAGAACTGGAAAAGCAATTGAATGACCAAAAAAAATTGGCCGAAGAAATGAGGACGAAAAGCAGAGACAAGGTTCTATGCAATTGCAGGGAGAGGTACAGGAACTCGCACTTGAAGAAATTTTGGGAAACGGCTTTCCGTTTGATGTTATTTCCGAAGTGGGAAAGGGAATAAGAGGCGCTGATTGCATTCAATTGGTCAGAAATAATTTTGGACAGGAGTGCGGAAAAATCATTTATGAGAGCAAACGCACAAAGGATTTTGGAGGCGATTGGATTGAGAAACTGAAAACGGATATGCGTAGCATGGGCGCTGATATCGCGGTGTTGGTTACCAAAACAATGCCTAAGGAATTGGATTGTTTTGGATTAAAAGACGGCGTTTGGATTTGCACTTTTTCTGAAGTGAAAGCGCTTGCGAGCGTGCTTCGTGATGGAATTATCCGCGTTCATAATTCAACCAAAAACCATGAGAACAAAGGCGATAAAATGCACCTGCTTTATGATTACCTCACCAGCAATGAATTCAGTGAGCAATGGAAAGCGATAAGAGAAGGATTTGTTGCGATGAAAATGAGTATCGTTTCTGAAAGGTCAGCAATGGAAAAATTATGGAAAGCACGTGAAAAGCAATTGGAAAAAGTTTTGTTGAATGCCGCTCACGTCAAAGGTTCTATCGAAGGAATTTCCGGGATGGATGCAATTGACCTTAGTTTGCTGGATGAACAAAGCTTGCTGGAAAATGAATAGCGACGCCAGTAAACTGAGAAATAAATAGAATTTTTATTTTCGTTAAAAGTATCTTTTGATAATGCGCAACTTGTGAGTACGTTGTTTGGTTTCCAGGTTTAAAATTCCCTGCGTATCTATTTTATCAATACGAACTTTTCCGGCTGAGTGAATGATTTCATGTTCATTCAACAAAATACCAACATGAACAATTCTGCCTTCTTCATTGTCAAAAAAAGCGAGGTCGCCACAATGCGCTTCCTGGAGAAAGTTTACGGCAGTTCCCTGTTCGGCTTGTTGCCACGCGTCTCTTGGAATATAAGTGTTGAGAAATTTATAAGTCATTTGCGCATAGCCGCTGCAATCAATGCCAAACACAGATTTGCCACCCCACAAATACGAAGTGTTTAAAAATTTGAAAGCAACTTGTTTGATGGATTTAGGAGTAATTTTTACTTCTTCCGGATTCCAGATTTTTCCTCTAAAATGAACAGAATTTCTGCGCCAAAAAGCCATTCCGTTTTTAAAAGCACTCAATGCGCTTCCCATCGGAACGTACATCAAATGACCGTTATAATCTACTTCATTCAATAAATCCGCAGTCAGGTCTTTGTCAGTTTTTAAATAAATTTCTTCATCTATTTCAACCAGGTGGCTTTGTTGTACCCAACCCTGGTAACCATCATATCGCAACTGAATTTTTATCCAGTCAGCAGCTCGTTCAAGTATAAATGACTTTTCGCCAAACAGTTGCTGGGACACCATTTCAGATTTATGCGACGCTTCTGCTCTCATTGGGCTCACCGGCACACAACACACCATATATTCCATAAAATCTACCAGGTTTTTTGCAAATGTAACTTATGGAAATTGATTAAGTTTACATCTTACTAAAAAGAGTTCGCTTTTGCACCCTGAAAAATACGACGATATCAGTGACGCAGAACTGCTGCAAAAATTTTACACCGACCACGATAATAAATGGTTGGGAATTTTGCTTCCACGCTATACATTATTGCTTCTCGGTGTTTGCATGAAATATCTGAAAAATGAAGAAGATTCCCGCGATTGTGTTCAGCAGATTTTTTTAAAAGTAATCAACGAACTGAGAAAATATAAAGTCGAATATTTTAAGAGCTGGATTTACATGATTGCACGAAATCATTGCCTCATGAGATTGCGCGATAATAAAAAGTTGACAGTTGAATTGAACGAACGCACAACCCCCGTAACGGCTGCGGAATCAGATAAAAAAAGGTTGTTGGAAAAAGATGCGCTTTTGCAAAAAATGGAAGCTGCACTGCAAAAATTAAATCCTGAACAAAAAGAGTGTCTTAAATTATTCTACCTTCAAAAAAAATCTTATTCTGAAGTTTCAGAAATTACTGGGTTTACGATGATGCAGGTAAAAAGTTATCTTCAAAACGGAAAAAGAAATTTGAAATTATTAATAGAAAATAATTCTTAACGGTGGACAATGGATGATGATTTATTAAACATATTATCAAACAGCAATAAAGATATTGACAACCAGAAGTTGATGGATTATCTGAGCGATAAATTATCAGCAGAAGAAAAGCATGAATTTGAAAAAACGCTTTTGGATTCTGACCTGGAAAGTGATGCCGTAGAAGGATTGAGCCAATTTAATAAGAAAAAAGACCCGCTTGCTTATGCAGAGGAATTGAATAAAAAATTGCAAAAACAATTAGAAAAAAAGAAACTCTCGCGGGCAAAAAGGCGAATTAAAGAATTGCGCTGGCTCTACGTCGCGATAACACTAATTATCATTTTCATCCTCATCGCTTTTATTATCATTTCTAAGTTTTTGAAATAAAGCAAACTTTTAGGATGTAATTAATTTAGCTCCTTCAATTTCATTATTATCGGTTTCCACAATTATTTTTTCAGTAAAAGCAGTAGAGACGGAAAGCCCTACATAATCAGGAGCCACCGGAAATTCTTTATAACTTCTTTCAACCAGTACCAGAGTTTGTATTTTTTTTGGATAAAAATCAAGAAATGGTTTCAAAGCATATAACAATGTTCTGCCGCTGTTGGCCACGTCATCTACTACAATAATTACCTTTTCATCGAAGTTGATTTCTTCGGAAAGCGTAATGTTTTTGGGATTTTTTTTGTCGATGGTAATTTCAATATTTGAAATTTTTCCTTTAAAAATGTCTTTCAAAAAATCAACAAGAATCTTTGCAATAATGCTTCCATTCTCTTTTATTCCCGCCAGAATAATTTGCTCCTCATTTATATTTCGCTCCGAAATTTCATAAGCCATACGTTGCAATTTCCTGTAAGCAATTTCCTTTGAAAGAATAAGATGAGCGGCCATATATAATTTTTAAAAAAAGCAATTTACAATTTTAAAGTTTAAAAACTTCCGCATTCAGGGATGTTTACAGCCATCACTTCAACTTCCTATATTTGATTATCTTAGCAATCGATTTCTATGGAACTAGTGCAGCAAATATCGTTTATCATCCTTGTGGGTGTCGCCGTATTTCTCTTTTGGCAAAAAGTAAAAGAGATAAGAGCGAACATTAATTTAGGGAAAGATGAAGATATTTCTGACCATAAAAGTGAACGCTGGAAAAATGTAATGCTGTTGGCTTTGGGCCAAAAGAAAATGTTCCGTTACCCCTTGGTCGGCGTTATGCATTTTGTGATTTATGCAGGCTTCATCATCATTAATATTGAAATTTTTGAAATCATTCTCGATGGACTTTTAGGAACTCATCGTTTGTTTGCCAATCCGCTCGGCGGTTTTTACACATTTGTAATTGACTTTTTTGAAATACTGGCCGTTGCTGTTTTATTGGCTTGCGTTATCTTTTTGGTAAGAAGAAATATTTTAAAACTCAGAAGATTTATAAGCCATGAACTTGACGGATGGCCGCGTACTGATGCCAACTTAATCCTTATCACTGAAATTATTTTGATGAGTTTGTTTCTTACAATGAACTCGGCCGACCGCGCTTTGCAATTGCAGGGCAATCCTCATTATGGAAACCACGGAAGTTTTATCTTCTCCGGCTGGCTGGCGCAGTCAATGGAACATTTGAAACCGGCAACGCTTATGGCGATTGAACGAACCTGTTGGTGGTTGCACATTACAGGCATTTTCGCTTTTTTAAATTATTTACCTTACAGCAAGCACTTTCACATTTTACTCGCATTTCCCAACACGTATTACAAACGAATTATCCCAAAGGCTGAAATGAGAAATATGAAAAATGTTCAGCAGGAAGTTGGATATATGCTGAAACCTGAAACAGCTCCTGCTAACGGAGAAGCACAAACGCAGGAAATGTCTTTTGGAGCCAAAGATATTTTTGACCTTAAATGGAAAAATTTGTTGGATGCCTACACGTGTACAGAATGCGGAAGATGTACGGCCGCCTGCCCGGCAAACCTGACAGGAAAAGTCCTAAGTCCGCGTAAAATCATGATGGAAACCCGCGACAGAATGCATGATGTGAGGACTAATATCAAAGCCAACGGGAGTTTTAAAGACGACGGAAAAACTTTAGTTCATGATTACATTGCTGTAGAAGCGCTTCGTGCCTGCACTTCGTGCAATGCGTGTGTGGAAGAATGCCCCGTTGGTATTAATCCCCTGGATATTATTTTTTCTTTGCGGCGGGGCTTAATCATGGAGGAAAGTAACGCACCCCCAGAATGGAATGCAATGTTCAGCAACGTTGAAAATAATTTTGCGCCATGGAAGTTCAGCCCGGATGATAGAGATAACTGGGCGAAAGAAATGGAACAGGATTAAGCTTTAGAGTAAAAGAAAAATCTTTCTTATTTGTTGTTTTACTACTAAAGAGTACCAATAAGTTTAAATTTATCTCCATCAAATAATCCTTTATCACTCAGCTTTAAATGAGGAATTACCAATAACGCCATGAAAGACAAAGTCATAAAAGGCGCAGATAATTTCGAACCCAATTCTTTTGCAGCAGCATCAATATTTGTGTACATTTCAGCAACTTTATATCCGTCTTCATTGCTCATTAACCCTGCAACAGGTAAAGGCAAAATTTGATTAAAAGAAGGATTGACCGCATCAGCCACGCTAACACCACCCTTTTTTTCAATAATCATATTTACAGCTTCACAGATACTTTCATCATCCGCTCCTACGGTAATTATATTATGACTGTCATGGGCGACAGACGAAGCAATAGCGCCTTTTTTTAACCCAAAGTTTTTAATAAATGCTACTGAAACCGGTGCATCGCGATAACGATTGATTACTGCTATTTTTAAAATATCATTTTCAACATCGCTGTAATAAAATCCATTTTCTTCTTTTGGGGAAGAAGAAATTTTATTGGTAATTAATTGTCCATCGAGGGCTTCAATTATTTCACCGTTAAAAACAGCAATGGTGATTTTAAAATCATCTACGCTTTTTTTAGAACAATGAAAATTGTTAATGATAGAAGCAGGTTGGGTTTTTATTTTTGAAACGCCATTTTCAGCAACTAATTCCCCATTTATATAAGTCGATTTTACTTTAAAATCTTTCAAATTTTCGACGATAATAAAATCAGCCGCATCACCTTCTCTCAATAATCCTACATTCATTTTGTAATGTTTCACAGGATTTATACAAGCGGCTTTCAATACTTTAAACACATCAATTCCTTTGGCAACCGCTCTTGCGCAGAGTTGATTGATATGGCCTTTCACCAAATTATCGGGATGTTTGTCATCGCTGCAAAACATAATCTCATCTTCATAATCATTCAATAATTTAATTAATGCTTCAAAATTTTTAGCCGCGCTTCCTTCACGAATAAGAATTTTCATTCCATGTTTTAATTTCCCCAATGCTTCTTCTTCGGTAAAACATTCATGATCCGTACTGATTCCTGCTCCAATATATTTTTTGGCATCTCCTCCCATCAAACCCGGCGCATGTCCGTCAACCGGCTTATCGTATTTTTTAGCAGAATTAATTTTTAAAAGAACTTCTTCGTCATTGTTCAGTACTCCCGGAAAATTCATCATCTCACTTAGATAAAGAATTTCTTTTTTAGCTAAAAGTTCGTCTACTGCATTCGCATCAAGTGTTGCGCCGGCTGTCTCAAAAACCGTTGCCGGAACACAACTTGGTGCACCGAAATTGAATTTAAAAGGAACTGTTTTGCCGTTCTCAATCATGTACTCCACTCCTTCTATACCGCAAACATTCGCAATTTCGTGGGGATCACTTATCGTTGCGACTGTCCCATGAACTACCGCCAATTTTGCAAATTCCGAAGGCACAAGCATCGAACTTTCAATATGCACATGTGCGTCAATAAAACCAGGAAGTAAAAAAGGGTAACCGGTTTTAGCTTCAGTAATTTTCTTAACAGATTTTATTTCCCCATTCTCAACAATCACTTCCCCGAAAAATATTTCTTTCGATTCTATGTCAACAATATTTCCTTTATTTTCTAAATCCATTATTTTCTAAAATGATTTGTCGGCAAGATATTTCTCTTCTAGGAATTGGTCGCTGTTATAAATATCGTTGTAAAAAACTATTCCGTCTTTTTTTGCTTCGCAGGTAAAATATTCAATATAAAGAGGCAATCTTTTCTTTACCATGATTGTCTTTCTATCCTGGTTGGCAATCCATGTTTTAATTGAATCGGCATTGTAACCAAGCCTGCGGCCATTTGAAGCAATGCTGTCATTTTTAGCAATATAAAAAGCAAGGGCTTCCCAGTTTTGAACACGAACACATCCATGACTCAAAGCGCGATATGAATTCGCAAATAAATACCGTTGGTTGGTATCATGCAAATAAACGTAGTATGGATTACTAAAATTAAATTTAAATATCCCAAGTGCATTTTCATAACCACTTTGCTGTACTACTTTCCATGGAATCCCGTTTTTGTATTTTGCCCATTTCACTTTGTATGGATCAACAGAATTTCCTTTATAATCCACCAACACAAATCCTTTGCTGGCAAGATATCCGGGATCTACTTTCAAGGCGGGCAGAATATCCTTTTTAATAATACTTTCCGGTATCGTCCAGTTAGGATAAGTAACCATGTTAGAAATCGCCGATGTAAGAAGAGGTGTTGGGGTTGTAGGTTTTCCGACGATCACTTTTGATTCAACTGCTACGCTATCATTATCCCAAACTTTTAATTCAAAAGCGGGAATATTTACCATCAGATATTTTTCAGGAAGGGCAGGAAGCTGTTTATAACGGTCAAGAGTAACCGCAATTCTTCGGAATTTTTCATAATCATAAGAATTTAAAGTATTCACTGTTTCCTGTCCCGGTTTTCCGTCAGCAGTCAGTTTATGCTTTTTCTGATATTTTTTTACTTCCTTACTGAGTGTTACTGAATCAGGCAATTCCGTTGAATCGCTTGCTATCCCGGATTGCACTAATCTCTTATGAAGGTCTTTGTAAAATTGTAGCGTGTCAATATAAGGGAAATTAATATAGAGATATCTTTTAGTATCCATATTGTCAACAAAATCCGGCAGCATCTCTTTCAAAGAAACATAATAAATGTTTTTCGGTTCCACGCTATCAAATGTTGCCGTAAGATTTTCAGATTTAAAAGCCTGCTTAAGGTTTGGGATAAAAAAAGATTCTGTTGCATTTTTTTTCGAAATGATTGACACGCTGTCGTCAAGCAACCGGCCTTCTTTCAAATCCTTCAACGTTTTCATAAAAGCATCCGTCAGCATCAAATCTGCTTTCGTCCACGCAACAGCATCCATCCTTGCTAATGAATCGCTAGCAATTTTTAATCGCAGTTTTTTCAACTCTTCAAAATGATAATCTTCCGGATACAAACCGTAATACTTTGATTTCTCTATAAACTGAAACATAGAATCAGCAAGGGGATCCCACCTTTCAGTTTTACTCCAAACTCCTTTGAAATTATTTTTTATATAGAAAGCATTGACAATTTTAAATTCCCTGAGTTCCACAGAGTCGTTAATCTTTCCACCGGAAGAACCGGCATAATCCAGAATCGATTTAATATTATCAGTTACCTGGTCATCCATTTTCTCAGGTGTCTTCACAATTTCTTTTTCCTTAATTGTTTTATGATTGTTGCAGGCAACAAAGAAAAACAGTACCGGAACAAAAAGTATTTTTATGAAATTCAATTTACGAAGCATAGAGAACCTGATCTTTAAACTTTATAGAATGATTAAGGTTGATAAAATAGAATATTTGTATAAAAATAACTGCGATGATCCTAATATCCAATTTTGTCGATCTTAAACAGTTTCGGCTTAACCAAAAGTATCCAATAAGTATGGATTGACTATTATAAACAAATGAAAATTTTGAAAACATATTAAAAATTCTATTTAGGCAATCAAATTAGATTTAAAATATTCTAATACCGATAATTTTGTTCACAAAATTATCCTTCGGTGCTTTTTTACCAAAAACCGTCACAGCAAAGTTGAACATGATAGTAAACTAACTAAAAAACAGAATTTTAAATTTATAGATTTTGCCGCTATCAGCCATATTCAATCACAGAAGAAATGCTGGAAAAAGTAAAAGACGAGATGCAGAAGATCATTCAAAAGCCAGCAGTTGAAACAAGAATTATGAATTAATTCTCTCTTTCATTTTTTCGATCATCAACATTGTCGCCGGGCAGTATTCAATATTTTGTTTGTGGATATAAAAATATTCTTTTGAAGGACGCTTATGAAAATGCGGAAAATCAGCGCAATCTGCAGGCCTTACTTCATAAATGGAACACATATTGGTTTTGAGATCAAGGAATTGACAAGGCTGCGAACGGTTCATCCAATCGTTATCCTTTTTTTCACGATACAACCATTTTTCTTTAAAGTCAATCGCGCGCATTCCAAGGTGAGTGGATATCCTTTTAATATCAGTATTGGTATAAGTTGGGCTCATCACTTTACAACAATTGGCACAACTCAGGCAACTGATTTCCTCCCACACTTCTTTCTCAACATCAGTCATTAAAAAATCAATATTTTCCGGCGGATTATTTTCTGTGCGTGTAATAAAATATCGTAATGACTTTCGATTGAGATCAAATTTTTTTTTCAGTTTTTTTAAGTGGTTACTTACCATGAAATTAAAGGTAGAAGGTAAAGGCGGATTTTTTAAACGGTAAAAATAGTGCTATTTTGGTTTAATTTCACACAAAACAATTGGCAACAATTAAACTGCCTTTTATAAGTAAACAAACAATCCAATAGGCGCTGGGGATTAATCTTTAATCAGCATTTTCAGATGTGGGAAGTATATAAAAAAGGGTTCAAAGCTTATTTACAGTTAGAAAAATCTTTATCAGAAAATTCTGTAGAAGCTTACATGCATGACATTGAAAAATTTACTCAGTTTCTCTCAATAAACAAAGAAGAAAAAGCGCCAAAGGAAATTGAACTGTCAGACCTGGAAGTTTTTTTAAAATGGATTAATGAATTGGGAATGACACCTGCATCCCAGGCAAGGATTATTTCCGGATTGAGAAGTTTTTACAGCTTTTGTTTGCAGGAACAAATTTCTGAAGCCGATCCCACTTCTTTACTGGAAGCACCCAAACTTGCAAAGCATCTTCCTGATACTTTAAGTTATGATGAAATAGAAAAAATAATTTCTTCATTAGATGTAAGTACACCCGAAGGAATGAGGAACAAGGCAATTATTGAAACTCTCTACAGTTGCGGGTTACGGGTTTCTGAACTAGTGAACCTCAAATTATCATGCCTTTATTTTGATGTTGGTTATGTTCGTATTACAGGCAAAGGAGATAAGGAAAGGCTTGTTCCTATTGGCAGTGCAGCAATAAAATATATTCAGCTCTATATTGAAAATATTCGTGTTCACATGGACACTATACCGGGAAATGAAGATGTCGTTTTTTTGAACAGAAGAGGAAGAAAGTTGTCGCGCGTGATGATATTTATGATTATAAAAGAAGCGGCTAAAAATACAAAAATTTCAAAAAATATTTCACCACATACATTCCGTCATTCTTTTGCTACGCACCTTGTGGAAGGCGGCGCAGATCTTCGTGCTGTACAGGAAATGCTTGGCCATGAAAGTATTACTACCACAGAAATTTATACTCATCTTGACCGCGAATATTTAAGAGATACTTTGCAGCAGTTTCACCCGGCTTTTAAAAGAAAATAAATGCAAAAAGCCCCGCAAAAAGCGGGGCGGTATTTCAAAGGTTACGGATTAACGGCGCTATCTTCTTTCACCATAATGTCTTCCATAGCTGTTATTTGCATAGCCGTTCATATTGCGGTTTATCATTTGTATTTGATAATTCCTTTCTTTTTTAGCATCGCGAACCGCTAATCTTTTTTGCCTGTTATTCATGTAACGATTGTGCTGAATAGACAACACCTTGTAATTATACTCACGATTTATTCTCTCTATTTGAATTTGTCTTTGATTAGCATAGGAGTTATTGCGATTGTTATATCGATCATTTCTGTCATAATCGTCATTGTCATAGCCACGATGAGAAGCAGAAGCATATTGATCATTCCTATCGTATTTGTCATTGTGACCATGATTTCTCTGGGCATAAGAAGCGGTAAAAATACATGCTGAAAGCAGGAGCGTAATTATCTTTTTCATAGTAAAATTTTTAAACATTATCAAAATTGTCGTTTCGCATCTGAGATTCAATTTTATAAGCCTGGTTTAACAATGAAATGTTAATAGATAAGAAAGAAAAAGCATTAGCGAAATGTTCTTGAACAAATTGCAACGCATTGATTTTTAATCGGCATATCATTTGTAAATGATGAAGGATTATGAAAAAGATTATCTCAATATTTTTTCTTCTACCGCTTATTTCAACGTCATGTAATGACAATGGTGCAGGAAAAAAGAATTTAGACAAAGAAGAAAAGAAGATCAGCAAAAGACATTATGGAATTACTAAGGCTAATTCTTATAATGACATTTTCCTCGATAGTCTGGATGTAGTAAATTATATTTCCGAAAACCATATTCCTGATTCTGTTGCAAGAAGGATGATCAGTTTTTATAATACCCGCAATTATGAATATGCGTGGTTTTCTTCAGATGGTTTGTCAGAACAGGCAATGGGATTTTCAAGTCTTTTAAATTTCATTGCTGATACTTCCAAACAACAAAAAAAACTGCAAAACAGAATGGACGACTTACTTTCCGATACAGATTTGAGTATTTCAGGAAACAATAAATCCATTATCAATACAGAAATTAATCTCACTGAAAGATTGATTGATTATTCTTTGACTCAATTTCCTGATGGATATGTAAAAAGAAAAGAACTGGAACGATTTATCCCTTACAAAAAACAAGATCCCGTCCAACTTGCAGATTCATTATTGAATAAAAAGCACAATGATGATAAATATTTCAGCGATATAAATCAACCTTATAAATTACTTTCAGAACAATTAAGAAATTATGTATCAATTGTTAAAAGTGGCGGTTGGCCTTCAATGGGTAAAATCAATACAAGGCATTTTAGGAAGAACGATTCATCTGCGAGCGTTTTGGCAGTGAAAAGAAAACTCATTCTTACCGGCGATCTTTCGCCAAATGATACTTCATCGGTTTATGATACGGAACTCGAAAATTCTATTAAAAATTATCAAAAACGATTTGGGTTAACTGCTGATGGAAAATTGGGAAGTAAAACATTAGAAGAATTAAGAAAACCAGCGATTGAAAGAGTAAAACAAATTCTTATCAATATGAACAGGATGCGGTGGCTTCCTACAAAACCGCAAGGCCGGCTTATTGTAGTTAATATTCCTGCTTTCAATGTACATGTTTATGATGGCACAAAAACGGTTTTTACAATGCCTGTTGTAGTGGGAAAAGAAGGCCATAACACTACTTTATTTTCTGACAAGATGACAACAATAGTTTTTAGTCCGTATTGGAATGTGCCGCGAAGTATCGTAAAAAACGAAATTCTTCCGGGAATACAAAAAGATCCGGATTACCTTGAAAAAAATAACATGGAAATTTACGGCGGCACTGATAGCATGCCTGAGGTCCGTCAAAAACCGGGGCCCAAAAATTCACTTGGTGAAGTAAAATTTCTATTTCCAAATGTATTTAATATTTACCTGCATGACACTCCTGCAAAGTGGCTTTTTGATAAGGATGTAAGAGCGTATAGCCATGGATGCATCCGGCTTGCCGATGCAGAAAAGATGGCGGATTACCTCTTGCAAAACAACGACCACTGGACACCACAAAAAATTCACGAAGCTATGAACAGCGGTAATCAACAGGAAGTAGAATTAAAAAATCCGGTTCCGGTATTTATTACTTATTACACCGCATGGGTTGATGATAACGGAAAATTAAATTTCAGGGATGATATTTATGGGCACGACAAAAATGTTGCTGAAAAAATGTTTGTTCAATAAAAAATTCGTCACTTTAAATTCAAATTTTCTATCAATTAATAAGGGAAGATTTAATAATAAAACTGTTTTTTTCATAATTTTTTTATGCCGGTTTGAAAAAATTACCTACATTATATTGTAATTTTGTAGAAGAATAAGTTATGAATACAACAGAACCTTTTAAAATTGAATCAGAAGAAGCGGATACACTCGTAGCGCACGGAAACAATTACCAATTGGTGGTTTGGAACGATGATGTAAACACATTTCAATGGGTGATTGACACGCTAATAGAAGTATGTGGCCACACGCCAGAACAGGCGGAACAATCGGCAATGATCATCCATACTAAAGGGAAATACGCAGTAAAAGAAGGTTCCTACAACACTTTAAAACCAATGCGCGATTCAATAGTTGAACGCGGTATTAATGCAACAGTAGAAGAGCTTTCTGAAAAATAATCATCTTCACATTCCTCACTTTTAATTTGCCGCTTTGGATGAAGAAGCAATTTATGATTTTCCGGACCCAGACGCCGGGGATGAACATGGTCTTGTTGCAGTAGGTGGGAATCTTTCTTTTGGCACTTTGATGAACGCATATACAAAAGGAATTTTTCCGTGGTTCAATCCAAGGGAAATTATCCAATGGTTTTCTCCTGATCCACGCTTTGTACTCTTTCCAAATAACATTAAAATAAGCCACAGCATGAGAAATGTTTTTAATAAGCACCTTTTCAAATTTACTGTTGATAAGGCTTTTAAAGAAGTGGTTCAAGGGTGCAGATTTGCAAAAAGGAAGCAGGGAAACGAAACCTGGATAAGTGACGAGATCGAAAAAGCTTACAATGAATTATTTGAAAGAGGTTTTGCACACAGCGCTGAAGCATGGCAAAACAATGAATTGGTTGGTGGACTTTATGGAGTTTTGATAGGAAAAGTCTTTTTTGGTGAAAGTATGTTTGCTAATAAAAGCAATGCGAGCAAATTCGCTTTTATAAATTGGGTGCAGGCGCTGCAACGAAATGGAATTGAATTAATAGATTGCCAGGTTTATACCAAACATTTGGAAAGCCTTGGGGCAGAATTTATATCAAAAAACGAGTTTAACCTGTTATTGAAAAAGTTAATTCCACTAAATAAACAATAGTTCAAAGAAACGTAGTGAACGAATAAATTTTGAAGATTTTAATTTTGCGCTGTTTTCAAATTATTGAAGCGGTGAAAAAATTTGAGAGGAGTTAAATTCAACTTTTTTATAAGGAAATCTTTCTGCGTATTTAAAAACTAAACTACGGATATAATCATTTTCAACATAAGGAGTGAGATAGTTTTTAAGTTCCTCAACATGATGAACGTTTGAATCTGAAGGCACATAACCCATTCCGTAAAATTTCCCCTTCTCCACCAAAATACAACTCTGTTCCTGTTCTTCTAAACCGTCATCCTTTAAAGCAAAAGTTGGTAATTCCGTTTCAAGGTGATGGATACATTCTAATACTCTCTTATTGTATTTATCAACAGTTTCCTTTTGTTCGCACGCACCTTTACATTTTTTTAGAATCAATGACTGGCAGTCAATATTAGCTGATTGCAGGAAACATAATTTTGGACAAAGATCAAATTCTGTAACCAACTTTCTAAGTAAAGAATAACCTTCTGCAAGTAAATTAAAAGTGTATAAAGCTTTAAGATTTTTTCTTCTCTTTTCAATACACAATCTCAAGTATCCGTTAGCGTCTTCAAAATAATACAATCCAAAAGATTGCTCAAACCTTTTCTGGCTGCGGTTTTGCTCCGGCCATAATTTTTTGATCTCACTACTCTCCAAAATAAAAGCCATTAATTCTGTAGCAGTACATTGATAACTGATGTGGTAGATCTTTTTTAAAAACTCCTGTTTTTGCCTGTTAGGTTTGTTATTGGAGAAATGGCTATTTACCCGTTTTTTTAGATTTTTAGCTTTCCCCACATATATTACTTTTCCCTTTTTATCATGGAAATAATAAACGCCTGGCTGTGATGGTAATTTTTTTATTTGAGAAGAAGGAACATTGGGAGGAAGAAATTGTTCTTTGCTCGATGACTTCAACATTGTCTGCACATGACCGTTAGTATCGTTTTCCAGCAAATGATGGAAAAGTTTTACAGTTGCTGCCGCATCGCCTTTTGCACGGTGTCGTTCTTCAATCTCAATCCCCAGATGGCTGCATATTTTTGCCAGTCCATAACCTTTTAAGCCGGGGATGATTTGCCTTCCCAACCTGATCGTACATATCTTTTTACAATTCAGTTCGTATCCTTCTTTTTGTAAATGATGTTTTATAAAAGAATAATCAAAGTTTACATTATGGGCTACAAAAACTTTATCATGCAACAATTCATAAAGTTCATGGGAAATACTTTTAAAGTCCCTCTCAAATTCGACCATTTCATTTGTAATCCCCGTTAAATATTCTACATATCGGGGAATAGTATAATAAGGATTCAGCAAAGTTTGGAACTCATGAATAACACGGGTTCCATCGGTTATAAACACAGCTATTTCTGTAATTCCATTTGCGGCGGCATAACCACCTGTGGTTTCAATATCTACAACTGCGTATAACAAATGTGGGTTAAAATTAGATTTACAAACGCTTGCAGCAAGTTACTAAACGATGATTGTATTACTTTTGCTGGCTACAAATTTTTTTTAAATTAATGGAATTAAGCAAGAACTACATCCCCTCGGCAGTGGAAGAAAAGTGGTATAAACACTGGATGGAAAAGAATTATTTTAAAAGTGAACCTGATGACAGCCCTCCTTTTACTATTGTGATTCCGCCACCGAATGTAACCGGAGTACTTCATATGGGCCACACTCTTAACGAAACTGTGCAGGATATTTTGGTAAGAAAAGCGAGAATGAGTGGTTATAATGCCTGTTGGGTTCCAGGAAGCGATCACGCCTCTATCGCGACAGAAGCGAAAGTGGTTGATATGTTGAAGAGAGAAAAAGGCATTGATAAGAAGAATTTATCACGAGAAGAATTTTTAAAATATGCTTTTGAGTGGAAAGAAAAATACGGAAATATCATCTACAACCAGATAGAACGATTAGGCTGTAGTGTAGACTGGGACAGGGTTACGTTTACAATGGATGATCATTATTACAAGGCTGTGATAAAGGTTTTTGTGGATTTGTACAACAAAGGCTTGATCTATCGCGGTGCACGGATGATCAATTGGGATCCTTCCGCAAAAACAGCCTTGAGCGATGAAGAAGTAGAATATAAAGATGTAACGGGAAAGTTGTATTATATCAAATATGCAATAAGTGGAACGCAAAAGGCTGAAGGCAAAAGACAAAACGCAGAAAAGGCAGATGAACAGCAGGATTACATAGTGATCGCAACACAACGGCCGGAAACAATAATGGGCGATGTCGCTGTTTGCGCCAATCCACATGATGAGCGTTATTCATTTTTGAAAGGGAAAAGAGTAATTGTTCCTTTGATCAATAAAGAAGTGCCGGTAATTTTTGATGAATATGTTGACAAAGATTTTGGAACCGGAATTTTGAAGATTACTCCTGCACATGATATCAATGATTTCAATATTGGCTTAAAATTTAACCTTCCTGTTGTTGATACGTTAAATGAAGACGGAACGTTAAGCGAAGCCGCACAAATTTTTATTGGAGAAGATCGTTTTGTTGCCAGGAGAAAAATTGTGGAAGCATTAAGGGAAAAAAGTTTATTAGTAAAAGAAGAAGAGTATACGACCCGACTGGGTTACAGTCAGAGAACGAATGTTGTGGCAGAGCCAAAAATTTCTACCCAATGGTTTGTAAAGATGAAAGATTTGGCCCAACCCGCATTAGAAGCTGTAACCAGTGGAAAAATAAATATTCATCCAACCGAAAAGTTCAATGCCACTTATAAATATTGGCTGGAAAATGTAAAAGATTGGTGCATCAGCCGCCAGCTTTGGTGGGGGCAACAAATTCCTGCATGGTATGATGAAGAAGGAAATGTTTTCGTCGCGGAAACAGAAGAAGAAGCGATTGCACAAAGCAGAAATCACAAAGCACAAAACACAAGACTAATCAGAGACGAAGATGTACTTGATACCTGGTTTTCATCATGGCTTTGGCCAATAGAAGTTTTTAATGGTATCAGCCATCCTGGCAATAAAGACATCGATTATTATTATCCCACCTCCGTCCTTGTTACCGGCCAGGATATTATTTTCTTTTGGGTAGCGCGAATGATTATGGCAGGAATGCAATACATGGATGAAAAACCATTTAACGACGTTTATTTTACAGGAATGGTCCGTGATAAAATGGGAAGAAAAATGAGTAAAAGTTTGGGAAACAGTCCTGATCTTTTAACGCTCATTCATGAATATGGCGCTGATGCGGTTCGTTTTGGAATCATGATCTCCTCTCCTGCCGGCAACGATCTTTTATTCGATGAAAGTAGCCTGGAACAGGGAAAATTCTTTAATAATAAATTGTGGAATGCGATGAAATTATTGAAGATGTGGGAAAAAGGCTCAAAGCTGAAAGCTGAAGGCAGAAAGCGGGAAGCAGAAAGTGGTGACTCGTTTGCAATTCAATGGTTTGAAAGCCGGTTGCATGAAGTAAGAAACGACGTTGAAATTTTGATGCAAGAATTCCGGCTGAGTGAAGCGTTGAAAACAATTTATTCTTTGATCTGGGATGATTTCTGCAGTTGGTTTCTTGAATGGATAAAACCGGAATACGGAACAGCAATTTCACACGAGGTTTACGAAAAAGCGGTTTCCTATTTTGACGAATTACTTCAATTACTTCACCCTTTTATGCCTTTCATTACTGAAGAAATTTATCATTTGCTGAAGGAAAGAAATGATGATCTGATGGTGAAACAATTTGGACCAATAAAAAATACGGATCCCGAAATATTAACGTTAGGAGATAAATTAAAAAATGTGATAAGCGCTATTCGTGATGCAAAAAATAAAAATAATTTAAAACCGAAAGAACCGGTTTCTTTATTTATTGAAACCAATGAAGAAGCTTCTTACCAACGGATAAAAGAAATATTGGCAAAACAAACAAATGCCGATAAAATTGTGTTTAATCAAACTCCCGATGCATCAGCAATCACGACAGTTGCAGGAAATGAAAAAATTTACATAAAATCAGATGTAGCAATAGATACAAGTGTACAAAAAGAAAAACTTACAAAAGATTTAAACTATCTTAAAGGTTTCCTAATTACCGTAGAGAAGAAATTAAGTAATGATAAATTTGTACAGAACGCAAAGCCTGAAGTGATTGAATTGGAAAGAAAAAAGAAAGCGGATGCAGAAACAAAAATAAAAGTGATAGAACAAACAATCGCTTCATTATGACGCTTAAAAAGATGGTAGCCTGATGAAAATTCTGATTAAATTTTTTCTGTGCATTTTTTATTGTATCTTCTACTAATCAATTGCTTTGCCCAGGATAAAGAAACCATAACCAAAGAGCCAAAATTTAAACCTCCTGTAGTAAAGACATATCTGGGGGTGAACCAAAATGGTGCTCAGGTAACTGTCGATGAGGGCGTACGGCTTGTTGGTTTGCCCTTAAAAATTGTAGATACAAAAAACAACGAATACACAATTGATTCATACCAGTTTCTTTACCGGCAAAAATCATTTATCCGCGATGATGAAACCGGCAAAACGGAAGAAGTTTTTACTATTTCTGCTGACAGATTTACAAATACACCATTACCGAAAGTTTGGGTAGACAATATCAGGCGCCGGTTGCAAAAAGATGAGCAACTTTATTTTTTTGATATTGTGGTAAAAGATAATGAAGGAAGAAGATTCTTTGCTCCTGAATTAAAAATTACCATTAAATAGATGATAGAAATAAGGGCTGCAGAAAAAAAGATTTAGCAACGATTCATAATCTTGCTCATGAAATATGGCCCTCGGCTTATCTCGAAATTTTAGGACGGGCACAGTTGGATTACATGCTTGATAAAATTTATTCTCTTCCCTCTCTTGGAACACCAGTTTTCTGTTTTAAATCATAGTTTTATTCTTGCAACTGAAAATAAAATTCCTGTTGGCTTTGCATCTTACTCCCCACATGTAATGCCTCTGTTTATCATTTGAATAAAATTTACGTTGTTACCCGGTCAACAGGGAAAAAATATCGGCAAACAAATGCTTGATTACATATGTTTCAGAAATAAAAAAAACCGGCGCTTCCTCTTTGCAACTTAAATGTGAACCGCTATAACAAAGCACTTCATTTTTATGAAAAACAAGGATTTAAAATAATCCGGGAAGAAGATATTGATATCGGCGAGGGATATTTTATGAATGATTACGTGCTTGAAATCCACTTTTAAAAATCCAAATTTTCCGTCTTTCTTTTACAATCAAAATAAAAAACCTTTTTTATTGTTTGTTCACTGTAACATTTTCCTTTTCCTATCCGTCTAACCTCAAACTTTACCAGTTAAAAAGAAATATTTACCATTTATATATACTAATGTACTATGCAAAACACACTACTTAGTTTTGTAATGTAATATTTCAAACACAGCAATACTTAGATCATGAAAAAAGCAGTTATTTTACTTCCTTTAATTCTTATTTTTTCCTTCGGCACATTCGCACAAAGCCATAGTGGTTCTATATCAGGAAAAATTACAGATGGCGGCGATCAAAAAATTATTGATGCAGCAACAGTATCATTATATCAAAGCACGGATTCCTCTTTAGTAAAAATAAACATTACAGATAAGCAAGGAAATTTTGAATTTCAAAATATAATAGGCGGGAAAATATTATTTGCTGGCTTCTTCCATTGGCCATTTGTCCACCTATAGCCCCGAAATCAATGTAGCAGAAAACCAACATGTTTCAATCGGCGTATTAAAATTAAATAATGAAACGAAAACTCTGAAAGGGATAACCGTCACAGCTAAAAAACCTTTTATTGAAAGAAAGATAGATCGCACGATCATCAATGTAGACGCTTCGATTATCAATGCCGGAACTACCGCGCTTGAAGTTTTGGAAAAATCACCAGGCGTTACTGTTGATAAAGATGGAAATGTAAGTTTAAAAGGAAAATCGGGTGTAATGATTATGCTGGATGGAAAACCTTCTTATTTAAGTGGCGAACAACTGGCAAACCTCTTAAAAACATGCCCTCATCGGCTATCGATCAAATTGAGATAATGACCAACCCATCCGCAAAATATGATGCGGCCGGCAACTCAGGCATCATCAATATTAAAACAAAGAAAAATAAATTGCATGGAATAAACGGAAGCATCACATCTTCTGTTCTTCAATCTTATTATACGAAAACCAATCAAAGTTTCAATATTAATTACCGCACGGGGAAAGGTAAACTTGTTTGGAAATTACAGCTATTATTTATGGCAAGGTCACCAGGATCAAACAATTATCCGCAGATTCAGGAATACAACTACGAAACAAATTGAAACCATTTTTGACCAGGAGATTATCAGACACTCTAAATCACAAGGCAGTAATATTAAAGCCGGTATGGATTTTTATGCCTCTAAAAAAACCACTCTGGGAGTTGTGTTTTCCGGATACATTAATCCTTATAATAGTATAAATAACAATCAGACCGATTTAAATAATGCAACAACCATATTGATTCGATAGTGTTGCAGACTATACCAACAAAGGCAATTCTAAAAACTTTTCAACTAATCTGAATCTTTATCATCAATTCGATTCAACAGGAAAAGAATTTACGGTTAATCTTGACTATTTGGATTATAATCAGGCTACTAACTCTTTGCTTGCCAATAACTATTATTATCCTGATTATTCCGTAAGAAAAAATCCTTCTTCTTTGATAGGAAATCTTCCTTCTGTAATGAAAATTTATTCTGCAAAAACTGATTTTACCTTTCCTTTAAAACACAATGCAAAATTAGAAACGGGTTTAAAAAGCAGTTATGTTTCTACTGATAATGATGCAGTGTATCAAAATCAAACTTCATCCGGAACAGTAGTAGATGAAGGAAAAACGAACCATTTTATTTATAAAGAAAATATCAATGCGGCCTATATAAATTACAACAGGCAAATTAAAAAATGGGGTGTTCAGGCTGGTTTGCGCGCAGAAAATACCAATGCAAAAGGCCACCAATTAGGAAATGCTTCACATCCAGATTCTTCGTTCACTAAAAATTATGTAAACCTGTTTCCTACAGTTTATGTGAGTTATCAAATGAATGATAAAAATACTTTTTCTGCTAATTACGGACGAAGGATTGACCGCCCGGATTATGGAGATCTAAACCCCTTTTATTATTTTTTGGATGAATACACTTATCAGATTGGAAACACGCTGTTACAACCGCAATTTTCTGATAATATCGAATTATCACATACTTACAATGGCTTTTTAACAACAACCGTTAATTACAGTAAAACTCATCATGTATTTACAGATGTGATCAAACAAATAACCAGTGAAAGAAAAACTTTTCAGACTAAAGAAAACCTTGCCTCAAAAACCAATTACGGAATTGCCGTAAGCGCTAATTTTCCGGTTACCAAATTTTGGTCAACCAATCTTGTACTCCAATGTCAATTACAATGCCTATAGCGGAGTTCTTGACGGTGGAAATCTCGAAATAAATGCCACCACATTTATGGCAAATATGAATAATCAATTCAAACTTAGGATGGCTGGAGTGCTGAATTGAGCGGATTTTACAGGGGAAAAGGAATTGAAGGAGAGATCGTGATTAACCCGATGTGGAGACTTGATGCCGGTGTTCAAAAATTGGTTTTGAAGAAAAAAGGAAGTATAAAGTTTGGTGTTCGTGACATTTTAATACACAAATTTTTACAGGGAATATAAACTACCAGGATATTGATGCATACATCAGAAATTACCAGGACAGCAGAACCTTCTCCCTTACTTTTTCTTACAGGTTTGGTAAGCCAATTAAAAACCAACAACACAGAAAAACCGGCGGCGCGTCGGAAGAACAAAATCGCGTAAAAAGTTCAGGAAATTAAAGAAAACCGTAAATGCACAACTGTTTAGAGCCTGGGGCAGTTGTGCATTTCAATTACGGCATTTAAAACCAACGTGAGTAACGGTCTACAATATCTTCAATCTTTCCACCTGCTCGCTGTGATGATTAAGATCTGTTACCTTAAGGAAGTAAGTTCCCGGAGCGGGTTTTTTCGGCCAATCAATACTAATCGATGAAGCTTTGCTGAGATTATAATTTTTAATAAAGAAAAGCTGTCCATAACTGTTTATCAACTCGACCCTATAATCACTGCCGGCATTGTTTACAAATTGAATGTTCACTCCTGAAACTGAAGGGTTAGGATAAACAGAAAGCTTCGGCTTCTGCGAATCATTAATATAAATGGTTCGTATTTCAGAATAAGTAACTTTCCCCGAACCATCAGTTTGCTTTATTCTGAAATATAAGTTTCCAGTATAATTACCTGGCGGTGAATATACAAACAACGAATTAGTACCTGTTTCTGAAACACTTGAAATTCCTTTTCCCAAATCAGTAAAATTCTTTCCATCTGAACTCATTTCTATCTCATATTTATCAACAGGCTGACGATCTGCAATGTTCCATTTTATCATAACGTTGTTATCTTTCATTGAAACAGTAAAGGCGGTCAAATTTGTTTCCAAAATACTAAAAGGACACCAGTAATAAACTAATTGTGCGTTCAGGCGTGTATAAGCTTGAAGCTTTATAATCGCATTGTCACTACCGGTTAAAATTGTAAAAGTACTTGTGGTAAGATAATTCAAAGTAACATTTCCGCTTCCATAGTAGTTTGAACTTCCGGAGAAATATTGTGTATGAGCATTTTTATTGAAAACGGTGTCTGGTCCAACGTCCACTTCATCCGTGTGACCTACGGGATCATAAGGGCCAAGGGTGTAAGGTCCATAATCTTTTGGAGGAGATAATACAGAACTAAAAAATCCATCCGGCCCGGTAAATTGAGATCTTCTGAAAGTTTCAAAATTATAATCTTCGGTAGTATCAAGATTATTTTCAAGATTATAATTTACGACTGTTGTTACTGTATCGCTTAGCCTTAAACAGGTCAAAAGTCCTATTGTATCACTAAATTTTGGGAAGACCAGCGAAGTATTGGTGGATATTATCGAGTCATAATATTGATTGTATACTACAGAATCGGGTGCAGAACCATCGCTACAGGTACATTGCGAAAACGCGCTTTGATTTTGTGTAATAAAAAGCAATAAAATAAGCTTCATGTACATCTGCTTCATAGGGTAAGGATTTAGTTAAGAAATAAAATTCTTCACAAGCATAAAATTAGAAACATAAAACCGTTAGGTCAAGCAGAAAAACACCCTAATAAAATTGCAGTAAATCAAGCAGGAAGTATAGTAAAAAAACGCTTAACCGTATAGTAAAAAAACCTTTAGCAGTATAGTAAAAAAACAAAATCAACCATTTTTTTTCTTACATAAATAAAAAAACTTCCCTTTTTGGGGAAGTTTTAGCAAAAAAATCATTTTTAATTTTATGAGAACAAGCCACCTTTCTTCAAAGTAACTGTTCCATTTCCAATCTCAAATCCGTTATTATAAATAGCGATTTTGTAATCCCCGGTTTGGAACTGGTTGTTTTGGGACCATTCTACTTTTACTGGCTGTTTTTGTCCCTGTACATAATTAACCTGGATCTTTTTGGTATAAGGTTTCTGAACGCCATCCCTGGTAGTAAAGGTTCCTGAACCAAGAGCATCTACCTGTACGGGTTTTCCATCAGGAGCAGTAATAGCTACATAAATATCTTTCGGTCCCGAAGGAGTAATTCTGTTTGCGTCCAAAGTAAATGAAATTCTTAATTTGTCCACCCGTTTAGCGGTTGAAGTAACTTTTTCCTTACCGCTGTTTTTTTCTTTTATTCCTTCAATAGAGAAGTTAGAAGCTTCGAGTGTTGAACCAACATCAATAAGTGTGTCCTTATGTTGTATTACCTGATTCGCGGAATCATAACTGTGTTGCACCACATCTCTTTGTTGGGTAACAACCCGGTTGGTTTCTGTAAGTTGTGCATTCGCATTTTGTAAAGAATCAATTTGCGCGGTGTACATTTCGATGTTACCTTTTAATTGTGCGATCAACCTTTGCGCTTCTGCAAGTTGCGCTTTTGTCGCGTTCCTGTTATTAATAATGCCTTGAACTCTTGCCCGTAAAGCATCGATATCTTTATCTTTTGTTTTCAAAAGGCTATCTGCTTTTACATTGCTTGTTTTAAGCGCATCAAGCCTCAGAGCTGCATCATCCAGTTCACGTTGTAGCTCATTCTTTGCAGAATCACTGTTTACAATCTGGCTGGTAAGGTCTTGCTTTTCCTGCCTGGTTTTATTTTTATCAAAGATTATGTAACCCCATGTGGCAAGTAAAGCAATCACAAGAATGGCGGTTAAAATATTGCGCCCACTATTATTTTTTTTAACGACTTCTGTTTCCCCGGCATTTTGGCTTTCAGGAAAGTTTTCGTAACTCATGATGTAAGTTTTTTATTTTTATAAATGTTAATACGTTTATCAATTTTCCAAAATCATGCCAAAGAAATTGAAATTCAGAAAGATAGAGCACAGCAAAGCTATTTCATTTATACACAATGTAAGTTGAAATTTTTATCTTTGAAAAATGACCGCTTCCTCAATCATTTCCAACTGGAAAAACAAAGAATTTAAACCTGTTTACTGGCTCGAAGGCGATGAAGATTATTTTATAGATGAGGTAATGGAATATGCAGAAAAAAAAATTCTTTCAGAGAGCGAAGCTGAATTCAACCAAACAATTTTTTATGGAAAAGACGCCAATTGGGCAGATATTGTAAATGCGTGCAGGCGATACCCCATGTTTGCAGAAAGGCAGGTAGTATTACTGAAAGAAGCGCAACAAATGAGAGATGTTGAAAAACTGGAAGGATATGTTGAAAATCCGTTGCCATCCACTATTTTGGTTGTTTCCTATAAAGGAAAAACACTTGATGGAAGACAGAAATTTTCAAAATTAATCAAGAAGAAAGGAGAAGTTTTTCAGTCTAAGAAAATGTATGAAAATCAATTGCCTGGCTGGATTAA
>CAWFFT010000044.1:0-18201 GCA_963815085.1 uncultured Chitinophagaceae bacterium | reverse complement strand
AAATTTTGGATTTAATCAAAATAAAATCGTTTTTTTGTGCCTCAAAATTTAAAAAATGGAATCATTACGACAAAATGCACTTAAAGAACTTCTTGCATCTCCAAGAAGTTATGAAGTAGATTCATCCAGAAAAATCACAGGATTTTTCGCAGAAAATGTTTTTGATCTAAAGAAAGCACGCGAATTTCTAAGCGATGAGGCTTATAAAAGCTTGGTTTCGTCTATCAAAAATCAAACAAAAATAGACAGGAAAATGGGTGACCAAATCGCTTCTGCTTTAAAAAGCTGGGCAGAAACAAAAAATGTTACTCATTATACTCATTGGTTTCAGCCATTAACTGGTGCAACCGCTGAAAAGCATGATTCATTCTTTACTCTTAAAAGTGATGGAACAGCTTTGGAAGAGTTTGACGGTGACGCCTTGATTCAGCAGGAACCAGATGCATCTTCTTTTCCAAGTGGAGGTATCAGGGCTACTTTCGAAGCACGTGGTTATACTGCATGGGATCCTTCATCTCCTCCATTCATCGTAGAGATTGGGAATGGACGAACTTTGTGTATTCCCACCATATTCGTTTCTTATACCGGTGAATCACTTGACGCAAAAACGCCTTTATTAAAATCTTCAGTAGCACTTGAAAAAGCTGCAGTGGATGTATGCCAGTATTTTGATAAAAATATTACTTCTGTGAAACCGACTTTAGGCTGGGAGCAGGAGTATTTTGTAGTGGATGCAACTTTGGCCAGTGTACGCCCTGATCTTATCATGACCGGACGTACCGTATTTGGTCATGCACCTGCAAAAGGCCAGCAATTGGAAGATCATTATTTTGGCGCTATCCCGGAAAGGGTTTACGCTTTTATGAGAGATTTTGAAGACGAAGCCTATAAATTAGGCGTGCCTTTAAAAACACGTCACAATGAGGTAGCACCCTCCCAATTTGAATGCGCTCCTATTTTTGAAGAAGTTAACATCGCTGTTGATCATAACATTTTAATGATGGACGTTATGACAAGAGTTGCAAAAAGGCACAATTTGATCGTACTTCTTCACGAAAAACCTTTTGCACAAATTAACGGTAGTGGCAAACACAATAACTGGAGTATGGCTACCAACACTGGCGTTAATTTATTGGGACCGGGAAAAACTCCGAAAACGAATCTGATGTTCCTGGCGTTTTTTGTAAATACAATAAAAGCAGTACATGATCATGCTGATCTTTTAAGAGCTTCTATTGCAGGTTCAGGAAATGATCACCGTCTTGGAGCGAATGAAGCACCTCCGGCCATCATTTCAATATTTATAGGAAAATATTTGACAGATGTATTAAATGAAGTAGAAAAGCGTGTTGGAGATAAATTTGACGAGCAGGATGAGGCAATGCTAAAACTGGATATCCATAAGAGCATTCCGGAATTGATGCTTGATAACACCGACAGAAACAGGACTTCCCCATTTGCTTTCACCGGGAATAAGTTTGAATTCAGGGCAGTTGGTTCATCAGAAAACTGTGCTGCTCCTATGACTGTTTTAAATACCATTATGTGTGACGCGCTTACACAATTTAAAACAGATGTGGATGCTTTAATTGATAAAGGCGAAAAGAAAGAAATCGCTTTAATGCAAACGATTCAAAAGTATATTGTTGAAAGTAAAGACATCTTATTTGAAGGCGATGGATATAGTGAAGCATGGGCTAAAGAAGCCGAAAAAAGAGGTTTGCCTAATGTAAAAACGACTCCTCTTGCTTTGGATGCTTTTGTTACAGACACTGCCAAGAAGCTGTTTGAACGTTTCGATATTTATTCCAAGAAAGAGCTCGAAGCGCGACATGAAATTCAACTTGAGAATTATACGAAAAAACTGCAGATAGAAGCGAGAGTTATCGGAGATCTTGCAAGTACTTATATATTACCTGCGGCCATTAAATACCAAAATGTCCTGATTGAGAATATCAAAGGTTTAAAGGATCTTGGTTTTGACGAAAAAGCTTACTCTTCTCAGGTGCAGATCGTCCAAAAGATATCCGAGCACATTGATGTAATTGGTTCCAAAGTGAAGGAAATGATCGAAGCAAGAAAGGTTGCCAACGGAATACAGGATTCAAGAGAAAAAGCAATTGAATATTGTGATAAAGTGAAAAGTCATTTCGATGAAATTCGCTACCATGTAGATAAACTTGAACTTTTAGTAGATGATGAATATTGGGAATTGACCAAATACAGGGAATTACTTTTCTTACGTTAGAAAGTAATTGTTAAAAGTGTTTTACTTTTTTTAACAGGCCGGAGTTAAACTTCGGCCTGTTTGTTTTATCTACCATTGAAATAAAACATAAAAATATACACATGAAAAAATTATTTGTTATCGCTGTGGCAGGTCTCCTTTTTGCAGCAAACAGTAACGCGCAGGTTCAAAGACAGATGCCCCAACACCTTCATATGCAATCAGATTCTTCCGGTCATTTTCAAAGAGGAAAAAGGATGCAGGACTTAAACCTCACAGCCGATCAACAAACTCAAATGAAATCGTTGCGCCAGGATATGATGCAGCAAAGGAACGCCATTCAAAATGATGCAACACTTTCAACAGATCAGAAGAAAGAAAAAATGAAAGAATTGCGTCAAAAACAAATGCAAAAGATGAATGCAATACTTACTCCCGATCAGCAGGCAAAAAAGAAAGCATTCCGAGGGAAAGGAAAGCAAAATCATCAAATCCACAAGGGCTCCAAACAAATGATGCAACAACTTGATCTTACATCAACGCAACAAACTCAGATGAAAGCATTGCATGAAACGATGCAGCAACAAAGAAATGCCATTCAAAATGATTCAAGCCTTTCAACTGATCAAAAGAAAGAAAAAATGAATGAATTGCATGAAACCCAAATGCAAAAAGTAAATACAATCCTTACTCCTGAACAGCAGGCAAAAATGAAAGCTTTCAGAGAACAAAGGAAACAGAATCATAAAATGCAAAAGAATCAAACCAAAATGAATCAAAGCGAGCAATCATAAATCGTCTCATTTCCCATGAAAATTAAAAAGCCGTTCATCGAAAGATGCGCGGCTTTTTTAGCATATAATTGAATTCCCGCCCAAGCTGAAATCTGTATCTTTGCCCATTATTTTACAAACAATGAGTAGAAAAGGAAAAGTTTTAATGGCGATGAGTGGCGGAATTGATAGTACCGTTGCTGCTCTTATGCTTCATAATGAAGGCTATGAAGTAATAGGAATTACTATGAAAACGTGGGATTATGCAACAAGTGGAGGGAAAAGCAATAAAGAAACAGGTTGTTGTAATATTGATAGTTTTAATGATGCAAGACAAGCTGCTGTTCAACATGGTTTTCCGCATTTTATTTTAGATATACGTGAAGAATTTGGTGATTTTGTAATAGAAAATTTTGTAGAAGAATATATCGCGGGCCGTACGCCGAATCCCTGTATTTTATGCAATACACATATAAAATGGCGCGCGCTTTCAAAGAGAGCCGATGCGTTGGGTTGTGATTTTATTGCTACAGGTCATTATGCCCAAATTCACCAACATTCAAACGGCAGGTATTTTATCAGGAAGGGAATTGATGAAACTAAAGACCAAAGCTATGTTTTGTGGGGACTGCAACAGGATCTTCTCAGCCGCACCATTTTGCCTTTGGGAACTTATCGCAAAACTGAAATTCGGCAAATGGCTATAGATTTCGGCTATCCTGAACTGGCAAAAAAGAACGAGAGTTATGAAATTTGTTTTGTTCCCGATAATGATTATCGTGGTTTTTTAAAAAGAAAAGTGGAAGGGCTTGAAGAAAGGGTTTCGGGAGGATTTTTTGTAGATAAAACAGGTAAGATCCTTGGTCCGCATAAAGGTTATCCTTTTTATACTGTTGGCCAAAGAAAAGGCCTTGATATTGCTTTGGGGAAACCAGCCTTCGTAACTAAAATAATTCCTGAAACCAATACCATTGTTTTGGGTGATGAAGAAGATTTGAAGGGAAGTGAATTAACCGTAAAAGGACTTAATTGGATAAAATACGACCGGGTTTCCGACGGTATGGAAGCGATTACCAAAATCAGGTATAAAGATAAAGGCGCTCTTTCAAACCTGTTTGCATACGAAAATGGATTGAAAGTCCGTTTTTATGACAACGTGAAAGGAATCGCACCCGGTCAAAGCGCTGTTTTTTATGAGGAAAACGATGTAATCGGTGGCGGAATCATTCAAAGAAATTAACTTCAAAGGATTAATCCGACTTTCAATTCCCAAATATGACAAAGCGTTTAGCCGGTTTTGCATTTATCATTTTTCTGTTAGCTTCATGTAAGAAAGAAAATGCAACGTTTACAACTGCTTCAGTAAATGAATATTTTCCTTTACAGGTTGGTAAATACATTACGTATGATTTGGATTCTACCATTTTCACCAAATTCAATCAACAACTTACAGTAAGGCACTACCAGGCACAATATAAAGTGGAGGATACAACTACTGATAACTTAGGAAGGGTGGGATATACTATTTATCGCTATTTGCGCGCCGATTCAACTCAAAGTTGGGCAATTGATAATGTATTTACCGCTTTCCCAACAGGAAATTCTATCGAATATCTCCAGGATAATCTTCGTTTTATAAAATTAATGGCTCCGATTGATGAAGGCTTTTCCTGGAAGGGAAACAGTTATCTGGCTTTTGATCCTTATCGCTCTTATGTTTTTGCCGACCCCGCTTTTATGGAAGATTGGAATTATACTTATGAAAATGTAAATACCCCTTTAACCATCGGTTCTAACAATTTTAATAGCACAATTACGGTTTTTGAAGTTTCTGATTCGACAGGTGATCCCAAAGTTCCGGGAACCGAATATGCAGAAAAAACGTATAGTATTGAACAGTATGCAAAAAATGTAGGATTGATATATAAAGATTTTATCCACTGGGAATACCAGGCTACGGACAACACTTATAAAGGTTTTGGAGAAAAATTAAGCATTATTGATTACAATTAATTCGTTCTAGTTTACGATTCCAGTGAAACAATAAAAAGCCGTTATTTTATTTTTATGAGAAAAAAATATTTGCTCCTTTTCGCCCTAATTTTTTTTTCTCTGCATCTTTCTGCCCAGTTTACAAAATACATTGTAAGGTTGAAAGATAAATCCGGTACTCCTTTTTCCATAAACGATCCTTCAAAATTTTTATCGGCAAGAGCTATTGAAAGAAGAGTGAAACAGCACATTCCTATTAACGAAACCGATTTGCCGGTTACGCCGGCTTATATAGATAGTATAAAATCAGTAAGCAACGTTACGGTACTTGATGTTTCAAAATGGTTCAACCAGGTTTGCATTGCTACAACTGATCCGAATGCCATTTCAAAAATCAATAGCTTCCCTTTTGTGATAAAAACTGAACCTGTAAAAAGATTAATGAACACTAAAATTTCGGGAAGAATTCAATCTCCAGCCACAATGACCAGAGATAAATTCACTGAGCAAATAAAAGGCGTCACTTCACCTTTATCTCCACCAGGATCTGCAAATTATTATTCTTATGGCGATTCTTATGATCAGATTCATATTCACAATGGCGAATATTTACACAACCACGGCTTTCGCGGACAAGGAATGTTGATTGCCATTTTAGACGCAGGTTTTTATCACTACAAAAGCTTGCCTGCATTTGATAGTGTAAATATCAATAACCGTGTGGTTGATACTTATGATTTTGTAGCGAATGAAGCTAGTGTGGATGAAGATTTTTATCATGGTATGATGTGCTTTTCGATTATCGCCGGTAATATTCCGGGACAGTTTGTTGGCAGTTGTCCGAATGCTAAATTTTTGCTTTATCGTTCTGAAGATATAGGTTCTGAATCACCAGTTGAAGAACAATATTGGATAGCTGCTGCAGAAAGAGCAGACAGCGCCGGCGCGGATATTATCAGTACTTCTCTTGGTTATAATCAATTTGATAATCCTGTTTTTGATTACACTTATTCCGACATGAATGGGGAAACCACGATCATTGCAAAAGCGGCAACTCTTGCTGCGCGAAAAGGAATGATTGTACTCACTGCTGCCGGAAATGAAGGGGATAACAACTGGCATTATATTGTGACACCCGGCGATGCAGACAGCATAATAACTGTTGGAGCAGTTGATGTTTCTGGAAATGTAGCAAGTTTCAGTAGTTATGGGCCGGCAAGCGATGGAAAAGTGAAGCCTACCGCGGGTTCCGTCGGTTGGGGAACAGCTCTTTCCTCTACAACCGGAACTATTGTAGTTGGTAATGGAACTTCATTTGCCACACCTAATCTTGCGGGCCTGGTTACTTGTTTGTGGCAGGCTTTTCCGGAGTTTACCAACATGCAAATTATTGAAGCAGTAAAAAAAAGCAGTAGCATTTACAATAATCCCAATGACAGAATTGGCTACGGCATTCCTGATTTCAAAAAAGCCTTCGATGATCTCAGTCAGCAACGGGCTGCCAAAATTGCTGAAATTTTAGGCGATCAATTCATTAAAATTTATCCCAATCCATTTAAAGATCAGTTTACGGTCGCTATAAAGCCAGAAATCACTTCTACAGCAACTTTTAAACTGTTTGATGCCACTGGGAAATACTATTTTTCCAAACGCGTTTCCCTTGAGGAAAGCTTAATCCAAACAATCAATTTTCGCCAATTGCATACACTTCAAAAAGGTTTATATATTTTAAAATTCACCGATGGGAAAAATAAAAAGAGCTTTAAACTGATGGTGCAGTAAAGCAACAAATTCCTGTATTTTATTTTTGTTCTTTCCTGAATAACGCCACAAACAAAGTATCAGCCTGCATTTCATAACCTTTCAAATATTCACTTTTTATGAACTGAAGATTCAAATTATTTTGAATAAAATCAACATTTTCTTCATTTTCTTTTTTAAACACAGAACAGGTGATGTAAAGTAAATAACCATTCTCTTTTAAATATTTTGAAGCGTTTAAAATAATTTTTCGTTGTAGTTCCTGGTATTCTAAAATCTTGTTTTTGTCAAAAAAAAGGATTTGTTCCGGAGTCCTCGCCCATGTTCCAGATCCTGAGCAGGGGATATCTGCAATTATTACATCAAACGGTTTTTCTATCCCTTTAAATGATTTGGAAATGGAAAGATCAGCCTCAAAAGAAGTATAATTTTTTATGCCTGCTTTTTGAAAACGCAATCGCAAATTTTGAAGAATATTATTTCGTGTATCGCTAACCGTTAGTTCTGTATTTTTAAAAAGATCATGAATCAGAATAGATTTACCACCGCTTGCTGCACAACAATCCCAAATAGAAATTCTTAAGTGTTCTGGTAATTGTTCTTTTAAAAGATCCACGGTTCTTTGTGAATTACAATCCTGGATCACCACTTCTTTATCGATTGAAAGCGTGTTGCTTATTCTTTCATTGTTAGAAAAAACGAGACAATGTTGTGATAACTCTTCAAAAAAAATATTTGCGATTTTCAGTTTCTGTAAAACAATCTTTTCTTTTCCAGGCCTTATTCTTATAAACAATTTCGGTTGAATTAAAAAAGATAAATTGAATTTTTCAAAATCAATCTCATTACTCAGTTCGTCAATAAAAGGAAAAATAGTCGAAGCCCTAAAAAACTCTTTGACCAAATCAATTTTTGAAAGAATATTTCCACGAATTCTTTCATTCCATTCCGGTTTTAATTTCTCAAGAAGCGAAGAAGGTTTTTTTTCAACAAGAAAAGTTGCTAATAATAATTTTTCTGTAAAATCTATTTCTAAACTAACGCCGAAGCCTAATCGAAAATAATCATAACAAAGGGATGAAATTATTTTCCTGTCGCGAGAACCATGCTTTTTATTAGTGGAAAAATATTTTTTTAAATACAAATGAAAAGGCTCTTTGCCTTTATAATTTTCCACAAGGGAAATTGCATAGCTCAGGTACCGATGAAAATGATTTCCTTTTTCATCGGAAGTAATTTCACCATTATTCATAAATAAAATTGAGTTAAGGCTAAAGCTGCAAAAGCGCTTTAACAGGGTCTTTGCCAAATAGAAGCTGCGCAGGGTCTTCAAGCATTTGCTTTAATCTCATTAAAAAACTTACCGACTCGCGCCCATCAATGATTCTGTGATCATAACTTAAAGCAACATACATCATTGGTTTTATTACTACCTGGCCTTTCTCGGCTACAGGCCTTTCTATAATATTGTGCATTCCCAGAATTGCGCTCTGCGGAATATTGATAATGGGAGTACTGAGCATTGAGCCGAAGATACCTCCGTTTGTTATGGTAAAAGTACCTCCGGTCATTTCTTCAATGGTCAGTTTACTTTCGCGGGCTTTTGTGGCCAAATCAACTACTTCTTTCTCAACCTCAGCCATACTAAGGCTTTCAGCATTTCTTATCACCGGAACTACCAGCCCCTTTGGAGAAGAAACGGCAATGGAAATATCACAAAAGTCATGGTAAATAATATTGTCGCCTTCCATTCTGGCATTTACCGAAGGCCATTCCTGTAACGCGAAACAACAGGCTTTGGTAAAGAAACTCATAAAGCCAAGACCGACATTATGTGTCTTTTTGAACGTTTCTTTATACTTTGTTCTCAACTCCATAATGGCACTCATGTCCACTTCGTTGAAAGTGGTGAGCATTGCCGTACTGTTTTTCGCTTCTACTAATCTCCTGCTGATGGTTCTGCGCAGGTTGCTCATTTTCTCCGATTTTTCTTCCCTGCTGAACATTTCTTTCCCAATGGCCCGTCCGGGATTTGAAAGCGCGTCAAGAACATCATGCTTTGTTATTTTTCCAAGGAAACCTGTGGCTGTAATTTTTGCAACATCTACTTTTTTATCTGCTAATATAGCCGCCGCAACCGGGGTTGCTTTTACGTCTTCCCTTTTTCGTGGTGCATTTTCTTCCGGTGTTATTTTTTCTGCCGGATGAACATTTGACTTTGGTTCCGGCTTTGTTTCTTCATGTTTTTCTTCCTGTTTTGTTTCTTCTTTATCTTCCCTTTTACCCGCCGGTTTTTCCGCTGTTTCATCAATCGTTCCAACTACATCTCCAATTTGCAAATCATCTTCCTCTTTGGCTTTCGTATGTAGAATTCCTGCCTGTTCAGCATTGATTTCAAAGGTCGCTTTTTCACTTTCCAATTCCGCAATTACCTCGTCTCTTTCTACCCATTCACCATCTTTTTTTATCCATTTTGTAAGGGTTACTTCGTTAATACTTTCGCCTACTGCCGGCACTTTAATTTCTACTGACATGCATTTTTTTTAAGAGTTACAAACCTAAGCTAAAATGAGAAATACACAAAAATCACTCAGCTAAGATTTTCAGAATGAATGTTAGATTTTTATCCATTCATCCTTCGTTTCCTGAAATGTAGCTCGAGACGCTTATTATAATCCTATTATCGTTCAATCTTATAAATTCTGGTTCAGTTCCGTTGACTGTCCCACTTCCTCTTCCTTTGATTAAGTGTGGTTTTTAAATGGGAAAGATGGTGAGAGATTAGAAATAAATTTGGTAAAGAAAATAAAACAAAAATGACCGCAAATTAAAAAGCCTCTCAAACGTAATGTCTAAAAGGCTTTTAAAGTTTACCTTGTTGTCCCACGAGGATTCGAACCTCGACAGACAGAATCAAAATCTGTTGTACTACCTTTATACTATGGGACAAGGGTGTGCAAAAGTAAGGTTATCAGTTTTATTTTCAAAACAAACAAAAGATGTTTATAAAACATTTTAACGCCCAAAAAACATCTCCAAAATTGTAGTTTTTGCAGTAAAGAAACTTTTTTTGAAGATTTTTATTTTCTTTCCAAAAACCGGTTCTCTAAATGGCTTTTAACAAATAATAATTTTTCTTCCCTTTTTGTATTAATAAATATTTGCCATTCAATAGTTTATCAGAAGTTATCTTTTCATCAGCAGTCATTACTTTCTCTTTATTGATAAAAATACCACCCCCCGCAAGCATTTTTTTAGCCTCCCCCTTGCTGGACAAAATTTTGGTTTCCGCTAAAAGGCTTACCAAATCCAAGCTCATTCAATTGCTGTTTTCCTATTTCCACTGCCGGAACGCCTTCCATTACCTGCAGCAATTGATCTTCAGTAAGTTCCTTAAGTATTTCCGCAGTATCGTTATTAAACAAAATAGTCGATGCTTTTACCGCAAATTCATAATCCTTCCTCGAATGCACAAAACACGTAAGCTCTTCTGCCAGCTTTTTCTGCAAAATCCGTTGGTGCTCGTTTCCCTTATGTTGTTCTACAAGGTCGTTAATTTCTTTTTCAGATAAAAAAGTAAAAACTTTCAAAAATCTTTCGGCATCGGCATCGGCGGTATTTAACCAAAACTGGTAAAAAGTATAAGGAGAAGTTTTGGAAGGATCGAGCCATATATTTCCCTTTTCTGTTTTTCCAAATTTGCTTCCATCTGATTTGGTTAAGAGCGGGCAGGTAAAAGCAAACGCTTCACCACCGGCTTTTCGCCTGATCAATTCAGTTCCGGTAACGATATTTCCCCACTGATCGCTTCCGCCAAACTGAAGCTTACAGTTTTTATTTTCATAAAGCCAGTAAAAATCATAACCCTGCACCAATTGATAGGTAAATTCTGTAAAGCTCATCCCGCTTTCACCCTCCAAGCCGCTTTTTTACGCTGTCTTTTGCCATCATGTAGTTTACAGAAATATGTTTGCCCACATCACGGATAAAATCGAGAAAAGAAATGTCTTTGAACCAATCGTAATTATTCACTATTTCAGCGGCATTTTCCCTGCCGGAAGTGAAATCCAAAAACTTCGATAATTGTTGCTTTACTGCCGCACATTTTTCTCAAGAATTTCTTTACTCAATAAATTTCTTTCTTCACTTTTTCCTGAAGGATCACCCACCATGCCGGTAGCGCCGCCCACCAAAGCAATGGGTTTATGACCGATAATTTTGCAAATGCACCAGCACAATTATCGGGATAAGGCTGCCGATATGCAGGCTGTCCGCCGTAGGGTCAAAACCTACGTAAGCAGCTATACAGCTTCTTTAATTAGTTCTTCTTCAGTTCCCGGAATGATATCCTGGATCAGGCCTCGCCATCGTAATTCTTCTATTAAATTTTTCATACTTATTTCAAAAACAGGTGCAAAAATAATCAACCTTAAGCCGGAAGCATTAATTTTTGTCCATTTTTCTTTTAAAGATGCGGTTTGCAGCAGTTTTACTTAATTTTATCTGCAATAAACCATCTATACAATATTATATATTGAAGTCCGTTTTATTTTTGCCGCGAATTTGCACTCAAATAAATAACTGATCACTCCCAAATGAGAATTTCCCGAACTGTCAAATTATTGTTTTTGATTGTTGCTTCCGTGCCTTGGATTTTCACAATTCAGGAAGTATTCCAATGAATTTTTAAATATTGGAGCCGGAGCCCGGGGACTTGGAATGGGAGGTGCACAGGCCGCTTCTGTAAATGACGGAACTGCTGGTTATTGGAATCCCGCGGCACTTGTAGGAGTTCAGGATATTCCGACAATCAACCTGATGCACGCCAGTTATTTTGATAACATTGGCAAATACGATTATGCCAGTTTTGCTATTCCTCAAAGTGATAATAAAAGAGTTCTTGGTGTTTCAGTGCTGCGTTTTGCAGTGGATGACATTCCAAATACACTTTTTTTGGTAGAACCCGATGGTAGTATCAATTATGGAAATATTACAAAATTCTCCTCAGCAGATTATGGATTTCTTTTTTCTTACGCCCAAAAAATAAAGGATGATGATGACTTAAAAATGAGTTTTGGAGCAAACGCCAAAGTAATTTATCGTAAAGTCGGCCATTTTGCTACCGCCTGGGGTTTTGGACTGGATGCCGGATTTAAAATGCAGAAAAACCGGTGGAGTATGGGAATCGTTGCAAAAGATATTACTACCACGTTCAATGCGTGGTCTTTTCATTTTAACGATAAAGAAAAAGAAGTCCTGTATCTTACTCAAAACGATATCCCGGTAAAATCTACTGAACTGACAGCACCAAGGCTTACGATAGGCAACTCTTACAATTTTAAATTAGGTTCTTCTGTAAATCTATTGGCGGAAGCGGATTTTGACTTCACTTTCGATGGTCAAAGAAATACTATTATCAGCAGTAAAGCCGTAAATGTAGATCCGCATGCCGGAATTGAAGCGGCTATCAAAAATGTATTTTTTGTGAGAGCGGGAATTTCAAATTTTCAAGAGGCGTTAGCAGACGGCGATACTACAAATCAAAAAAAGGTTTGGATCTTTCAACCAAGCCTCGGAGCCGGTTTTAAAATTAATAATGTGAGTATCGATTATGCGTTTACCAATTTAGCAAACCAATCCAATCCTTTATATACTCATATTTTTTCATTAAGAATTGACTTGGGTAAAAAAGAAAACCACTAGGAAATTAAGTTGCACGTATGAAAAAAATTCTCATCATATTTTTTATTTTTATCACAGGTGAAGCGTTTGCACAAACGTATTCGAACAGTTGGATCGATTACAGTAAAACCTATTATAAATTCAAGGTTGCTACAAACGGCCTTTATCATATTTCACAATCCACACTCAATTCTATTGGACTTGGAAACATTCCTGCAGAACAGTTTCAGCTTTGGAGAAATGGAGAAGAAGTTGCCCTTTATACAAGTAATCCTACCGGGCCTTTATCTTCAGGAGGATTTATTGAGTTTTGGGGAATGATGAATGACGGTAAGATTGACACTAAATTATACCGGGTAGCAGATTTCCAGTTAACAGATCATACAAGTTTGCAAACAGACACTGCCGCTTATTTCCTTACTGTTAATCCTGCCGGAAACAGTTTAAGGTACACTAATGCACCAAACAATGTAGCCTCAAATACTTTAGCGCCCGAACCTTATTTCATGAATAAAAAGGCAAATTATTTTAAAAATCAGTGGAATCCGGGCTTTGCACAAGTAGTAGGCAGTTATGTCTATTCATCTTCTTACGATTCCGGAGAAGGGTGGGCAAGTGCTGATATTTACCCTAACCGCCGCCTTGCTGCCGGCTTTGGTAATGCAAACTTATATACCGGTGGCCCCGGTTTTTCTTTAAAATTTGCTATAGTAGGAACCGCTCCCAATGACAGAAATGTAAGAGTAAAAATATTTAATACAGTTATAGACGATGAGCAAATGCCATTTTTTACGTACCTAAAAAAGGATCTCACTAATCTCCCCATGAGCGATCTTACTGACTTGAATAATATCCAGGTTTATTTTGAAAATACATCTACTGTTACTACAGATCGTATGGTAGTTGCATTTGACGAGGTAACCTATCCAAGTAAATGGATATTTAATAATCAAACGAACTTTTATTTTGAGTTGCCTGCCACGAATGTGGGTAATTACCTTGTAATCGATCAGTTTAATTATGGAAGTACCGCGCCGGTTTTATTTGATTTAACAGCCAACAAAAGATATATTGGAGATATCAGTACTCCAGGAAAAGTTAAATTTGCTCTCCCTGCGTCCATTGACCCAAAAAGAAAATTTGAACTTGTGAGTGAAGACCCTTCGGTTATTAACAATGTTACATTACTGCAACAAAGAAATTTCCTCAATTTTAGCCTTACGGCTAACCAGGGCGATTACTTAATCATTAGTAATCCTTTGCTTTATACAAGTACTTCGGGAGCAAACAATGTCGATTTATACAGCCAATACAGGCATTCTTCCGCAGGCGGTGGTTTTAATAGCAAACTTATTAATATAAACGAATTAGAAGATCAATTTGCTTACGGTATCAAAAAACACCCTTCTGCTATAAAAGATTTTATCCAATATGCAGTAAATACATTTTCAGTTAAACCAAAATATGTTTTTCTCGTGGGTAAAGGTATCGAATACGATCAATACACTACCAACCAAACCAGCCAATATGCTGATAAACTAAACCTGGTTCCGACTTTTGGTGCGCCGGCATCTGATGTTTTGTTGTCGTCACCTTATGGAAATATTGTACCCAGTGTACCGATAGGAAGATTATCAGCCATATCAGGGGATGAAGTAGGTAATTACCTTCAAAAAGTAAAAGAATATGAAGAGGCTGAAGCCTCAACAACCCAAACGCTTGCCAACAAACTATGGATGAAGAAAGTGGTAAATATTGTGGGCGGAAAAGACAGTTCAGATAATGACCTTTTCGGATACTACATGAGTCTATATAAAGATCTGATTGAAGACACGCTTTATGGTGCGAACGTAGAAACATTCTCGAAATCATCCAGCGCTGCTGTGCAATTAATAGCCAGCCAGCGTATAAATGATCTATTCAACAGCGGCATAAGTTTACTTGCCTATTTTGGGCATTCTTCTGCCAATATTTTGGAATTTAATTTAAGTGACCCCAGCGAATACGATAACCAGGGAAGATATCCTTTTTTCTTTGTAAGCGGCTGTACTGCCGGAAACAATTACATTTATGACACCCTTCGCATTATACAAAATGCAAAGTCCATTTCAGAAAATTTTGTATTATCAAAAGAAAGAGGAAGCATTGCTTTTCTTGCCAGTTCCCATTTGGGGATCCCACCTTATCTTAACAATTATGATGTGGAGATGTTTCATCAGCTTAGTAATGAAAACTATGGAGAACCGGTTGGCAACGATATTCAAAATACCATAAGGAACCTTGGAGGAAGTAATGGTTCTCTTGACTTCTTTCAAAGAATGCATTTGGAAGAAATGGCCTTACATGGGGATCCGGCAATTAAGATCAATCCACATCCGAAACCGGATTATGTGATAGAGGATCAAAATATTGTTCTTAATCCTCAATTCATTTCTGTGTCAGAAAAAAATTTCACCTTAAAAGCAATTGCCTATAACATCGGAAGAGCCATTAATGACTCGATTGTTTTCCAGGTAAAACGGACCTATCCGGATGGAAGTAGTGATGTAATCTTAAGAAAAAAAATTAAAGCTATTTATTACGCCGATTCAATAGAAATTTCAGTTCCTATTATTTCTACCCGCGATAAAGGGCTGAATAAGATTACAGTAACCATTGATGCAGATAACAAGGTGGATGAAGTGTCTGAAAGCAATAACAGTATTACCAAAGAATTTTACATTTATGAAGATGAAGCGCGACCCGCTTACCCTGCAGATTTTTCAATTGTAAATGTGAGTACCCAAAAATTATATGCTTCTACTTCCAATGCTGCCAGTGCTACCAAAGACTATGTAATGGAAATGGATACTACCATCCTATTTAATTCGCCTTTCAAGATTACAAGGACTATCAACCAGTCTGGTGGCATTATTACATTTGATCCCGGAATTACTTATACAAATAATACGGTTTATTATTGGAGAGTTTCTGTAAAGCCTGCTTCCGGGAACCCAAGTGATTATCACTGGAATAATTCTTCATTCATCTATCTTTCAGGCAGTTCTGAGGGTTCCAATCAATCACACTATTATCAACAATTATTTTCAGATACACTACACATTCATCTTGACAGTTCAAGGCAATGGAAGTTTTCTACAATCAACAACTTTGTTGAATCAAGAAACGGCGTGTTTCCAACCGCTTCATCTGCTGCTTCTAATTGTACTGCGGGCATTAATGGAGCAAATTTCGCGAGTGGTATTTGCCCGAATGCTACAAATAATGCCATCATATTTAACGTAGTTGATCCTGTAACATTAAAAAACTGGCAAAATACTTTAAACCAGCCAGGATTAAGTGGCAGCTTACCTACGTGCGTCCCAACCAGGCAGGCTAATTTCACCTACGATGTATCAAACCAGGCAGGAAGAAAAGCAGCGATGGATTTTCTTGATTCAATCCCGGACAATTATTTTGTATTCGTGAGGAATATTACCGGCCCTGATTCGTCAAAAGATGTTTTTGCAGATCAATGGGCAGCAGATACAACGGCATTCGGCTCCGGCAATTCTCTTTATCATCGTTTAAAATCACGCGGATTTGTTTTAATTGATTCATTCTATCGCCCAAGAGCATTTTCTTTTATTTATCAAAAAAACAACCCGGCTTTTGTGCCTGGTTTTAAATTTACTGACGGAATATCGGATGTAATTGACAATAAAGAAGATTTTATAACTGAAGATACTTTAGGTTTTATTACTTCACCTACATTTGGCCCTGCTGCCGAATGGAAAGAAATGCATTGGCGGGGAACCAGCCTGGAAAGCAATTCTCCTGATAACCCTACGGTGGAAATAATTGGATTAGACACAGCAGGAAATAAAACAACTCTTTTTAATGTAAATAAGAGCCAACAGGATGTTGATATTTCATCTATAAATGCTACAAAATATCCTTATATCCAATTGAAGATGCGCAATGAGGATAGTTTAAAATTTTCACCTTACCAGCTTTCTTACTGGAGATTAAATTACCAGGCGCCACCAGAAGGCGCTCTCGCTCCTAATTTATACTTTATTTCCAAAGACAGTTTGGAACAGGGCGAAATACTCCATTTCGGCATTGCTTTTCAAAATATCAGCCCTGATGCGTTTGACAGTATGAAGGTGAAACTAACGGTAATAGATCATAACAATGTTACACATGTTCTTTTTATTCCAAGGCAAAAACCATTAATTTCAGGAGATACTATCAAAATCAATTATGACCTTGATACCAAAAATTATCCAGGACAGAATACAATTTTCATAAGCTTTAACCCTGATAATGACCAACCCGAACAGTACTTATTCAACAACTTTCTTTACCAAAACTTTTATGTTAAAACAGATAATTACAATCCTACGATGGATGTAACCTTTGATGGTGTTCATATACTAAATAAGGATATAGTTTCTGCAAGGCCCCATATTTTAATAAAATTAAAAGATGAAAATAAATCGCTGGCCTTAAACGATACATCACTGCTTAAAGTTCAAATTCAATACCCGGATGGTTCTTTAAGAACTTATCATTTTGATAATGATACAATGAAATTTACACCTGCAGATCTTACAAAAGGCGACAATACGGCTTCAATTGATCTTACTCCCGCTTTATCGGGTGAAGACGCACAATATGAGCTGATAGTTTCAGGGAAAGATGTTGTAGGAAATGATGCTGGAAAAATGGAATACCATGTTGATTTTCGTGTGATAAGTAAACCCATGATCTCGAACATGCTGAATTACCCAAATCCGTTTACCACTTCAACCGCTTTTGTTTTCACAATTACAGGATCAGAGATACCTCAAAATATGCGCATTCAAATTCTGACAATTACAGGAAAAGTGATAAGGGAAATTACAGAAAATGAATTAGGGCCGCTGCATATTGGCAGAAACATCACTGATTTTAAATGGGACGGAACGGATATGTATGGACAAAAAGTAGCTAATGGCGTATATTTATATCGGGTCTTGACTAATTTAAACAGTAATTCAATGGATTCATTTAAAGAAATCAATGATAAAATTAATACCGGCGATGGTAAAGCAAAAAATGGTGACTACAAGTTTTTTGTAAAAGGTTACGGCAAAATGTATTTGATGCGATAATAATTAGTTCTATTTTCTTTAAAGGCCACTTTTCGTGGCCTTTTTTATTTTTTGAATTTAGAAATATAGAAAGAAAAATTATTGAAATAACTTCGTTCACTATGAAAGACAATAACATTTATGATGTAATCATCATTGGTGGCGGCCCTATAGGGCTTGCCTGTGCGATCAGAGCGAAGAAAGCAGGTTTGAAATATTTGATTTTAGAAAAAGGTGTGTTGGTAAATTCTTTATTCAATTACCCGGTCAACATGACTTTTTTCAGCACAAGTGAAAGATTGGAAATTGGCGGTGTCCCTTTTGTAAGTAACAATCCAAAACCTACGCGAAGTGAGGCTTTGGAATATTATCGAAGAATAGTTACTTCTTTTGACCTTAATATTCATTTGTTTGAAAAAGTACTGGAAGTAAAAAAATCAGGCAAAAACTTTAAAATAAAAACTTCAAAAAGTGAATACAGGAGTACCAATATAATAATGGCGATGGGCTTTTACGATATTCCTTATTTATTAAATGTGAAAGGTGAAGATCTGCCAAAAGTCAAGCACTATTATGATGATCCACATTTTTATGCTTTTCAAAATGTGTTGACTGTAGGCGCTGCAAATTCTGCCATTGACGCAGCACT
>CAWFFT010000043.1:0-77130 GCA_963815085.1 uncultured Chitinophagaceae bacterium | reverse complement strand
TCATTGTCATTGCTTCAACATCGCTTACGCGGCCTTTTTTATCAACAATAAATCTAATTATGCATGTACCGTAATCTGACCGTTTCAGTTTTTTAATATTATCAGTAATGGCATTTGTGATATATTTATTCCAGGCCTGAAGCCCTCCTGGAAAAGAGGCTTCAACTTCTACTTTTTGTAATGGAAAGTGATTTGTCGCAGAATCCTGCAATTCGGTTTGTGCATTGACTTTACCACACAAAAAAAAGGTAAAAAATATGATAATTACAACGGATAATTTCCTTGATAATAGCTCCATAATGCAGTAGTAGAGTTTGATTTTCTGATTTAAATCAAAGACTTTTTAAGATTTTAATGAACCATAAAACCAAAACGTAGGAACCTGTTAAAATGTTGTATCATTTTTGCTATCCTTCCCGAAAAAATGATTAATAAAATGCAGCAAAGCAATAAATAATCAACAATTATTTATTCATATTATAACTATTCATCCAAATAATCATATCGTATTTTTGCAACTCAACCATATAGTAAATCATGGAACTTTTTGCCGAATCATTAATCCAATATAAAAGGCTCAAAACGCTGGAAGTTAAAGTAGGCGACCTGTTGATAGGAAATTATCATCCAGTCAGGATACAGACAATGACAACGACTGATACGATGAATACCCAAGCAACAGTTGAACAAAGCATTCGTTGCATTGAAGCAGGAGCCGAAATGGTTCGCATTACAGCGCCTTCAAAAAAGGATGCAGAAAATTTATTGAATATAAAAAATGAATTACGCAAACGCGGGTACACTACACCGTTAGTAGCAGATATTCATTTTACACCAAACGCAGCAGAAATTGCAGCAAGAATTGTTGAAAAAGTGCGGGTAAATCCAGGTAATTATGTTGACAAGAAAAAGTTTGAACTGATTGAATATTCTGATGCAGATTACGAAGAAGAAATTGAAAGAATAAGAAGCCGCTTTACGCCACTAATAAAGATCTGTAAAGAATATGGAACGGCGATGCGTATTGGAACCAATCATGGTTCGTTAAGCGACAGGATTATGAGCCGCTATGGTGATACGCCTGTTGGAATGGTAGAAAGTGCAATGGAATTTTTAAGGATTGCAGAAAGTGAAAATTATTATAACATCGTTTTAAGCATGAAAAGCAGCAATCCTAAAGTGATGGTGCAGGCTTACCGGCTTTTGATCGAGCATATGGAAAACGAACTGGGCCATTGCTATCCGCTCCATTTAGGCGTTACAGAAGCAGGCGATGGTGAAGATGGAAGAATAAAATCCGCAATTGGAATTGGCACTTTACTGGAAGATGGAATTGGCGACACAATTCGCGTTTCACTTACTGAAGATTCAGAATTTGAATTGCCTGTCTGCAAGAACATCGTAAAAAGATACAGTAACAGAAATAGTGAACAGTCAAATGTTCCGCCTCTTAAAAACATTTCAAATATTTTTCCTGATATAACGGGTATGTATGTACGCGAAACTTTTTCAGTTGAAAATATCGGAGGAAAAAATGTTCCTGTTGTGATTTCGGATTTTCATAAAAAAAATGAAATCAATACAAATGATTTGAAAGAGATTGGTTATAAATATAATGCGACTACTGATAAATGGAATATCGGCGACATGGCTGCTGATTATATTTTTTGCGGCAACAATGAAATTGATTTCGCTTTACCAGGAACGCTGCGGCTTATTTACAATTATCGATTCATGGAAATCTTTGAAAGATAAATCCAAATCGTTTCCACTGTTGACGGAACAACAATTCCTGGATGAAACTTCCTCACTTTCGCCGGTGCTTAATTTTGTACAACTGGATTGTTATTCACAGAATCAATCAACATTTGATAAAGAAAAACTCTTTAAAAAAATAAAAAGTAATGAAAATGTTGTTCTATGGTTAAGTTCTGAAAATAAAAATGCAGTACAAAGTATCCGTCGGATGTTTGGTGAATTAAATGAAAGGAAAATTAAAAATCCTGCAATTATTTTTTGTAACAGCCATAAAGAAACAACAGATGAAAGCCTTATCCACTTTGCTATTGAGACTGGCGCCTTGTTAATTGATGGTTTTGGAAACGGCATTTTTCTGAGCAATCATTTTTCTGATAATAAATAAAATCGCCGATTATAAACTGATGAATTCAATTGCTTTTGGAATACTTCAGGCAACACGCACACGAATTTCAAAAACAGAATTTATAAGTTGCCCTTCCTGTGGCAGAACGTTGTTTGATTTACAGGAAACTACTGCAAAAGTGCGTGCAGTTACCCATCATTTAAAAGGATTAAAAATTGCAATAATGGGCTGCATCGTAAACGGTCCGGGAGAAATGGCTGATGCGGATTTTGGTTACGTAGGCAGTGGGCCGGGAAAAATTACTTTGTACAAAGGAAAAGAAGTAATAAAAAGAAATGTGCCCGAAGCCATTGCTGTGGAAGAACTGATTAATTTGCTAAAAGAAAATAATGCATGGGTTGAGCCGGAATTAGTGCTTTCATAAAGACCAGTTTGGGTAAACAAACAAAAAATAGAAATTCCTGTTTACCTTTCCAGATAAATATAATTATAAGTTGAAAACAGATTTTTTAGTAATTGGCAGTGGCATCGCCGGACTCACTTATGCTTTAAAAGTGGCGCGCGATTGCCCGGATAAAAATATAACCGTACTTACCAAAACAGAAAGCGAAGAAACGAATACAAAGTACGCGCAAGGCGGCGTAGCGGGCGTTACTGATTTTGCAAAAGACAGTTTTGAAAAACATATTGAAGACACCTTGATTGCAGGAGACGGTTTGTGTAATCGTGAAGTAGTTGAGATCGTCGTAAAAGAAGGTGTTGAAAGAATTAAGGAAATAATTAACTGGGGTGCGGATTTTGACAAAGACTCTTCCGGTGAATATGCTTTAGGAAAAGAAGGTGGCCACAGTGAATTTCGGATTCTTCATCATAAAGATGTTACCGGTAAAGAAATTGAAGACACTTTGCTTACGGAAATTGCTGAGCAAAGAAATATTCACTTAATCAATCATTGTTTTGTAATTGATATTATCACCCAGCATCATCTTGGCTATCTCGTTACAAAATCAACTCCCGACATTGAATGTTTTGGTGTGTATGTTCTCAACCTTCACAATAATAAAATTGAAAAAATTATTTCTAAAATCACTTTGCTTGCCACCGGCGGAAATGGGCAGGTTTATCGTACCACCACCAATCCTTCAATAGCCACGGGAGACGGAGTTGCAATGACTTACAGGGCAAAAGGGAGAATTGAAAATATGGAATTCATTCAGTTTCATCCCACCGCTTTATATGAAGCAGGAAAAAGCGGACAGGCATTTTTGATTACGGAAGCGGTACGTGGCGATGGCGGTATTTTGCGAAATATTAATGGGGAAGCATTTATGGAAAATTATGATGAAAGAAAAGATCTCGCCCCGCGTGATATTGTTGCAAGAGCTATCGATCATGAAATGAAAATCAATGGAACAGAACATGTTTTTTTAGATTGTACAAAAATGGACATGCAAAAGTTCTTGCATCATTTTCCAAATATTTATGAAAAATGCAAATCAATTGGAATTGATGTTTCGAAACAATTCATTCCAGTGGCACCTGCTGCTCATTACAGTTGCGGTGGAATAAAAACTGATGCTTGGGGAAGAAGTTCCATTAAAAATCTATATGCCTGCGGAGAGTGTGCCAGCACTGGTTTGCATGGTGCCAACAGGCTCGCAAGCAATTCGCTTTTGGAAGCGATGGTTTTTGCTCATCGTTGTTATTTGGATTCTGTCAAACAAATTAATTCGGTTGAATTTAATGAAGCTATTCCTGATTGGAATGCAAAAGGAACCAACGCTCCGAAAGAAATGATTCTTATTACACAAAGCCTTAAAGAATTGCAGTTATTGATGACGGATTATGTGGGAATTGTAAGAACAAATGTAAGATTGGAAAGAGCTATGAAAAGACTGGATCTTCTTCATATGGAGACGGAAAAATTATACCAGGCAACCTCTGTTTCGCCGCAACTTTGTGAATTGAGAAATCTGATTACTGTCGGATATTTGATTGTAAAAAGCGCTGAATTCAGGCAAGAAAGCCGTGGATTGCACTTTAATACTGACTATCCTGGCAAAAGTGAATTAGTTCAGAATACCGTTTTGTAAAATCTCAATGTGTAATTTTTCTTACCCAATGTCCGAAAGATTTACTACGTCACTGCAATCACCATTCTTATTTCACCATAAGAGATCGATTCGGGAAGATGATCTTTTAGATTTTTTGTACCGGATTTACCATGAATTTTTATAGCCGTTTTTATCAGTTCTTGCTTTTCTTTAGAAACTATTTCATCTATATGAATTTCTCCGCTCGCCACAAATGCTACAAAATGGCCTTCAATTGTACCGATGGATAATCTTCTCTCTTTGGCAATCTCAGTAATCGATTTTCCTTCTTTAAACAAGTCAAAAGAAATCATTTTGGATGGCGTTTTATCTTCCACAGATTTTTCTTTTCGCTCCCTTTTAGGATTTTCTTCTTTTGCAGACATGTTGCTTTCAAGATTATTGCGGCCACAATATTCCGTAACAATATCAATTATCTCATCCCCATATTTTTCTGCTTTTGCCCGTCCAAAGCCACTTAATTTCATCAGATCCTTTTTAGAGAATGGCAGATAAGTTGCTATTTCCTTTAATGCATTTTGATTAGCAACCATATAAATGGGCTTTTGGCTTTCTTCCACCACTTTGTCGCGCCAGAACCTTAAAGAATTATATAATTCCTGATTTGGCACATCGGAAAAACTTTGCTTTTTTCCGGCTGCGTAAACAGAAACCTTAATGCGGGGAAGTGAATATTTTAGTTTATGCTGCAAGAAAGAAGTAACAGAAAAAGGTTCTTTACAATATTGCAGATAATAATTTTGAAGATCGACTGCTAATAACAACTGGTTCAAATATTCATTAATGATATTGGCCGTTTCCCGGTGTTCGGAAATCAAAGGATGATTTTGAATCGCATGTTGTAATATTGAAAATTTTGGACTAAAATGATTAGCTGCATCATTGATCCTCTTTTGCAAAGGTGAATTCTTTTCAATAATCGCTTCCTCCTTCATAAAAGCACCGATATGGCTTAGAAAGTTTAACCCCACTTTTCTATCAGCAGTAAACGAACTTTTAAGGTCATTTATCCATTTCAAAGATTCCCCGTTTAATTTTTCTTTTTGTTCTTTGATACGGAATTCCATTACGTCAACGAGCGTATTTATTTCACTAAACGAAAAAATCTCTTCCAATAATTGTTGTGTATAAACTTGTCTCGCTCCTTCAAACCTTTCTGCGAGAGAGCCTTTTGGAGTGAGTGTTTGTTGACCTTTGATCACATTTTCATTACTATAAATTGCTGCTGATGGAATTTTTGATAAAAGTACAATTCCATCAAGGCTGGTGCACCGGCTCAATGCCACATACACCTGTCCGCTACTGAAAGCCGCGCCGGCATCAATCATCACTTTTTCAAATGTTAATCCCTGGCTTTTATGAATCGTAATAGCCCACGCCAGGCGCAAAGGAAACTGTGTAAAACTTCCTAAAGTTTCCTGAAGCAATTTACCATCAAGCCGGTTTAAGGTGTAGCGGGAATTTTCCCAGGTTTCCTGCGGTACATAAATTTCCTCACCATCACAATCAACGACAATTTCTTCCTGCTGCAATTTTTTTATCACGCCAATCTTCCCGTTGAAATATCTTTTTTCCGTATCATTCTTTAAAAACATTACTTGTGCGCCTTCTTTCAACACCAGCTTGCCTTCCGCCGGATACATGCTTTCAGGGAAATCGCCTTCAATCTGCGCCTCATAAGAAAATGATGCAAGTGAAAGTTTTTGTAATTCACGATGATTGATCAAATCTGCCTGGTTATTGTGAGAAGTCAGCGTAATAAATTTTTCTTCCCATTGCGGCCTGAAAGACGGGAAATATCGCTGATGAAGATCTTCAAAATCATCAGCCGACATTTGATTATTGCGCACTTTATTTAAAAGATCAACAAAGGAATCTTCTTTTTGCCGGTAAATTTTGGTAAGCTCAATCAGCATGGGCATTTGCTCGTTAATGACTCTACTGTCGAAAAAGAAAGCCGATGAATAATATTCCTGTAAGATGCTCCACTCCTGCCTTTGTGCTACTGGTGGCAACTGGTACAAATCCCCAATGCACAACAACTGAACGCCCCCAAAAGGAAGTTCATATTTTCTGCGGACTGATCGCAAAATTGTATCGATCGCATCCAGCGTATCGCAACGTACCATTGAGATCTCATCAATTACCAGCAGTTCCAGTTTGCGTAACAGATCCTGGCGTTGACGGTTAAATTTCAACTTTCCCAACAATTCACTTTTACCAGCCGAAGTCGGCAAAAAAGGATTAAAAGGTAGCTGGAACAAACTGTGCAGGGTCACTCCACCGGCATTGATAGCGGCTACACCTGTGGGAGCCGCCACAATAATATTTTTTGAACAATTCTCTTTTAAATATTTAAGAAAGGTTGTCTTTCCTGTTCCGGCTTTTCCGGTAAGAAAAATATTTTCACTCGTTTCAGTTACAAATCGGTAAGCGAGGTCAAAAATTTCGTTTCGTTCTATATTTATATGTTCTACATTTAGTTGGTCCATTTTTTCTAATTCTTAGCTTTCCTATAAAATAGCCGCGGATTTTTTGCCACAAATATCGGTAACAAAATTTCGTAAAATCCGCAGCATTGAAAACCTAAGCAGTTGCTTTGGCACCAAGAAGCAATAATTCCTGGACAACGATTTGTGTCTGGTATCTTTTAGTGCCATCTTTGTCTGTATAATTATCGTTTACCAATTTTCCTTCAATTGCTACTTCACTACCTTTTGATAAATATTTTTCAGCAATGTCAGCCACTTTTCCCCAGGCAATTAAATTGTGCCACTGGGTTTCTACCACTTTTTCACCTTTGGCGTTGCGATAGGTTTCATTGGTGGCCAGGGAAAACTTTACCAATTTTTTTCCACTTTCTGTGTTCTTTACTTCAGGAGCGTTTCCTAAGTTTCCGATCAATTGAACTTTGTTTTTTAATGCATTCATGACTTTGAGTTTTGCGCCCACAATTTGGTGGACTATTTTTAAAATTTTTTTTATTTCAGTCGATGAGATATTTCATCAACACCGCAAAGATGCATTTACCGAAAAGCGTTATTCGGTTTTTATTCGTTTATAGTTGGATATAACCGTTTGTAAACGCTTGTACATGAAAAATAAATGGTATCTTTCTTTTCCTAAACCATCACAAACAGCATGACAGCTACCGAAACTAATCTTTGCCTCAACTGCGAAAAACCGCTGAAAGGCAGAACAGACAAGAAGTTCTGCGATGATTATTGCCGCAATTCTTACAACAATCAATTAAAGGCTTCAAAAAATAATCTGGTAAGAAACATTAATAACGCGCTTGGAAAGAACCGCAGGATTTTGGAAAGTTTTTTTAAACCTAAGGAAGACAAAGTCAATGTTCATAAAGACAAACTGTTGGAAAAGGGTTTTCAGTTTAAATACATCACCCACACTTACACTACGCAAAGAGGCCATGTTTATTACTTCTGTTACGATCTTGGCTATATGCCTTTGGATAACGACTGGTATTTATTGGTGAAAAGGAAAGAAGAAAAGTCGGTGTAAAGCAGAATAGAAATCTTTGAAATTTGTTGGTTGACTGTTAAAAAATAAAAAAAGTAAGATGCACGTTTAAGAATCAAACACCGAATTATGGCTTACGTTTACATCCCTTATGGTCTTCTTGCTTTTGCAATAACCATCGTGATAATAAATGGTTTTAAAAAAGTACGGGAAAACAAAAAAACAAACCGGGCTATTCGAAATAATGAAAGATTTCGAAATACAATTTCAATTTTACAGGCAAGAAATGAAAAAGAAAGAGGTAACGCGGATTCAAAAAATAAAAATCCCTAAAATTTCTTCGTTTACTCCCCTCCTCTTACGCCGAATTTCTCCCCGCATTTATAATCCCAAATGAACAGCGCATAGCCAGCTTTTCGTAAGTAGGTTTCACCGGATCTTTTACCTGCTCCTGCTCCGTTTCACGGATTTTGATCATCGCGTATTGCTGAATAGTCACCAACGGCAATATCATTTTTTCACGCATTTCAACAGAAAGCTGCTCCACAGGATAATCCGCCATCAGTTCGTTATGGCCGGTAAGTTTAAAAACGTATTTTTTGGTGCGCTCATATTCTTCATAGATTAAATTCCATATTTCGCTAAACTTACTATCGCTTGAAAGATATTCCGTAAGCGGGAAATAACACTTCTTCATACCCATCTCGCAGTTATCAATTAAAGTCTTAACGAACAAAGAACTTTTGTACAACTTTTTGAGGCGGCCAAATTTTCCGTCCTGCTGCAATTTTTCAAGGGCTGTTCCAAGCCCATAATAGGCGGTTACATTCTGTTTGATCTGGCTCCACGAACCAACAAACGGAATAGCCCGCAAATCATCAAGGTTCATTTTTCCTTTTTTCCTTTTGGAAGGGCGGCTACCGATATTGGTTTCGCTGTACAATTTAAGCGGGCTCACCTGCACCAGGTAGTCCATAAAATCAGGATGATTTTTGAGGGCGCTGTACGATTCAAAACTTTGTTCCGCCAGTTCCTGCAGCAAATTTTCTTCTTCTTTTTCAAGCTTAATGTGCCTGTCAGAAAAAATATCGTTGGAAATCCCTGCATGCAGTAATTGCTCCATATTATATTGCGCCGAATCAATCGTTCCAAAATTGGAACTTACTGTTTGCCCCTGTATGGTCAGTTGAATTTCCTTATTGGAAATATTTTTACCCATTGCTGCATAAAACTTATGCGTTTTACCACCGCCTCTTGCCGGCGGACCGCCACGGCCGTCAAAGAACACTACGTTTATATTATATTTTCGGGCAACGGTTGTGAGGTTTTCTTTTGCCTGGTAAATGGCCCAGTTTCCCATTAAATAACCTCCGTCTTTTGTTCCATCAGAAAAGCCAAGCATAACGGTTTGTTTGTCGCCACGCCGATTCAAATGTTCGCGGTATTCTTTGTTTTCAAATAAGGTTGTCAAAATAATTGAAGCGTTTCTCAGGTCTTCGATGGTTTCTATCAGCGGAACAATATCCACTTTCATTTTATCCTTTTTCCATCCACACAAAATAAACAAACCGTATACTTCAAAGACATTGAGCGCAGAAGCCGAATGGCTTATGATGTAGCGATTACAGCCTTCTTCGCCATTATATTGCTGGATGAGTTTGATAGCTTTGATGCTTTCAAAAGTATCATTGATGATTGGGTCGCCATAATCTTTTTCGGGAAGAACTTTTGTATTTTTTGTCAGGAATTCGATCTTTTTTTCATCACTCATTTTTGCATAATCCGAAGGGAAAAAAGTATCAGAAGCAGCCATAGCAGCAAACACTTTTTTGTGAATTGAACTATCCTGTCTTATATCGAGTGAAGCAAAATACAAACCGAAAATATGCACCTTGTTGATGAGGTCATCAATGAGGTAACAGAACAAACCGTTATGCCTGTAAATTAAAATCTCGCGCACATCATTCAATATTTTCAGGATATCTTTTTTACTGATATCAGTCCTGTTGCCGGGAATAAAAATATTATTGTACAACTGTTTTTCAAGGTCGAGCAAAAGCACATCAACACCTTTAAAAGTAAGTCTGCGCCTTAACCTGCGAATTTCTAAATAATAACATTTTATAATAGCCCCACGCAAAGCATCCGCAACTTTTAATGTGGTATCTGTACTAACAAAAGGATTTCCATCACGATCGCCGCCTGGCCAGAACCCCATCTTCAAAACAGCGTTTTTCTGAAAATCGGCTTCAGGGAACTGGTTTTTCAAAAACGAAACGATTCTGCCAGCTGCCGAAAAAAATACATTTTCCAAATACCAAACAAGACTCATTGCCTCATCGTAAGGTGTTGGTTTTTCTTTTTTGAAAAAAGGCGTTTTTCCCAACTGCTGCAAATACATGTTGATGCGGCCGGTATTATTTTCTGAAAGTGATTTGGAAAGATCGTTGATGATACCCAAAACTGAACCTGGATAAAATTGCGTAGGATGCGCTGTTAACACAATTTCAACTGAAAAATTATCCAGTTTTTTAACCAGCTCTTTTTCTTTTTTATACTGAACTGCTTCTACTTCCAGTTGCTTCAAAGTGCCGGGGCCGGTAGTATCATGAACAAATTTAAAAGCCGCATCTTCCAATGCATCAAAGAGCACGACTTGCCGCTCTACAAACTGTATAAACCGGAAAAGAAGATCCAGTTTTTCTGATTCGGTTTTGAAAGAAGTATCCTTCCTGAAAAACTCTTCAATTATTTGTGCCGGGCTATGTTTCTTTTTATATCCTTCTTCACAAATATTTAAAAACAAAGACAAAAGCATTCCCGTTTTTTCTATTCTATAAAAAGGAAGTGAAGTAAAAAGACTGTTATAAAGTTGAAATTTTATGCCAACGTAATTCTTAAAATTCTCCAAACTGTGCGAAGCATGATGCTCAATCATATTCAATAATTTATAAAAAAACAATAAATTAATTTGATAAAAATCGCGATGAAGTTACTTCAAAAATCAATAATCTTTTTTAAACCTTGCCCATTTGACCTTATATTTGCAATCAGTAACGATGAAAAAAACACTAATTATATTATGCATTTCCTTTGCTTTATCTCTTGCTGTATCGCAGGCTGATGCGCAATGTTCAATTTGCACCAAAACGGTAATGCAATTAGGAAATAAGCCCGCCCAGGGTTTTAATAATGGCATCCTTTATTTGATGACAATTCCTTACCTGGTAGTTGGTGCAGTAGGTTTTAAATGGTGGCAAAACGAAAAAAGGAAATCGAAATCAGAACCCTGACTTTTTTTGTCCATCATTAATTTTCATATTTTTTAGCAAAAGCATATAGGTTGAAGCCAGACTTCGAAGCTGCAGTTTTTATTTTCACTTTTATCTTTTCTTTATCCAGATTTTTCATTTTTTCATTTTGAATTACTGCCCATACTTTTTCGGTGAGTAAATTGATTTTATGAACAGAATAAGGTTCAATTTTCCACTGAGTTATTTTTTGGTACAAATCTGAAATACCTTTTTTCCCGGTAGCAACGGTTTTAAAAACAGGGATTTCATTTTGCGTATGGTTAAACGTGGCACCAAGGGTTTGCATCAAATTATTATAAAAATTTTCCGAACCCGGGCGGTCTGTTTTGTTGACGACGAAAATATCTGCTACTTCCATCAGGCCGGCTTTCATTGTCTGAATGATATCACCGCCTTCAGGCACAAGCATTACAATCGTGATGTCCGCAATCGCGGCAATATCTACTTCACTCTGGCCTACACCAACCGTTTCAATAATTACAAAATCAAAACCCGAACTTTTTACAAAGTCAGCAATCTCAAAAATTTTCGGATGCAAACCTCCCAACGATCCTTTGCTGGCAAGCGACCGGATAAAAACATCCGGATGATTGTACCATTCGCTCATCCGAATCCTGTCGCCCAACAGAGCGCCTTTATTAAAAGGGGAAGAAGGATCAACACACAAAACAGCCACTTTTTTTTTATCAGCAACCATCTCTCCTATCAAAGCATCTGTAAGCGAGCTTTTGCCACTACCCGGCGCTCCCGTGATACCGATAATTTTTGCTGATGAATGTTTTAAATTGAGCAACAACTCTTCAAATCCTTGCACCTGGTTTTCAATTATAGAAATGCCACGCGCAAGCAATTTGAAATCAATACTATTGTCATTTTGATTCATCAGTGTGTTAAAGTCAGTTTCACTACAAAGAAAATGAAGCAGGCCCTTTTTTAAGAAGCTAAAATAATTTTTTTTATTTTGTTAATAGAAAGTTTTTGACAGTTGGAATAGTTGTTACTGCTTTTCTGAAAGTGTATTAAAATGTAATTTGCAAAGACGGCATTATTTTTAAATACTTATAGTAAACAAACAAATTAAGACTAATTCTATTTTATAAACTATGACAAATTTTATTCCGATTTTTCCCTTATCAATTGTTGTGTATCCGCATGAAGACCTGAACCTGCACATTTTTGAACCGAAGTATAAGCAATTGATCAAAGAATGTTACGAACAAAAAAAAATGTTTGGAATGCCAGTGGTGATCAATAATAAGATGCAGGAGCTGGGGACACTTTTGGAGATAATGGAAATAACCAAAGAGTATGAAAATGGCGAAATGGACATCAAAACAAAAGGCGCAAAAGTTTTTCGCGTGCTTGAAGTGATCGATTCGGTTCCTGAAAAATTGTATAGCGGCGCCATCGTAAATTATCCGCATAATCATGAACACGGGAAACGATTGTTGATGAACAAAGTGCTCAATGCCATTGAACAGCTTCATCAACTATTAAAGGTTGAAAAGCCATTGAAAAAAAGCCAGGAAGAATTATGGAGTTATGATGTGGCGCATACTGTGGGTTTAACGCTGGAAGAAGAATATGAATTGCTGATATTGATGAATGAACTTCAACGACAGGAATATTTAAAAAGACATTTGCAAAAAGTAATTCCGGTAGTAGCTGAAATGGAATCATTAAAAGCGAAAATCAAATTGAACGGTCATTTCAAAAATATTTCAGGTTTCAATATTACCTAAAGCGTTTTTCAATTGAATTATTTTATGGATTTAACAAAGAACGTTTACTTTGCCATGCAAAAACTATAAATAACATCTTGAGTACAACTACCCTTTGTTTTGATTTTGGAAATACGCTTTTGAAATGTGGTGTTTTTGAAATTGACCAGTTAACGGACATTGTTGCTTTAGAAAATGACCAGCCGGCAACCATCAGTGAACTTTTGGATAAATACAAACCTGAACGTACTATTCTTTCTTCTGTAATTGATCATAATCCGGAAGTTGAAAGAATATTGAGCGAAAAGAGTTCCTTTCTGAAACTTGATGCCACCGTAAAGTTGCCTTTTACCACACCCGTTGGCAAGCCTGAAACAATTGGAGCAGACAGGCTGGCTCTCGCGGCTTTTGCTTCGTTTTCCTATAAGGATCAAAATACGCTGGTGATTGCACTTGGTTCTTGCATAACTTATAATTTCATTAATAAGTACAATAGTTTCAACGGGGGAAGTATTTCGCCGGGAATGGAAATGCGCTTTAAAGCATTAAATTATTTTACCGCCAGGTTGCCTTTGATAAAAGTTGACTGGAATTTTCCTTTAATTGGTTATGATACTACCAGTAACATTTTAAGCGGAGTATTGCAGGGAATGGTGTGTGAAATTGATGGTATAATAGATGAATACAAAAAAAAGTTCGGTAAATTTAACGTGCTTTTAACCGGCGGAGATACAGCCAATTTTGTAAGGCATCTTAAAAATAAGATATTTGCCGACCCCTCTTTGATTCTTAAGGGATTATATGCAATCAGCAAATACAATGAAGATATCATACATTAAATTCACCTGTTTTATACTGGCTGCATTACCACTCTTTTGCTTTGCCCAGCTTAATTCCGCTTATTCAAGATATGGAATTGGTAATCTGGTACCCCAGTCAAATATTGCTAATCGGGCGATGGGCGGGATTTCTGCAGCTTATATTGATCCTACTTCCATTAATACCGTTAATCCTGCCAGTTATAGCGATCTGATCTATTCCACGCTTGATATTGGTTTGGAATATGACGGATTGAATTTAAAAAGTAAAACTCCACAAGGAAATTTCAAATCCAAATATGGTTTTATTCCTTATCTCGAATTTGGATTTCCAATATTGAGAGGAAATAAAAAAGCGCAAAAAAGTCGAACCTCATGGGGAATGGCTTTTGGATTGAAGCCAATTTCAAGGATAAACTATAAAATTGGTAGCAGCGCTTTTTCAATTGATAGTTCTTTAACAACATATGAAGGTTCGGGGGGTGTAAACCAAGCTTTTGTAGGTACAGGAATCAGGTTTCATAATTTTAGCGTTGGATTCAATTCCGGTTATCTCTTTGGCGATAAAAGTTATGACACACATTTATTATTCAATAATGACTCTTTGAATTACGCTAAAACCCATTATGGATCACAGACACGTTTTGGCGGACTTTTCCTGGATGGCGGAATGCAATATGTGGCAAGAATAAAAAAAGACGCGACTTTATCCTTCGGGCTTTACGGAACACTGCAAAAAACCTATAGTGGCTCCAGGGATGACCTGCTTGAAACCTTTAGCTACAACTCCCAAACGGGAGCCCCGCAATCTATTGACACGGTTTCTTATACTTCAGGACAAAAAGGAAAAGTAGTTATGCCAGCAACTTTTGGTGGCGGAATAGCTTATTCAAATGAGCATCTGCTTATTGGCGCTGATTATGAAACCACACAGTGGAATAATTACAGCTTTTTTGGGCAAAAAGATTATGTAAAAAACAGTTGGAATGCAAAGCTGGGATTACAGTATTGGCCTGCCACCTCGAGTTCCACGGGCTATTTTAATTATGTAAAATACAGAGCGGGTGTTTCTTTCGGCCAGGATTATATTGATGTTGACAATTCGCTTCCGGTTTATACAATAAGTGTAGGTGGTTCATTTCCGTTGAAACTGAAACACACGTTTTATGATCACCAATACAGTATCATGAATTTCACTTTTGAATATGGAAACCGCGGCAACAACAATAACAATCTAACAGAAAGCCTTTACAAAGTTAGCCTTGGCTTTTCTCTCAGTGATATCTGGTTCCTGAGGCAGAAATATCAATAGCTGATAATTGATTTTCTCCATGATCAATGTTTATCTTCATGAACATTTTGTAAATGAAAGTTCAGAAATTCTATACCTTTTTCTTTTTTATAGCAGTGGTTCTGCTTGCCTGCCTTCTGGTTTCATGTGAAAATTCTTTAGAAGACATTAATAAAATTACTACTAAAGGAATTGGTGTTGAAACGGCAAAAGGTGTAACCATCATTTACAGTATCGGCAGCCAAACCAAATCGCGTATTACCGCGCCGTTGATGCTACGCCATGAGGAAACTGTTCCTTATGTAGAATTTACAAAAACGATTCATGCCGATTTTTTTGATGATACATTAGGAATAACAAGCAAACTGGATGCGCATTATGCTAAATACTTTGAAACAGAAAGCAAGGTTTTTCTTAAAGACAGTGTAGTAGTGATTAATACAAAAGGTGATACGCTCTATTGTGATGAATTGTATTGGGATCGTAAAAGAACCGGCGAAGAATTTTATACTGATAAACCTGTTCGCATTCGGACCCCTACTGAAATTTTAGACGGTGACGGGCTTGATGCACCACAGGATTTTCACAACTGGCATTTAATAAATGGCAGGGGAATTGTGAGAGTAAACTCATCAGAATTTCCTGAGTAAATTTGCAGGGAAATATTCTTTACCAATTTTAGTTAATTAGAAATTTTTTCTTCATCATTAAAAACAAATAAAAAATGAGCAAATATGCAAACGCCGAATGGCAGGGAACAGGAAAAGAAGGCAAAGGTTCTTTAACTACAGAAACAAAATATTTAAACAACACGCCTTTCACTTACGCTACGCGTTTTGGAGAAGCTAAAGATGGAACCAATCCCGAAGAATTGGTTGCTGCTGCACACGCCGGATGCTTTTCTATGAAATTGAGTTTCGTTTTAAATGAAGCAGGTTTTACGGCAGATAAGATAGAAACAAAATGCGAGATCACTTTAGCCGACGGCGCTATTACAAAATCTCATTTGACAGTTAATGCAAAAATTCCGGGCATTACTAAAGAAAAATTTGATGAATGTGCGAAAAACGCGAAAGAAAATTGCCCAATTTCCAAATCACTCAATAGCAACATTGATATTTCAATGGATGCAACTTTGAGTGAATAAGTTTAATTTATAAAACGAGAATCCGGCTAATGATATTGGCCGGATTTTTTTTGCTATCATTTCTCTTTGTTTATTTCCAGTAAACGAACTAATTATAATGATTTTTATTTTCAGTTCTTTGCCACAATTTTTCTCCTTTACCATTTGTTGATACCATTCAACCAAACAATGCGGATTTATTTCACACTTCCATTATATTGCATTATATTTTTTAATTATTGCTTATGTCAATACTTACTGTTGAAAACCTTTCTAAATCTTACGGACGAGTAGAGGCACTGAAAAACGTTAGTTTTTCGGTGCCGGAAGGAACGGTTTTTGGAATCCTCGGTCCGAACGGAAGTGGCAAAACCACTACCCTGGGAACTATCACCGATATTTTAAAACCTACTTCAGGAAGTTACAAGCTTTTTGGCGAACCCACTTCTGCTGCCAGTCGCAGGAAAATCGGAACACTATTGGAAACTCCTAATTTTTACCATTATTTATCCGGGGTTCAAAACCTGGAAATTGTTGCTGAAATAAAACAACATGGCAAAGAAGATATCGACCGTGTATTGGAAACCGTTGACCTGACAAAAAGAAAAGATTCAAAATTCAGCACTTATTCTTTAGGAATGAAGCAACGCCTTGCGATAGCTTCTTGTTTATTAGGAAGCCCGTCGGTATTGATTTTTGATGAACCTACCAACGGCCTTGATCCTGTAGGAATTGCTGAAATAAGAGAACTGATGAAACGATTATATCGTGAAGGAAAAACGATCATCATGGCAAGTCACCTTTTGGATGAAGTGGAAAAAGTGTGTACGGATGTTGCGATTTTAAAAAGAGGAGAATTAATCAGTTTCCGGAAAAGTAAATGAAATTTTATCAAAGGAAGACATGGTGGAAGTTGCTGCAAGAGATCATCAAAAATTATTGGAAATATTAAATGACATGGCCGAAAAGACAAGAGTTGTTGATGAGAATAATGTAATACAAATATTTTTTCCGGTTGGTAAAGCAGATCTATCTGAAATAAATAGTTATTGCTTCAATCATGGTGTTGCCCTCAATCATCTTACACTAAAAAAACAAAGCCTGGAAGCAAGGTTTTTTGAACTGACCAATAATTAATTCTCATGTTACATCTGCTAAAAATTGAATGGCTTAAAGTAAAAAACTACAAAGCATTCTGGATATTTATCATTCTCTATTTGTTCGCCATTCTTGGTATCAATTACATCGGTTATTACATCAATGAAGTAACCGTTGAAAGCATGCCTGCAACCCAGGTAGTACTTGGAACGCCATATGCTTTTCCAAAAGTTTGGCAAACAGTTGGATTCATGAGCAGTTGGCTTTTATATTTTCCGGGCATTCTTTTTATCATGCTGCTTACTAACGAATTTAATTTTAAAACGCATCGCCAGAATATTATTGACGGATGGACAAGAAAAGAATTCGTGACCGTAAAATTTGTGTTTGCGCTTTTGTTTTCGCTGGCAGCTACTATCTTTAATTTTCTCGTGGCTTTTTTATTTGGAATGATCACCACCGGTTCTCATTTCTCCTTTGCAGGAATTGAAAACATTGGTTACATTTTTATTCAAACGGTTGCCTACATTACATTTGCCATGTTCCTTGCCATTATTTTCAGGAAAAGCGGCGCTGCCATTGCGGTTTTCTTTTTATATGGGTTGATATTTGAATGGCTTATCACACTTTTGATCAATTTAAAATTTGAATTGAGTCCGATTGGTTATTTTTTGCCGCTGCAGGTGACTGATGTCATGTTACCAATTCCGTTTGGTAACAAAGTAATATATAAAGACGCACCGGATGTGTGGATTATGGTAGTGGCGAGTGTCGTATATATTGCTGGTTATTATTTCTTTGCTTTGAAAAAATTTACTACCGAAGATTTGTAAAAAGAACCTTTTCTTTTTCAAATTCCCAGCAATTTCCGAACTTCTCTTGACTTCTCTTTATAAAAAGGGCAAGAAAAAGAAAAATATAATTAAACATAAATAACCAGGCGTTCTTTTTCACAATGTAAAGGGCTAATTATTTCCCTCTTTAGATAACAAGAATGTTACTAAAATCATACTTTATTCAGATTGAATCACGCCAATTCTTCTACTGCCTCTTCTTTATTATTGAAGAACTGATATTATTGCCACAACTAACAGGCCTCATGTTTTTATAAATGAATTGTCTGTTTATATTAATTATCTGCGAGAGCAATTATTTAAAGAGCCGGTTAGATCTGAAGACAGTAAAAGAAATAAATATTACCATTCCTTTTATGAAGAATTGAAAAATGGAATTAGAGATTACAGGGATCTGGTTAAATTCTTCGGATCCGGCATTCGAAGACGTCGGAGAAAAATTTGAGCGCCGGCTTACTGAGGCAGAATCACAATTAAAAAAGCTCTTCGAAAGTCGTATTGCTCAAAATGAAAATGTTCCTTATTCGCCTTTTATTTCCTCAAATTCAATTTCCTGATTTTTTTCAACCACTTTTGACCTTGGAACAGCACAACCTCCCGAACCACAACATCCGGTGTTCGTGAGCGACTGAAAAAGCAGGAATGCAGACAAAAATCCCAACAACGTATCATGAAACGCAATTGCCTGCACGCCTGCCACTATACCTAATGCCAGTCTCAGCCAGCGCATAAAATTCCAGTTAGAAAATAATGTTTCCTTTATAGTTTCCATAATTTATATAGTACGTTTTCTTCAGTAAGAATCAGGCTAGCTCAGCCACTTCTTCTTCCTTATTATTAAATATTTGCACACCGTTATAATTCACTTCCCAGGTTACAGGTATTGCTTTTTTCAACATGCTGCTTACGCCGCAATATTTTTCCTGCGAATCAGTAACTGCTTTCAAAGCTGCTTCCTTGTTTTCTTCGGGTCCTTTAAAATCATAAATAATATGAATCGAAGTGTATTGAATAGGAACGGTTTTGCTAATTTCACCGGTGACTTTCATGTCAAAATCCTGAACTTCTTTTTGCGCTTTTCTTAAAATAGCTGCAATGTCCATTCCTGTGCAACCTGCAAGAGCGGTTAGCACAAAGGGTTTTGGAATCGGGCCGTTATCTTCACCACCAACTTTTTCAGGTCCATCCATAATAACAGTATGTCCATTTACGAGCGCATTAAATTGCATTTTTCCCATCCATTGTACTTCTACTTCGTGTGCCATGATTTACTTAATTTTTTATGATTGAATTGTTTTTTTCCTTGTCTTAATTCCCAATAAATAATACAGAGGGCAAAAGCTTATTAAGCTGGTGAGTACGAGAATTGTAGCAACTATTAAAAGAACGATTGCTGTTGTTCCTGTAATCACATTCATGAAATAGAGTATTCCGATTGCGACTGCTGCGAGTATCCTCACAACTTTGTCTGCCATTCCCAGATTTGCTTTCATTTTTTATGTTTTTAATGAATTGATTACAAATTAGCTATCACCTTTTCCAGCTTATCACGCACCTGCTTTGCCACGTTTCCCAATGAATCATTTTTAATTGCAGACATTGATTCCACCGGATTCACAGCCGTAACTTCCACCGTTCCATTAATATTTTCTTCAACAACCACATTACATGGAAGCATCGTTCCTATTTTATCTTCTGATTGTAAAGCCTGGTAAGCGAAGTTGGGATTGCAAGCACCAAGGATTTTATATTTCTTAAAATCCACATCCAATTTCTTTTTTAAAGTATCCTGAACATCAATCTGCGTAAGCACTCCAAAGCCTTCTTTTTTTAATTCTTCAGTCACATGCTCAACGGCTTTATCAAAATCTTCGTTTACTGTTTTTGAAAAATAATAACTCATATAATTTGTTTATTGTTCGTAATGCAAAGTTTCATCATGTATTTCCGCCTCACAGCAACTTATGTTACAAAGCGGCAAATTTTTGTCAAAATAGAAACCTTTAAGATTTATTTGTTTACTGTAAAACATTGTTTTTCAAAAGTAAACAAGCGGCTTTCACGCTCCGCCAATCAACATCATCCGATGGGATGATCTTGCTCATGTTAATGATTTTTAATGACGGGTATTTTTGTTTTCTTCTTGAATAAAAGCAAGTTGAAACTATAGATAAAGAAATGACCAGCTGTTACCATTGTGGCGATGATTGTATTACTTTAATCACTGAAGGCAACAAAAATTTTTGTTGCCAGGGCTGCTTGCAGGTGTATCTATTGCTGAATGAAAACAACCTCTGCAGCTATTATAATTTTGAAAAGAACCCCGGCATTAAAGTGAAAGGCAAATTTGCAAGCGAGCGTTTTGCTTATTTGGAAGATGATTCGGTTATACAAAAATTAGTAAGTTTTAGAAGCGACACACAAACGAATGTCACTTTTTCGCTGCCACAAATTCACTGTTCTTCCTGCATTTTTTTATTGGAAAATCTTCACCGGATTAATGAAGGGATAATTAGTTCCCAAACTAATTTTCAACGAAAGGAAGTCTTCATCAGTTTTAATGAAGAAATAATTTCGCTTCGCAAAGTCGTGGAATTGCTTGCCTTTATTGGTTATGAGCCGTTCATCAGCATGAATGATTCAAAAGAAAAAAAAGGAATCAAATTCGACAGGAAACAAATTTATAAAATAGGCGTTGCAGGTTTTTGTTTCAGCAATATTATGATGCTCAGTTTTCCCGAATATTTTTCTCACGGATTAATTGATGAGCAAGGATTGAAACAAACTTTTTCATGGTTGATATTCGGTTTGTCATTGCCGGTTCTTTTTTACAGCGCCAGCGAAATTTTCAAATCTGCTTTTAAAGGTTTACAACAAAAAAATATCAATATTGATGTGCCTTTGGCGCTTGCGATTGTTATCACTTTTATCAGAAGTTATTATGAAATCATCAGCGGGACCGGCGCCGGTTATCTTGATTCCGGAACCGGAATTATTTTTTTCATTCTTATCGGCCGCTGGTTTCAAAATAAAACCTACGACGCACTCACTTTCGACCGGGATTATCATTCTTATTTTCCTTTGGGCGTAACAGTTTTAAAGAATGGAAAAGAAGAAAATATTCCTGCCACCAAACTCGAAAAAGGTGATCATATCATCATCAAAAATGAAGAGATGATTCCCGCAGATGCTTTGTTAACAGAGGGTTCAGCTTTTATTGATTACAGTTTTGTGAGCGGTGAAAATAATCCTGTCCCTGTAAACAAAGGAGAAATAATTTATGCCGGCGGAAAGCAAATTGGCGCTGCGGTTCAATTGCAGGTGATAAAAGAACCTTCGCAGAGTTATATCACGCAATTGTGGAATAATGAAATATTTACGGAAGGAAAAAACACGACTTCGTCCTTCATTCATCCGTGGAGCCGCTATTTTACAGGCGCACTTTTCGCGGTAGCTTTTTTCGCTGCGGCGTTTTGGTATTTTAATGATCCTTCTAAAATTTGGCCGGTTGTTACCGCGGTTTTGATTGTCGCTTGTCCGTGTTCACTTTTGCTTTCCGCCACTTTCACTTTCGGAAATATGGTGCGCATTTTTGGAAAAAATAAACTCTATTTAAAAAATGCGAATGTAATAGAAACGCTTGCAGCTATTGATACCATTGTGTTTGACAAAACCGGAACCATCACAGAAGTGAACGGCGCTGAAATTGAATACACCGGAAATTCTCTTTCGCAAAATGATAAATCGATTCTGAAAAAAGTGACCGCGCAATCTTCGCACACGCTAAGCAAACTCATTTATTCTTCGTTAAATGGCGAAGGTTTGGATTATGAAATTGCAGGCGTAAAAGATTTTGAAGAACATCCCGGTCAGGGAATTACCGCGACAGTAAATGGCGCTGCAGTAAAAGTCGGAGCAGCGCATTTTCTGCAAGGGAAAACAGAAACTGCAACCGGAAATGGTTCACGTGTTTATGTGATGATAAATGACTCCACAAAAGGTTATTTCGAAATTAAAAACAAGTACAGGCCCGGATTTGAAAAGCTGGTGGAGGAATTGAATAAGGCGAATTATGAGCTACACGTGCTTTCAGGCGATAATAATGCGGAAAAAGAAAGGCTGCAAGAAATTTTTACTTCATCCACAGAATTAAAATTCAACACTTCCCCGCAGGAAAAACTTCAGTACATAAAAAACCTCCAGGCAGAACGGAAAAAAGTTTTGATGATTGGTGATGGACTTAATGATGCCGGCGCTTTGATGCAAGCGGATGCAGGAATTGCAGTGAGTAATAATGCGGCCAGGTTTACACCGGCTTGCGATGCGATTATTGATGGAAACTCGGTAGGAAAAATCGGGAAGTTCCTGAACTTTTCCAAAGCAGGAAAACAAGTGGTTGGCGCCGGCTTTGTTTTATCCATTCTTTACAATTTTGTCGGATTATCCTTTGCCGTGCAGGCGCGCCTTGATCCTGTGGTGGCAGCCGTTTTGATGCCCGCTAGCAGCATTAGTATTGTGGCGCTTGCCAGCGGACTTTCTTCCTTCATCGCCAAAAGAAAAAAACTTTAAAAAAGTTCGTTTACTGAACTGAGGGAAATCATATTTCCGCTTGATGAGCCTCATCTCCTAAAATCCACTTCAAATCTATTTTTGAGTCAGTTTAATATTATATAGTATGAGCGCATTATTTATTCTTATTGGCATCAGCATTCTTGTTGCTGCGGTGTTTCTCATAGCTTTTTTATGGTCAGTTAATAATGGTCAATATGATGACGATTATACGCCCTCTGTAAGAATGCTTTTTGATAATGAGCCTGAAAGTAGAAAAACAACATTAAAAGAAAAAAAACCAAACAAAAAAAATGCAGTTTGAAGAAGCTTATTTAGACGACGCTCTCGATGTTCGGCCGCAGCACAAACCCGCTGTCGAAACATTTTATTACGACAACAAGACCGTTCGCAATTTCGCGTATGCTACCGTTTTTTGGGGCGCCGTAGGAATGCTCGTGGGACTTTATGTATCGCTCGAATTGGTGTTTCCTTCATTAAATATTATGCAGTACGGTTCCTTTGGCCGTTTAAGGCCTTTGCATACCAATGCTGTAATATTCGCTTTCGTAGGAAACGGAATCTTCATGGGCGTTTATTATTCGCTGCAGCGCCTTTGTAAGGCCAGGATGTACAGCGATAAGCTCAGCAAAATACATTTTTGGGGATGGCAATTGATCATACTGGCAGCCGCTATCACGCTGCCACTCGGCATCACCACGAGTAAAGAATATGCAGAGCTCGAATGGCCGATAGACATTGCCATCACCGTTATTTGGGTTGTTTTTGGCTGGAATATGTTTGCAACCATTATCAAAAGAAGAGAAAGACATTTATATGTTGCCATCTGGTTTTACATTGCCACTTTTGTAACAGTCGCTGTTTTACACCTTGTAAATTCTGCCGAACTTCCGGTCACTTTATTTAAAAGTTATTCATGGTATGCCGGTGTTCAGGATGCCTTGGTGCAATGGTGGTACGGTCACAATGCGGTAGCCTTCTTCCTTACTACACCTTACCTCGGATTAATGTATTACTTTTTACCAAAGGCCGCCAACCGGCCAGTCTATTCTTACAGGCTTTCCATCATACATTTCTGGTCGCTTATATTTTTATATATCTGGGCAGGGCCACACCATTTGTTATATACAGCGCTTCCAAACTGGGCTCAATCGCTCGGAACTGTATTTTCATTGATGCTCATTTTTCCGAGCTGGGGTGGAATGATCAATGGCTTGCTGACACTTCGCGGAGCATGGGACAGGGTAAGAGACGATGTTATTTTAAAATTTATGGTGGTGGCTGTTACCGCTTATGGTATGGCAACTTTTGAAGGCCCCATGCTTTCTTTAAAAAGCGTGAGCGCGATCAGCCATTATACTGATTGGATAATCGCTCACGTACACGTAGGTGCTTTAGGTTGGAACGGAATGCTCACCTTTGGGATTTTGTACTGGTTGATTCCTAGAATTTTTAATACAAAATTGTATTCGAAAAAATTAGCGTCAAATCACTTCTGGCTTGCCACGCTCGGAATTTTATTTTATGTAGTTCCATTGTACTGGGCCGGATTTACACAGAGCAGCATGTGGAAACAATTTACAGAAAGCGGTCTGTTAAAATATTCCTTTTTGGAAACAGTTACCTATCTGAAACCATTTTATGCCGTAAGATCTTTTGGAGGAACCTTGTATTTGTTGGGCGCATTTTTAATGGTTTACAACCTTTACAAAACAGTACGTTCAGGCAAATTAGTAGCCAACGAACGAGCTGAAGCAGCACCTTTGCAGAAAGCCGTTAAATCTTCTTCAAATGAAAGCTGGCACAGGGTTTTGGAAAGAAGGCCTGTACAAATGCTGGTACTTAGCCTGATTGTAATTTCTATTGGCGGTGCTGTTGAAATCATTCCTACATTTTTGGTAAAATCAAATGTTCCAACCATCAGCAGTGTAAAACCTTACACTCCGCTCGAATTGCAGGGCCGCGACATTTATGTAAGAGAAGGTTGTTACCTGTGCCACTCACAAATGATACGTCCATTCAGATCAGAAACAGAAAGATATGGCGAATATTCCAAAGCCGGTGAATTTGTGTATGACCATCCTTTCCAATGGGGAAGCAAACGAACCGGTCCCGACCTGGCGCGCGAAGGAGCAGGTAATTTGAAAAAATCTAATGGCTGGCATTTCCGTCACTTACGTGAACCTTCATCCATGAGCGAAGGATCGCTGATGCCTTCGTATGCGTTCATGCTGAAAAAAGAACTGGACACTTCTACTACACCTGCGAAAATAAGAGCGATGCAAACTTTAGGAGTTCCTTATCCAAAAGGATATGACAAAATAGCTAACGCAGATCTGATGAAACAGGCAAGAGGAATTACAGACAATTTAAAAAGCGACAGTATTCGTATTTCTCCAAACAAAGAAGTGATCGCACTGATTGCTTACCTGCAAAGACTCGGAACTGACATTAGCAAAATCAAACATTAAAAAATCAAGACCATGTATAAATTCATTCAAGACGTAACAGAACACATCGAGGGCGCGGAGATTTATCCGATGATCTCGCTGCTGATCTTTTTCCTGTTTTTTGTTGTTTTACTGTGGGGCGTTTTAAAGATGAGCAAAGAAAGGGTAGAAACCTTATCAAACATTCCGCTGGATGAAACCGAAGAACCAACAACTAAAATTTTATAAAGAAGTTATTATGAAATTCAATAGAAACTATAAAAAAATTTCCCTGAGCATTTTGGCAGCATCTCATTGCACTTTCACTGCATGCACAAGATGCGGCACCGTCTGCACAAACTGCGAATAACCATAACAGTTATGCAATGATTTTAATGGTAACTGTTGCCTTCCTTCTTGCCTTTGTAATTTGGGGATTGAGCACCGTTTTGACTACCTATGCAAGGAAAGTAATGGAAAAAAGTAAAGCAGCATCTAAAGTTTTGCCGTTGCTTTTTATCATTGGTTTTTCTCTGATCAGTTCTCATGCAGCCGCCCAGGATAGTACTGCCAGCGCCACTGCAACGGCAGCAACAACCACTGATTATTTTGGCCTTTCTCAAACGGCTTTTTGGTTCCTCGCTTCAGTAATTATTTTAGAGGTAATTGTGATCGCTGTTTTCATGGTCATGATCAAAAATTTCGAGAAGGAACTTTTGCCGCAGAAAGCAAAAGCGAAATCTTTCAGTTTCAGTAAATGGTGGGCAAGAGATCGACAAGAAATTTTTACAAAGCCGTTCCTGTAGAAAGAGAAGCGGATATTTTACTGGATCATGATTATGATGGAATTCGTGAATTGGATAACGCTTTGCCGCCATGGTGGAAGTATGGATTTTATATTACCATCGGAATCGCCATTGTTTATTTATTGAATTATGAAGTGTTGGGCTATGGAAAAAATCCTGTACAGGAATACAATGCGGAAATGGCGAAAGCGAAAATTCAAATGGCGGAGTATGCAGCAAAAAGCGGCAACACCATCGATGAGAACAATATTAAAATGCCCGACGCTTCAGGCCTTGCAAAAGGGAAAGAAATTTTTACAACCACCTGCTGGCCTTGTCATGGCAAACAAGGTGAAGGCGGCGTAGGACCAAATCTCACCGACAATTACTGGTTGCACAAAGGCTCGTTGAATGACATTTATCAATCCATAAAACATGGTTATCCTGATAAAGGAATGCAGGCATGGGGAAAAAGTTTTTCTGCAAAAGAGATCAACGACCTGGCAGGATTTATTAAAACTTTGAAAGGAACAAATCCGCCCAACGGCAAAGCGCCACAAGGAGATCTGTATACAGATGATGCATCAACAACGCGATTCGTCTGCTGTAAAAAAATAAAAATAAAAATGGCTGAACTGGAAGTACCATACACGCAAGAAACTTTTAGAGATTCTGTTGCTACTATAAGCAAAGAGGGCAAACGCAATTTTATCAATCCTAAAAAACCAAAAGGCAGGTTGTATAATTTGCGGACCTGGTTTTCCATATTTTACCTGATTGTATTTTTTACGCTTCCATTTATCAAAGTTCATGGCGAACCACTGTTGATGTTCAATATTCTTGAAAGAAGGTTCATCATTTTCGGAATGATCTTTTGGCCACAGGATTTTTTCATCTTCGGAATTGCGATGTTGACGTTCATCGTTTTCATTATTCTTTTCACCGTCGTGTTTGGAAGAATATTTTGTGGATGGGCTTGTCCGCAAACCATTTTTATGGAAATGGTTTTTCGCAAAATTGAATATTGGATTGATGGAGATTCTAACTCAACAAAAGCTGCTGAAAAAAATGCCATGGAATGCTAAAAAGATAAAGAAACGTTCTCTTAAATTCGTGATCTTTTTCCTGATTTCTTTTCTGATAGCCAATTTTTTTCTTGCCTACCTGATCGGCATGGACCAGCTTCTGAGCTACATCACACATCCGGCTGAAAATATTCCCACACTTATTTCTTTAATGATTTTTACGAGTGTTTTCTTCTTTGTGTATTGGTGGTTTCGCGAGCAGGTTTGTATTGTTGTTTGTCCTTACGGAAGATTGCAAAGTGTGTTGCTCGATCAAAATTCGATCCTTGTCGCTTATGATTACAAACGCGGCGAGCCAAGAGGAAAACTGGAAGAAAAATGCAGCTTCAACAATTGATGTGAAAGGAGATTGCATCGATTGTTCTGCGTGTGTGCGTGTATGTCCGACAGGTATTGATATCAGGAACGGTACGCAACTTGGAATGTGTGAATTGTACTGCGTGTATCGATGCCTGTGATGCTATCATGACAAGCATTGAAAAACCGAAAGGCTTGATTCGCTATGCTTCTGAAAAAAGTATTAAAGAAGGTGTAAAGTTAAAATTTACCAATCGCATTAAATCGTATACAGCAATTCTTAGCCTGTCGATCGCTTTGCTGGTTTTTCTGATGGTAAGCAGAACCGATCTTGATGCGACACTGATGCGTACTGCAGGCATGACTTACACTTCACTTCCCGATGGCAGAATCAGCAACCTGTACAATTTAAAACTGGCCAACAAAACACATGAGAATATTCCCTTTACCTTAAAATTGGAAAATCTGCCGGGAGAAATTCAATTGATTGACAATGATCATCCGGTAGTAAAAAAAGAAGATTATTTAACGCTTGCAGTTTTTTGTGAAGCTAAACAGGAAGGACGTAAAGAGTTGGGAAACACCCATGGTTATTGGATTGTATGATTCAACAAAAAAAATAAAAACGATCACAGCAAAATTTATTGGGCCTGAAGTGTATCAATAAATCATTCAAAAATAAAAATTATAAAACATGAACTGGGGATATAAAATATTGTTTGTTTACCTCACTTTTATCGCCGGCATTCTCATTATTGGTTTATTAAATCTTCTTCCCAAAAAGTAGATTTGGTAACTGAAAATTATTACCAGCAGGAATTGAAATATGAACAAAAAATTGACGAAGCAGAAAGAGCGCAAGCGTTGTCATCATCAATTAAGATACGAGGTGAACAAAAATGAGATCTCCATTTCTTTTCCCGAAGAAATGAAAGACAAAAAAATAACAGCGCAAACACTTCTTTATCATGCGGCTGATGAAAGTAAAGATTCTGTTTACAACCTTGAAACCAATTCAGGAAAACTTACAATGGTTTTACCTGAAACAGATAAAGGAATGTATGAATTGAAAATGGATTGGAAAGTGGATACAACAAAGTATTATTCAGAACATAAAGTAATAATTGAATGATAGCTTTATTCATTTCGGCTTTTATACTTGGCGCACTCGGAAGTATACACTGCGTAGGCATGTGTGGCCCGATCGCCTTGTCATTGCCTGATAGTGAACAAAGGAAAAAACTCAAAATTTATTTCGGTTTTATTGTATAACTCAGGGCGTGTTGTTACCTATTCTTTCTTTGGCGTTTTATTCGGCATTATCGGCAGAACCTTTGCCCTGTTTGGTTTTCAGCAGTGGTTATCCATTATTCTTGGTTTGATTATCATTCTTTTTTTATTTCTTCCAAATACAAATAAGGTTTTTAAAAACACCAATATTATTGTTCACTTTTTTTACAAATTGAGAAGTCGTCTCGCCACTCTTTTTAAAAAGAGAAATTATAAATCTGTGTTTTTTATTGGTTTACTGAACGGACTGTTGCCCTGCGGTCTCGTTTATATGGCTATTGCAGGCGCTATTGCCACAGCTTCGGTTTTAAATAGCAGTTTGTTCATGGCTTTCTTTGGGTTTGGCACTTTCCCGATGATGCTGAGTGTAAGTTTTTTTGGAAGATTTATCAATATAACTGCCAGGCAAAAAATAAGGGCTGCTTATCCTTACCTGATGTTCATTATGGCCTGCCTTTTAATCATAAGAGGATTGGGTTTAGGAATTCCTTACCTGAGTCCTGCTGGATTTATTAATCATACTGCTATCCTTTGCCACTAAACTATTGATTAGTATCAGTATAAAGATTGATGCGGGTCAATATAAAAGACGACTACTTAAAATAATTTTAGGTTAGCCAATTGTGGCTTCAATTTTAAAAATTATACCAGGATGAAAAATATACTTATTGCAACTGATTTTTCAAATGCATCTAAGAATGCAACTGAATATGCTGCCGGATTAGCAAAGAATTTTGAGGCAAAATTAATTTTAGTAAATGTAATTATTCCTCCCATTGTAATTGAAGATACTTCCGCATCAGCCTACCTGATGTCAGAAGCAGAATTACTGGAAAAAGATAAGGAACTTTTAAAAAAAGAAATTGAAAGAATATCAGAAAAATTTAACCTGGAAGCTGAAGGATTTATAAGACAAGGTTCACCGGTAGAAGTTATAAAAGAATTTACAGAATCAAAACATGCTGACCTGGTAGTGATGGGAATGAAAGGAAAAGGGAAAAGCAATTCGATTTTCGGTAGTACAACTACAATGGTTATGCGAAAATCAAAAGTGCCGGTATTTGTAATTCCTGAAAATTGTGTTTTCAAACCTATTTACGATATCACATTTGCAAGCGAGTTTGATATTGAAAAAGAAGATTATTCCATTCTAAAGGAGTTGGTTGAAAAATACAATTCCACCATCCATATAGTGAACGTACAAAAAAAGGAAGAAGCCATGTCGGTTCATGATGTCATCGGTAAAATGGAAGCTGATTTATCTTTTGTGAATTTGAAACACAATTTCGACACGGTGGAAAATAAGAGTATAGAAAGAGGGATTCATGACTTCCTTGAAAAAAATCCTTCAGATATTTTAGCGATGGTTGCCCATAAACATTCGGTTTTCAAAAGAATATTTGGAATTGTTCATACCAAAGAAATGAGTTATCAAACAAGGATTCCACTATTGGTATTACCTGTTCAGTAAAACTGAAACATATAAAGCGAATTCTTGTATGTAGCATTTTAGCGGTTATGATTTGGATCATAATCTTCACTGACAATTGTCATAATAGTATCATAATTGCCGGCATAGCTTGCACCGTTATTTAAACAAAAAACCTTTCTACAAAACCTTTTTCAAAAAAAACAAGTTTATGAAACTTTTCAAAACAAAATACATGTGGGTAATTGCTACCCTCGTATTATCAATCGGTTATGTTGCAAGTTGCACAAAAGACAACCAGGTACTTGATATACCCCAGGTGAATAGCGCTACCGATTTGGTTTCGTTAAAAACCAACACTCCTCCAACAATCGACGGAGTCGTTGACGCAGAATGGGACAAAGCAACGAAATTAGCTGTTCTTCCAACAGTTCCTGATCCCGGAAATGGGTTATTCGCCGGCTACAGTGGTCAGCAATATTCAGCAAATGTTCGTTCAATGTATGACGCACAAAACATTTATTTCCTGGTTGAAATTCAGGATGCAACAAAAAGCACTAAAGTTGCTCCATGGTATTTTGATCCGGCAGCAAATAGTGAAGGCAAAACAGGTTGGGTAAAAGAACCTTCCAGTGATTCATATGATGCCAACGGTATTTTAGCAAGAACCGGATGGGGTGAAGACAGGCTTGCAATGTTGTGGAACGTTGACAACTCTACCCCTAAGTTTATTTCTCAAACCTGTTATGCAAGTTGCCACATTTTTACACCCTATCTTGACTATTCTAAAGATCCTGCAGTGATGAATGCTAATGCAAGTGGCAATCACTACACAAATGGCGCAAGTGAAAAAATAGACATGTGGTGGGGACGACTGGGATATATGAGCCAGGACGCTTCATTACATTATATGGATGACAACTACCAGGACTGGGCAGGCGGCCCCGCTGTTTATAACCTGACAGGTGGCAATGCAAACGGAAGACATGTGGACGGAATTGTACCGGACGGAACAAAATCAAAAACATGGCCTTACAAACCAAATTATACTTCCTCACCAACACAGGGTGAAGTTAGCAACAGCCAAAGTTTAAAATTAGATGGCACAGGTTCATCTGTTTCTGTTCCCATTTGGATCATTCCCGGTTCAACCGATGCGGATTATATTTTGGTATCCGATACTGCAACCGGCAAAGCAAAAAAAGTAATGGAAGTAAGTTCTACCGGAGTTTTAACCCTCAGTGATGGTTCTACTATCGACCCAAACGTAGGCACAGATTATTTAAGAACAAACGGTGCTGCATCAGCAGTTACTGCAAGAAACTCCATTCCATCTTATATTGCGGTTCCGCTGATTGGGGAAAGAGCCGATATTACTGCTACTGCGGTTTATTCAGGTTCAGGATGGACACTGGAATATAAACGTGCCTTAAAAACAAATGATGTATCTAAAGCAGGATATTGATTTTTCAAGTTTACAAGACCAGGTTTTTGGAATGGCCATCTGGAATAACTCCAACTATCAACACGCTATCCAGCCCAACCTTGTTTTGAAATTTCAAAAATAGAAAGAAGAGGCTCTTTAATAAGTTCATAAAACTAATTATATGTTACACAAAAAAACAGTAACAGCCTTGTTTCTTCTTGCAGGATATCATTTTCTTTTTGTCGGGCTGTTATAAAGACAAAACCGTAATTCTTGACGAAGCGGCGGTAACCAAAACCGTCAGTTTCTCAAAGGATCATCATACCCATCTTTAATATGAGTTGCAATACCAGTGGATGTCATAGTTCCGGTGGGCAAACGCCTAACCTAACCGGAACCAACCGCATTAATGCGCTCACTGTCGGAAACTATTTTTCAAAAAGTGCGCCCGAAAGCAGCATTATCTACCTAAAGATGACTGGCAAAAAGGGAACACCGATGCCTGTTAGCGGCATAAATAAAGAATATGCTGCTCTTGTCCTTGCCTGGATAAAACAAGGCGCTAATAATAACTAAAAACAAAAAAAATGAAAAATTATAAAAAATCTGCGCTTCTTTCCCTGGCCTTCTTTTCGCTCTTGCTGACAGGGAACTACGCGTTTGCTCAAGACTCTGTTGTGGCTCCTATAATAAAAAAGGTAAAACCTGTAAAAAACACTTTTGGCGGCGTATTTATTATGGATAACCAGTCAGTGATGGTACCCGTTAAAGGCACACTTGAAATGGCGATCCAGCATAGGTTTGGATCGGTTGACAATGGTAAGAAAGATTTATACGGTTTGTTTGCGCCTTCTAACATCCGGATAGGAATGAGCTATGTACCGGTAAAAAAATTAATGGTGGGAGCCGGCGTTACCAAAGAAAGAATGCAGGTAGACATGTTTGCCAAATATGCCCTTTTACAACAAACTCCGGGGAAATATCCGGTAAGCGTTTCCTATTTTGGCAATGTTGTAATTGATGCCAGGGATAAAAGCAACTTTAGAAACAGCGTTGACAGGTTCTCTTACTTCAACCAATTGATAATAGCACGGAAAATAACTGAAAATTTTTCCGTTCAGATAGCGCCGGGTTTTAGTTGGTTTAATAATGTAGAAGCGTACGTAAACAGTAAAGGAGCAATTTTAGAAAAAATGCACAACTACCACTTTGCCTTTTCGGTAGCTGGAAGGTATAAAATATCTGAAAAGTCAGCCATTACTGCAGGTTATGATCAGCCGTTAACACAGCATCCAACTAATAATCCTCATCCGAACATTGCTCTTGGGTTTGAAACGACCACCAGTTCTCACGCCTTCCAGGTGTTTGCGGGAAATTATTATGGAATTGTGCCCCAAAGCAACAATATGTTTAACCAAAACGATTATACAAAAGGTCAGTTTGTAATAGGATTTAATATTACGCACCTTTGGAATTTTTGATATCGGAAAAATGAATCAACAAAAGGCGTAGCAAGAGTTTACGCCTTTCGTTTGTATGAAAAACTATTAAAACCAAGCCGAAATTTGATTGACATTTATGATTCAAATCATTATCCTCTTTGACAAGTGTCATAAAATTATCATTCCAGGTTGAATAATTTGCATTCAGATTAAAGCAACAAATAAAGCTGATTCAAATCAAATCTTTTAACCACCAACACAAAAATGAAAAAAATGAAAACAAATGGTATCATCGCAATTCTTGTCACAGGATTTATTGTAGCCAGTTTTACATTAAAGACAGTTGATCAAAAAAAGCCATGGCCTGTTCCTGCTGCGGCCAAAGCTCAAAAAAATCCTGTAGCCAGTGACGCAGAGTCAATTAAAGCTGGTAAATCGTTATGGAACACTCACTGTAAGTCATGTCATGGAGCAAAAGGTCTGGGCGATGGAACCAAAGCTTCTACTCTAAAAACTGACCCCGGAGATTTTTCAAAACCAGATGTACAGAACCAGACAGACGGCGAATTATTCTATAGAATATCTGAGGGCAGAGATGACATGCCTTCTTTCAAAAAGAAAATACCTGATGATGAAGACAGGTGGAACCTCGTTAACTTCGTAAAGACACTGAAGTAAAATAAAAAAAACAGCTCTGCAAATGAGCTGTTTTTTTATGCCTTATTGCTAATGATTACAATCATGTTCACAACTGGCATAGCTCATAAATTAAAAAATTTCCAGCCTGTAGTTTTAATCATTCTTTAAAAAACAATTAAAAAATGCAAGAAGCACAACCATCCACATCACGGAAAAAATTTCTGTTGTGGAGCGCAACTATCCTGTCATCCGCTACCGTTTTCAGATTTCTCAAAGTTCCTAAAAAGAAAAAAAGTGATACGGTAAAAATGCTAACGCAGGATGGCAAGTTGGTAGAAATAGACAGGAAACTGCTCGTTTCTCCCGGTAAAAAAATTACCGATAAAGAATTGCAACAATGGGTAAAAAAATAATACTACTACAATGAATGAGAACAACACAAAATCAAGAAGAGAGTTCCTGGCTGCCGGCCTTCTCGCCTCTGCAGCGATAGCGGGATGCAGCACCAGCAACAACCCGTTTGCTCCTGAAGACGAAACCATAAAACCATCAGGCGAAATGGTAAAACTATTATCGGTTGATGGCGAAGTCATCGAAATGGATAAAGCTTTTCTTAAACCAGTTCCCGACCTTCCTGCTGTTTCAAACAGTGAAGCAAGAAGAGGAATTCCGGGTAAGAAATTCGTAATGGTAATTGATTTGTCGAGATGTAAAAATGTGAGAGCATGCCAAACAGCATGTAATCACATGCATCATGTTCACCCAGGGCAAAATTGGATCAAGGTCTTGAGCATGGAAGAATCAGCACATACTTCTCCCTACTGGCAACCCACTACCTGTATGCATTGTGATGAACCGCCATGCGTAAAAGTTTGCCCGGTAGATGCTACTTTTAAAAGACAGGACGGAATCGTATTGATAGATAGTGACCGTTGTATTGGTTGTCGGTTTTGTATGGCTGCCTGCCCTTATTCTACCCGTGTATTTAACTGGGAAGAACCAATATTAACCGAAGAAGAAAAAGAGCAACCTTATTCAAGCGAAAGCAGCATGCCCCAGAAAAAAGGAACTGTGGGCAAATGTGATTTCTGTCCGGATATGACAAGAATGGGCGAATTACCTCACTGTGTTTCTGCCTGTCCCAACGGCGTATTCATGTTTGGCGATATGAACCAGGATTCTGTAACCAATGGCGCTGAAACCTTAAGGTTTAGTGATTTAATAAAAGACAGGGCGGGCTACAGGTTGCTTGAAGATTTGGGTACTAAACCAAGTGTATATTACCTCCCTCCTGTGAACAGAAACTTCCCATATGAATCAGGGCTTGAAAATAAATACAACCCTGATCATACATATGAAGACGCTAAAAAACTTTCAACTAAAATTAATTAAGCCGTGGAAAAATCAATCTATTTAAATTCCGAACAAATAACACAAGACCTTCTACCGCAAAAGTTTGGAAAACGTGGAATGGTGTGGACAGGAACCCTGGTGGTTATTGCGCTTTTTGGGCTTTATGCTTATTACCGCCAGTTAAGATATGGCCTTATCGTCACTCATATGCGTGACTATGTCTCATGGGGAATTTACATCTCCAATTTTGTATTCTTTGTTGCCATTAGTCTTGTAGGATCATTAATCACCGCAATTTTCAGGCTGACGAATGTAAAATGGCGGACACCACTGACAAGAATTTCCGAAATAATTGCCGTGTCAGCAATCGTTTTTGCAGCGCTTATTATTGTAGTAGATATGGGACGTCCTGAAAGATTTATGAACCTGTTTATTCATGGCCGTATTCAATCGCCCATCCTTTGGGATGTGATCGTGATAAGCACTTATTTTTTTATAAGCATTCTCTTATTGTATTTTCCGCTGTTACCTGATCTTAAAATCCTTTTAAAATTTAAAGAAAAAACAGGAAAAAGGCTCAACAAGCTCTATCGCTTCCAGGGCTCATTCTGGAAAGGAACCAAATCGCAATTCCGCATAAGCGATAAATCAATCAGTATTCTTTGTATTTTAATTATTCCCGTTGCTTTTTGTATTCACACCGTTACTTCCTGGCTATTTGCAACTACTTATCGGCCGGGATGGGATAGCACGAATTTTGGCGCCTATTTTATTTCAGGCGCTTTTCTTGCCGGTGCCGGCGCAGTGGTAGTTGCCATGTATGTATTTCGCAAATATTATCACCTGGAAAAATATATTACCGAATTGCATTTTGAAAAAATGGGAAGGATCGTTGTGATGCTTGCCCTTGTTTATCTCTATTTTAATGTGAATGAATTTTTGACTCCTGCATTTAAAATGAAAGAATCAGAGGAAGGCCTAATCAGGCAATTGTTTGTGGGTTCATACGCGCCAATGTTTTGGTTCGCTATTTTGGTAGGAATGATCATTCCAATTATCGTGTTAGTGTTTAAAAAAGGAAGAAAGCCCTTACCGATGTTTATCATCGGAATCATGGTTGTCGTAGGTGCATGGTTTAAGAGATATATCATCGTAACACCTACTTTATTACATCCGTTCTTACCAATGCAAAATGTGCCTACAAGTTTCATGTCTTATTTCCCAAGTTGGGAAGAATGGGCTATTGATGCGGGTTCACTGGCGGGCGCCTTATTGGTAATTACTTTTTTTGTAAGGATCTATCCTATCATACCTATTCACGAAACAATAATCGAACAAAATGAAAAAGATGAATCAAAATAAATATTGGCTGCTTTTAATTTTTGCCTTTATTGCAATAGGCAATAAAGCAGCAGCACAGGACGATTCAGTAAAACCTGTAAGCATTGTATCACTTCGTTATTTTAATATCAATAACAGCACTCAATACCTGTTGCTGAAAAGTGTATCCAAACTGGGACGCGTATTAACGCCGCAGGAAAATAAAACCTACGAAATTTATCTTGACAGCAGTGTGCAAAATAACCTTATTGGTAAAGTAACCACTGACGAAAAGGGTCTTGCAAAAACCATACTCCCTCCTTTGTTGGCAAGCCAATGGAACGCATCTCCCGAGCACACTTTTGTAGTGAAAGAGGGAGACGAAGAAGTGCTTTCTGATTATACAATTACAAAAGCAAAAATCAGTCTTGACACAACGACTGTTGACGGAGTAAAAAATATTACAGCTTCAGTGATGCAATTAGATGGAAGTAACAACTGGGTACCGGTTCCGGATGTGGATGTGGCGATAGGCGTAAAAAGAATGAAAAGCATCTTACCTGCCGGAGATGACCCCACTTATACAACAGATTCAACCGGAACTGCTACCGCTGAATTGAAAAAAGACAGCCTGCCCGGCGATGAAAAAGGCAATCTTGTGATTGCTGCAAAAGTGGAAGACAATGATGTGGTAGGAAATTTAAGAGTTGAAGAAACGGTTCCGTGGGGCGTGCGCACAGAAATTGACCGCAGCTTTTTTAAACAACGCACCTTGTGGTCCACCAGGTTCAGAACTCCTTTTTGGCTGTTGTTTACAGTATATGCAATTGTGATCGGCGTTTGGGGAACCTTAATGTATCTTGTTTTCAATCTCGTAAAAATTGGTAAAATTGGTAACAGAGCTCCTGTTGAAAAAACTTTGCCAGAGGAGGAAGGAGTACCTGCTTAAAAAAAATAAATACTTTATTCTTACAAAAGCGCGTATTAAAAACAATACGTGCTTTTTTTTATAACTTGAAAACGAATACCGTTTTAGACAGTGAATCAAGAAATAAAGCGCAAATTTTATTTATGGGAAATGATATAATGGCCTACGTTCAAAAACTCGAATTGTTCGGATTCTTTTCCGGGTATTGTCTTATCTATACTATTGTTTCTTCGCTAAAAGGAGTTGATAACGGTAAAGCACATATGCTTTTACAAAAACTGGTTATTTTACTTCCATATGCATATGCACTTACTGCCACTTTGTATTTAGGAATGGTTATAAAAAATATAAGTCTTGATTTTTCAATGCGAAATTTTAATGATCAATTCCACCTTCCGTTTTTACAAATCCTCGCGCTTCTTGCTGTCTTTTTTTGGCTTCCATTTTTCAGCAAAAAAACATTTTTGAGTTTACTGCATAGTCTCGTATTTTTTTTCTTTTTATTAAAAGATATTTTTATCCAAATAAACTTACCTCAAGACAATGAGATCATTCATAATGATATGAAAGTCTTTACAGACAGCCTTCTCCTGAACCTTGTCACTGTGGCATTTATTACTTTGATGTACTTTTTATTCTTCTATATTTTGAAAGGAAGAAGAAATCCTTCTTAAAGTTTCCCATAAAAAATTGAAAAAAACCTGCCTTATTGTGGGTTTACTGCAAGATTTCATGCTTAATTATTGGGCTTTTTTACGTGTGATGATGATCATATTCCTGATTGACAGATGTCATTTCATTGCAGGCAAGCCATCCATAGCTTTGTGTTAATTATTTAATAATGATCAAAAAAAAGAATTATGAAACTGTTTAGTAACAAATCCCTTCTGGCACTGCTGCTTTTGCTAAGCGGCTTTGGATATATCACCAGTTGTACACATGAAAATGATATTTTGCCAGCACCCGCATCAGGCACTGTCGTAATAAACCGTGGTGATGCAATACTGCTTCCCGGCAACATGGTAACGGGAGATACCACTCAATGGAAATTAGATAAGGCTCACTCAAGTGTATTATGGCAAACAAATTATGTTGGATTAGCCGGGCTGCTTACCGGACGTTTTAACCAATTCGGCATGCATAATGTAACTGACGCTGAAATGCAGAACTATTCAACTACAGGACAACCATTGAAAGATACTTCATGGGCGTTTTATGAAAACGATCCTTCCAAAATTTACTTTAGCGGGTATGTTCAAATGAACCAGGCAAATACGGGAGAACCCGGAAGAGATGGTGGTTGCCTTCTATCTTCATTTGGTACAACATCCATAGTACCAGGTACTCAAAACCTTACCATAACCAATATCGCCAGGATAAAAACAACCAAAGTTGAATTTGATCCTTTGAGTGAAGATTATATTGTAACACTTAATCTAACCTGGCAGGGCCCTGCATCTGCTCCACTTACCGAATCTATTGTAGGAAAATTAAAATACATACAAAGAGCTACCGTTAATGCCGGCACAGCTTCAGCGTATGATGTTTTTGGCCTGCAACTCACCTTCCAGTTTAATTGCCGTGATTTTGGTGTAACCAGCACAAGCATCGCTGATAATGTGCAGATTGAGTGCAACATGAATTTCAACAATAAATAATTCACCCTAAAAAGAAGTTATCATGAAACGAGTATTAATCTTTTTCGGACTCATATTAACGCTGGGATTGTTTTTAACCAGTTGCTATAAAGATGTGATTCTTCCGGAAGCAGCAGTTGATCCTGATGGACCGCCGCAACCGGTAAGCTTTTCAGCAGACCTGGCTCCGTTATTCAACAGCAGTTGCGCTTTATCCGGTTGCCATGTTGAAGGAGGACACAAACCCTATATGAACACAGACATTTCTTATAAACAAATCGTTAACGGAGGTTTTGTAAATACCGATCTTCCAAAAACAAGCATCCTCTATATCGAAATCAACGGCGACATGAGAGAACATATTCCCTCTGCCAAAGACAGGCAAAAAGTGTACGACTGGATAAGAAACGGCGCACCCAATAATTAATTGACTTTTAAAAAATAAATCAATATGAAAAGTTTTATAAATAAAGGAACCTTGAGGATCTTCACTTCCCTCCTCATAGTATGCCTGCTGGCACTGAGTAACAGCGGTTTCGCCCAGGATTCAGCTGCCGTTGAAGAAACTCCTGCGCCGGTAAAACTAAAACCTGTAAAAAATACTTTTGAAAGCATCTGGATATTAAATAACCAAACCATTTTGGTTCCACAAAAAAAGTCCCTTGAGGTAGATATCCAACACAGGTTTGGAGTAGTGACCAATGGCTACGAGGACTTCTGGGGGTTTTTTGCACCCTCTAACATTCGCCTTGGTGTGAATTATTCACCAATTAACAAACTAAATCTAGGTGTAGGAATTACGAAAAGCAATATGCTGCTTGATGGAAATTTAAAATATTCTCTTATCACGCAAACCCCACATAAATACCCGGTAAGCGTTTCGTACTACGCAAATATGGCTTATGATACAAGGAAAGATCCTGATGGTGGTATTTTTAAATACAACAGCCAGCGTTTTTCTTTCTTTCATGAAATATTGGTGGCCCGTAAGATCACTGATAAACTTTCATTGCAAGGCGGCTTAAGCGTGTCTCACCAAAATTCTGTTGATGGCTATTATACAAAAAACGACAGCACCGGAAAAGTCATCTTTAAAGATATGAAGTTTGATCACTTTGCATTTTCCTTCTCCGGAAGATACAAACTAACTGATGTTACTTCTATCATGTTTGACTACGACCAACCTATTACAAAACATGCCACTAACAATCCCAATCCCAATTTATCACTTGGAATTGAATTTTATACAGGCGGCCACTCATTCCAGTTTTTCTTAGGAAACTACCAGTTCATGAGCCCGCAACGTGACAATCTTTTCAATGCCAATGCTCCTTTCGCTTATACTGATAAAGCAACCGGCAAGAAAGTGAAAGGTGGACAATTCCTCATCGGATTTAACATTACAAGATTGTGGAATTATTAAAATAATATTTTATAGCAGAGAAAACAGCAATAATAAAAGCCTTTAATCAAATTGATTAAGGGCTTTTTGTTTAAGAGACCGGAATAATTTTATGTGAAAAAAGTTGGTTCACTGTAATCTTTTTACCTTCATCTTTTTAAGCCGATGAAAAGAACAACAAGGCTATGAATTTAAAATTGACTGTTTCAATTTTGTTTAGTGCTCTCCTGGTGAGCTGCCATAACAATCCGAAAAATAACAGCGGACAGCCCGCAAAGGAACACAAAGAACTTTCGCGAAAGTTTATCGCGAAACCTCCCTCCTCTTTTAACGACACACTTATTGTAAAAAGTCCCGCCGCTGTTTTTTACAAACCTGATTCTGTTCAACTTGAAAAAATAAAAGCTCTTAACACCCCCATGGTTTTTAAAAGCCTGGAGCACGATTGCTTTTTTCAAATGAGAAACGCACATATGGTTCTTAAGAAATACTACCCGAAAATTAAAATAATTGAAACCACTACTGCACGCTACCTTCAGTTTGTAAAACAGGATAAAAGCAGTACCTGTATTGACCTTAACAGCAACAATGACATTTGCGGCATGTATATTTTCAATACAGGGAAAGATCCGCAACTGGCAGATATGACAAATGTAGATACTGATTTGGAATTTTATTTTAAAAAGTGAAATTGTATTTGAATTTTCATTTGATTATTTCACGTCGTGTTATCAACTTACAATCTGCTTGTCCATTTTCCAAAAAAAGACGCTTCAAATTAAAAGACAAATCCTTTTTTATTCATTTTAAAGCATTCATGGAATTCACCAAAGCAAATTTCCGTTAGCTGCTTCAACTAATTATTAAATAACATTTTTAAAAAGCAGACAAAATAGCCAATAAGAAAAGACCTTTAATCGAAATGAGAAATTCTTTTTGTTTTCAATTCGCTTAATTTTAAAAAATGTCGTTCTCTTTTTGGGTTCATTTATTGCATCAGCAGCTTAAAGAAACAAGCTGGGTAGAATGGCTTGCAGTGGCTTTTGGTGTAGCAGAAGTATTATTGGCAAGGGCAAATAAAGTAGCGCTTTACCCGGCAGGCATTGCAGGTACGCTGCTTTCTATTTACCTGTTTCTTACTTCCGGCTTATATGCTGAGTCGCTTTTGAATTTGTATTATGTAATTATGAGTATTTTTGGTTGGTGGTATTGGATCAAAAAGAAAGACGAGTCTCCTGTTCCAGTCACTTATGCAAATAAAAAAGAATGGCTTACAGTCGCAGCTATTGTTGCCGGCGGCTTTATTTTTTTATATCTTATCCTCAAAAATTTTACCCCGTCAACAGTTCCTTTCTGGGATGCATTTGTAAGCGCCACAGCGTGGGCGGGTATGTGGCTGCTTGCCAAACGTAAAATTGAGAACTGGTTATTGCTGAATATTTCAAACGCGGTGGCTATTCCATTATTATTTTATAAACATCTGGTCTTATATGCGGCACTTACGCTTTTTCTTTTTATTGTTGCAGTACAAGGATACCTTCAATGGAGAAAGATTATACAAAAAGAAAATAATTTTAAGAATAATTCTATATAAACTATGAATACCAGGAGCGTACCACATCCTTCCTTTTTTATTGATGAACATATCACGAATACCATTCGTAAATACGCTGGTGAAGCCGAACAATCGGGAGCTTTAACTCCCCAACAACTTTCTGTCATTTATAAAGAACACTGGTTTAATTTATTTGTACCGAAAGAATACGGCGGCCTCGCCCTATCGCTCCCGGAAGCACTGAGTATTGAAGAAGCTGTTGCGTGGATTGATGGCAGTACCGGTTGGACAGTTACTTTGTGTAGCGGCGCTAATTGGTTCATCGGTTTTCTTCATCCCGAAATTGCTGAAACTATTTTCGATTCTAAAAAAGTATGCCTTGCAGGAAGCGGACGGGCAACAGGAATTGCCAAAATAATAAATGATGAATATGAAATAACAGGTAAATGGCCGTATGCCACCGGCTCGGCACACGCCACTGCATTCACCGCTAATTGCCTTATTGAAAAAGATGGAGAAATTTTGAAAAACAATGACGGAAGCAATTTGACTTCATCATTCATTTTTTTAAAAAACGAAGTAACCCTGCTTGAAGATTGGAAAGAAATGGGAATGATTGCGACTTCAAGTAACAGTTTTGAAGTAAAGAAACTGAAGGTGAATAAAAACAGGCGCTTTGATATTGATGAAAAACAAACTGTATTGTCCGATAAAGTTTTTCAATATCCCTTTTTGCAATTTGCAGAAGCTACACTTTCTGTAAATATTTCCGGAATGGCCATCCATTATCTCGATCTTTTTGAAGGGATTATTAAAGAAAGAAACGCGGACAGCCATTATACGAATGAACAGTTGCTCTCGCTTTCCCTTCGGCATGATACTGCCAAAACACACTTAAATGAAGCCAGGCAGTTATTTTATAAAACTATTCAGCGCTCATGGAACGAAGGCAAAGGAAGTAACGGTTTCTCTGATGAAACGATGAAGGAAGTAAGTTTCGTAAGCAGGGAAATGGCTTCTATTTCAAGAAAAATGGTGGATGAAATGTTCCCTTATTGCGGGCTCATTGCTGCCAAACCCGGTACGGAAATGAATCGTGTTTGGCGCAATTTACATACTGCAAGCCTTCATCCCTTGCTTTTATCTAAATGATTATTTCCACACGAAAATAAAAATCGCGCATTTTTCTTTGTTTGCTGCAACATATGTTCCTGGAAAAACTGCTGCAGGATTTATAATTTGCGATGAAGTCTCCACATCCGGTAGAAATAGAAATCCTGTTCTTCATTTTTTTGGTAAATTGTTGCTTTTTACAAGAAAATAAACACACATTTCGATTAAAGAATGATCTCAATTTCTCCGGAAACACTTAATGCTAAACCGTTTCTAAAATGGGCCGGAGGCAAAAGCCAGTTAATTCCGGCCATAGAAGCCGCGCTACCGCTGGATATTAAAGCCAATCAATCACTTACCTACATTGAACCCTTCGCAGGAAGTGGCGCTGTCATGTTTTGGTTTTTGCAAAAGTTTCCGAATATTCGTCACGCCATTATAAATGATGTTAACACAGATCTTACGCACGCCTATAAAGTAATAAAAGAACAGCCTTATAAATTAATAGAGAGTTTGATGGGCATTCAACATACATACTACAATTTGGCAACTGAAGAAGAAAGAAGAATTTTCTTTTTAGCTAAAAGGGAGGAATTTAACTCGCGCCGTTCAGGCCCCGTAGAAAATACAGTTTTATTGATATTTTTAAACCGGACTTGTTTTAACGGTTTATACCGTGTAAATAGTAAAAATCATTTCAATGTTCCTTTTGGCAAGTATAACAAACCAAAAATTTGTGACCCCGAAACAATAATAGCTGATAGTAATATTTTGCAACGGGTAACAATTCTGAATGGCGATTACAATGAAACACTTAGTTATGCAAAAAAAGATACTTTTTTTTATTTTGATCCGCCTTATAAACCTATAAGCAAAACCTCTTCTTTTAATTCTTATTCAAAGGATATTTTTGATGATGCCGAGCAAAAAAGACTAAAAGAGTTTTGTAATAAATTGAATGCAAAAGGCTGTAAATGGTTATTAAGCAATTCAGATCCTAAAAATACAAACCCAGAAGATAATTTCTTTGATGATTTATACACCGAAGAAGGAACATACATTAACAGGATAAAAGCAAAACGTACCATAAATTCGAATTCAACAAAGAGAGGGGAAATTAACGAGTTACTAATTTCTAACTATAAATGGAACCCTAAAAACCTGGGGCCGAAAAACTAAATTTTTCAAAAACCTTTTTGTTTCATTAGCGTATCTAATTCTCTCCATTTCTTACCACGGGAAAAATTAGCTGCATAGTTTGCATCCAATCCTTCAATGAGTACCTGGTGCATTCCCAGTCTTTTTATTCTTTTTTTTAAGATTGAATTAGCTTTGTTTTCTTCAGCTACCATTCCTGCATAAATCACAGAGAACCAAATATCCATTTCTTCAGCATCATTGTGGAAGGCTTCTGTCAGTTGGGTAATAAGATGAAGTACGTTTGTATCAATATGCCTGCTTGTAGGGATGTAATAGGTAACAAAATCATTATAAATTCTTTGATGCCCGTGAGTGTTGCCCAACTGTTGTAACCTGAAAAAGTATTCAGTATCTCTCGGTGCATATCTTGCCTGTCCCGGCCTTGTTAAGTAAACACACCAATTGTCGAAAAGACCTTTATCAAATTCAATAATATTCCTGTTTCTAACCTTTTTTATTAGTGTTGGCATCCTCCTGGTGCTTTTATTTATGAATAAGGCCTTAATGCACAGTTTTGCAGAATTTTTAACAGGCCCACCTTTTCAATTATGTAAAGAAACGAATATGACGCGTATTACCCAACAATCAAAAAATCATACAATCCAATGGAAAGCTGGTTTTGTCTTTGCCCTGCTATTAATTCACATGTTGGTAAAGGTTATTAACACCTTATCCTTTTATTATTAACATTCTTTAAAACTTTATCAACATATGATTTTCAGAAGCTGCAGGGAATGTAATAAATGAACGATATTTTCAGCGTCGTACGTAATGCGGACAGTGAACGAAGGAAATTTTAAAATTTTTCTTTCCGGCTAATAAAATATACTTCACCTGAACATGGTCCTGCAGGCCGCTGGGAGACGGTAATTTATAAAAGCTTAATCACAAATTTTCTTCAACAAATTTTTTAGAATAAGATTTGATGCTATCTCTTACAGATCTGAATGCCTCCATTACTATTTCATCATCTCCTTTTGCTTTTGCAGGATCCGGAAAGTTTTGATGAAACTTTTTTGCTGAAGAAGGAAAAAACGGGCATCTTTCTTTGGCATTATCACAAACTGTAATTACATAATCGAAGTCGATATTTTTATATTCATCAATATGATTGGAAGTATGATGTGAAATATCAATTCCATCTTCCTTCATTACCTCAATCGCGCGCGGATTTACACCATGTGTTTCAATTCCTGCAGAATAGATTTCGGCTTTGCCATTTGCAAAATACCTTAGATAACCTTCCGCAATCTGGCTTCGGCAACTGTTGCCTGTACATAGAACCAATACTTTTTTCATTTCAATTGCTGTTTAAGTTTTTAAGCAAGCGAAGCTTTTTTATAATATTTTTTACGCAACCAGAACGCTACATTTACAAGTGAAATCAATGCAGGCACTTCAACTAACGGGCCTATAACACCGGCAAATGCTTGCCCTGAATTAATACCAAAAACTCCTATCGCAACTGCAATAGCAAGTTCAAAATTGTTTCCTGCCGCAGTAAATGCAATAGAAGCGTTTGTTGAATAATCAGCACCCATTCTTTTAGCAATTAAAAAACTTACAAAAAACATAATCGTAAAATAAATTACTAACGGTATGGCTACACGAATTACATCCATCGGAATCTGAACGATCAATTCTCCTTTTAAACTGAACATGATCACAATCGTAAAAAGCAAGGCCATCAAGGTGATTGGCGAAATAACAGGAATAAATTTTTCCTGGTACCATCTCTCTCCTTTTAATTGTATCAAAGCAAACCTGCTGATCAACCCCGCAGCGAATGGAATACCCAAATAGATGGCAACACTTTTTGCGATCTGCCCGATTGTAATATTTACCACAGCGCCGGAAATGCCAAACAACGGCGGTAGCACTGTTATAAACACATAAGCATACACGCTGTACAAAAGCACCTGGAAAATACTATTTAGCGCCACTAATCCAGCTGCATATTCCCGGCTTCCTTCGGCCAATTCATTCCATACAATTACCATCGCAATACAACGCGCAAGGCCGATAAGAATAAGGCCTGTCATGTATTCCGGGTAACCACGAAGAAAAATAATGGCCAATAAGAACATTAATACGGGACCAATAATCCAATTGAGTAAAAGTGAAACGCTCAATACTTTCGTGTTCTTAAAAACTGTACGCATCTTATCGTACCTCACTTTTGCAAACGGCGGATACATCATTAAAATCAAACCAATCGCAAGTGGAATATTCGTTGTTCCGGTAGAAAATGAATTTATAAATGTTGAGGAGGATGGAATAAAATAACCAATTGCAACACCGGTAAGCATGGCTAAAAATATCCAGAGTGTTAAATATCTATCGAGGAAACGTAAATGCTTTCTTTCACTCATAGTATCTATTTCGTTTGTTGACATCCTTTTATTTTTAATTACAACATCCGGGAGCGCATCCACATTCCTTCTCCGCCAAAGGTTTTTCTGCATAAACACTAATACTAAAGATTCCGGATCCGGAAGACTTAAATTCATTAATGTCTTTTTCTGATAGATAATTTTGCAAAATATCATCCGGAACAATAATGGCTTTTTCTTTTTGAATAGTGATATTGGAAAAGCCGTTGCTTTTAATTAATTCTAAATAAACCTGTTTTTGAATCGCACCGGAAACACAGCCTGCATACATTTCAGCAGCATTTTGAATATTAGCGGGTAGCGCGCCTACTAAAACAATATCTGAAATACTAAAATGGCCGCCGGGTTTTAAAACCCTGAAAATTTCTTTGAAAACTCCATCTTTATTGGGCACAAGATTCAACACACAATTACTTACGATTACATCTGCCACATTGGAAGTCACTGGCATTTTTTCAATATCGCCTTCGCGGAATTCAATATTATTAAATCCTCTCAACTCCGCATTACTCCTTGCCTTTTCGATCATTGCCCGTGTAAAATCAATCCCAATTACTTTGCCGGTTTCACCTGTTTCATGTCTTGCAACGAAAGCATCATTTCCCGCGCCGCTTCCCAGGTCTATTACCACATCTCCCTTTTTTATTTTGGCAAACTGCGTTGGTAACCCGCAGCCGAGGCCAAGATCAGCATCTGCATTGTAACCCTGGAGTTGTTCATAATCTTCCGACATAATGTTGTAAACTTCATCACTGCAACATCCGGAACCACAGCATGAAGACTGGTTGGTTTCTTTATCCTGTAATGCTATTTCAGCATATTTTTTCTTCACTATTTCTTTCAGTTCATTTTCGTTTTCCATTTTGTATTGTTTTTTATTATCGTAATATTAAGATTGACTTTTTTCAAATCAGCAACACATATCGATGCCTTTATAAGAATCAAACAATTCGGCCAGCCGTTCTTTCGCTGCTTTCCATTCTTTATCATTGATGCAATAGCAAACTTTCGCTCCTTCTATATCTCCTTTTATAAGACCGGCTTGTTTTAACTCCTTCAAATGCTGTGATACCGTGCTTTGAGAGATAGGAAGCTCGTCAACGATATCGCCACAAACACAGGCTTGCTTTTTAATTAATAGTTTAAGAATCGCTATTCTTGCCGGATGAGCAATGGCTTTTGCATAAGTTGCGAGGCGATTATCTTTTAAAGTAAATTCTTCTGCTTTGGTTGCACCCATTGTATTGATTTATTATCGCAATATTACGATTAATTTCACAAAAAGAAAAAATATTTTTAATCAAAATAAAAATCCTTACAGTTTATCGGTTTACTGAGACTGCTTTTCCTACTCCTGCCTGGCATCTCTTTTGTGCCCGTTACCCGAAAGTGCACGTAATGAAACAGGAAGAAAAGATAACATGGCGGGGAATATGGGAAGTTTTTAAAAATGCGGGAACAGGTTTTTCGAGGAACAGGGTAACAAAATTAAGCGCCTCCCTGGCCTATTATACCGTTTTTTCTTTGGCTCCGATGCTGGTAGTGATCATCTACCTCGCAAGTATTTTTTGGTCACAAAGCGCAATTGAAGGAAACATTGTGAAACAATTGCAACAACTTATCGGGACTACTTCAGCATCTCAGATTCAATCCATTATTCAAAATGCTTCCATGAAAAATGGGGGTGGCACCTTAGCCGCTATCGTCGGGTTTGTGGCTTTATTTATCGGCGCCACAACTGTTTTCACTGATATGCAAAGCTCTCTCAATTATATTTGGAGTTTGCGCATTAAAAAAGATGCGGGTATCCTCAAATTACTGTTGTCGCGTGTTTTATCTTTTGCTCTTGTGATATCCCTGGGCTTTTTATTGCTGGTTTCCCTCGTGCTAAATACTTTACTCGAAGGACTTGTCGGTAAGATCCACCAAATATTTCCGGACCTCCCTTTTCAGCCGATTTATATTATTAATCTTATGGTCACTTTTATTGTAACTGCTACTTTATTTGCCATCATTTATAAAGTATTACCTAATGCCGAAATTAGGTGGAAAGATGTGGCTGCAGGCTCCATTTTCACCGCATTACTTTTTATGCTTGCTAAATTCGGGATCACCTTGTACGTAAGCAAAAGCAACCTGGGCAACAGTTATGGGGCTGCCGGCTCTCTCGTCGTTTTGTTGGCATGGATCTATTTCTCATCAATGATATTATATTTTGGCGCAGAGGTTACCAAAGCCTATTCCATCAAATACGGCGGACAAATCCGGCCGACAAAATACACTGTTACCGTACAGACAATAGAGGTTGAAAGTAAAAAGAACTCCGTGCAGGAAAATGAGCAGGACGCAGAGAATACCAAAAAAGAGACGCAGGAAAAGAAAGACAAGGAAAGTACAAACGTTTCTTAAATATTTAACTGCAAATAAGCAAAACCTTCATTTTTTCTGTATATTATAACAAGGCGAAGCTATTTGCTTTTAAAAAACAGCTTTAGAATGAATATGCAAAAGAGGAATTTTATCAGGAATATTTTACTACTTTTTTGGGTTTTGCAAATCGTTGTGGCATGTAATAGTTCTGCATCAAAAAACAATAAACCAATTGTAAAAAGAGATACCACAATCACTGAAAGCAACGCCTATTCCAAACTTGAGTTGGACAGCGCAGCGCTGGAAAATTATATCACGAAAAATAAGGTGAGTGCGACAATAGCGGGGAAAATGCGCGATTTCTATGCGAACCGGAATTATCATTTCGCGTGGTTCAGCAACGACGGCCTTACAGAACAGGCACGTGCATTCTACAATCTTCACAACCTGTATATAAAAGCAAAAATAGATTCTTCAATTTTCGATAAGCAATTGCATGAAAGAATGGAAAAACTGATCAATGACGATACTTTTACCTTAACGCCCGCACAGGTGACAGAAACAGAACTTCATTTAACCCAACATTTTTTTACTTACACGAAAGAAGTTTATGAAGGAACAATAGATCCGTCCCAATTGCAATGGCACATTCCAAGAAAAAAAATAGATGCCGTGGCGTTGCTTGATTCGCTGGTAGCAAAGAATGGCGCCAGGCTTGAAAACTGGGAACCTGTAAACCGATTATACCCACGCTTAAGAGATGAACTTTTAAAGTACTATGAAATTGATAAAAAAGGTGGCTGGCCTAAGATCAACCCGGATGATAAAGCTTACAAAAAAGGCGATTCCGCACACGCTGTTTTATTACTCAAAAGGCGTCTATCCATAACCGGTGATTATAAGGGAGAGGATACTTCTATGTTGTTTACCCTGCAATTAGAAAGTTCTTTAGAGCATGCCCAGCAAAGATTTGGCTTAAAAACGGATGGTGTGCTCGGGCCTCACACTGCAAGCGAATTAAATGTACCGGTTAAAAGCAGGATAGAACAGATGTTGGTGAATATGGAAAGATTGAAATGGATGCCAAAGCAAAATGGGGGAACACGCCTCGTGGCTAATATTCCTGAATTCAGGCTGCATGTTTTTAGTGGCGACCAGCAGCAATTCAGTATGAAGATCGTTGTCGGAAAATCCGGCCACAACACGGTTATATTCACTGATTCATTAGAATATGTTGTTTTCAGCCCTTATTGGAATGTGCCGCAAAGTATTGTAGAAAACGAAATTCTGCCGGAAATGAAAAAGGATAAAAACTATCTCCAAAAAAATAATATGGAACAAACAGGCACCCGTAATGGCTTACCGGTGATAAGGCAAAAACCAGGCGCAGATAATGCATTGGGCCGGGTAAAATTTGTTTTTCCCAATAATTATCATATTTACTTTCATGATACACCAGCCAAAAATTTATTTGATCAAAAAGACCGCGCTTTCAGCCATGGATGTATAAGGCTTCAGGAACCTCAAAAGCTCGCTGAATACCTCCTTAGAAACAATCCTGACTGGCCTGAATCAAAAATCATTGATGCGATGTACAGCGGGAAAAACACCTGGGTAAAACTCAAAAACAAAATCCCTGTGTATATAGTTTATTTTACGGCATGGGTTGCCAAAGATGGAACTCTGAACTTCCGGGATGACATTTATGGACATGATGCAAAAATGAAAAAGATGATGTTTAAAGACCAGTAAACAACTGGCCGTTATTGCGTTTAACCATTACTGTTAGTAAACACACATTTATTATTAATTTTTATTTCGGGTCTTTATTCCACAATTGTTTTTAGCGGTTTCAAGAGTTGATTTTATCAATTATTTTTCCAGCAAAAGGAAGATCAAACATTTCTGCGAAAGTAGTGGTGTGTTCCTACAGCACTGGTTTAACCTCTTAATAACAAAGTAAAAAAGCAGGGATGCTTTCCCTGCTTTTTTTGCTTTTCTCTAAACTTATTGCTTAATAAATTTGTCAGTGGCCCATGTTTGGCCATCGAAAACCTTAATCATATATACATCCGGATTTAACGTAGAAATATCCAGGTTGGCCGTCATTTGATTTTGGCCATATTTATATCTTAGTATTCTGTTGCCCAGTTTATCAAATATATCAATTTGAGAAATATTGCGTTTCTCAGCCTTGCCTGTTGTACCGTTCAGGGATACCTGTAGCGTATTATTGGCTGGATTTGGTGAAAGCGAAATCCCGCTGCCAACAGCGATCATTGGCGTAATTCCACAGGAATTGGCAGTGGTACACTTGAACCTGTATGATGCCGAGGATGTGCCGCAGGAATTGGTGATGCTGACACTAAGTGTAGCTATTTGGCCTACTGCTGTGAAATTGCAAAAAACATCCTTGCCTGATTGGCTCCACGTAACACCGGGATCAACCGAGCCTGTCCATGTAGCTGTAGCGCCGGACGGCACAGCAATATTTGTTACAAAGGCGATACATGCAGCATTAAATTGTGTCAGGTTCCAATGAGGTATGGGCACTAATGGTTCTTCACTGTTTGTGGGAGAATTGTAGGTGCCGGAGATAATTGGTGTTCCTACATAAATTTGTTTGGTAAGAGTTACAGGAGTAGCGTTGCAGGTATTTGTAATCGTTGCCGTCAAGGTCGTTAAGCCATTTGACACTTTTGTCAAGGTTGTTTGGATAGCATCGGGTGAGTTTATAGTTGCATAAGCAGGCGCATCTGACCACGCAACTGTTGCACCTGCTGGAAGATTAGGTATAGTATAATTATTAGAGGTGGCACAAACATTATCATCGCCTGAAATTGATAAATTCGATGCACAAATTAAGCTGCAATTAAAATTAGGAGCCTGCCTTTGAAGAATCCAGTTTGAATTGTCATTTGTATAAGAGACATGTATTTCATTTTCTTGAGGCGCAAAATAATCGGCTATTGCGGCAGGTAGCAGGCAGGCAATGCTATCGCACAGAGATGTTCTCAAATTTTGTTGAGGATTACTTACCGGAATAGAGCTTACTGTTGGTACAAAGCAAAATTGTTGTTGATGTAAAGTCGCATTGATCCAAGAGCCGAGTTGTGCATGTAACTGAGAATTCACACTGTCAATATTTACGCCAAATAAGCTCAAATCATATTTACTGCCCGGGGCATTATCCAACGGTAGCATTCCTGAAACAGAATTTACATGACACTTCATAATATAACTGGTAGTATTCAAAAGCCACAGGAGTTGCCGTTTCATAGACACATCTCCTTTAAATATAAGAGAAGTTCCGCTGGTTGGCGCCGCCCATGCTTGAAAATCAAAATTCAAATTCCGGCTGGTTGTAATTAAAGAAAGTGGGAACTGTATCAATAGAGATGTATTGCGTATAGGTACGCCAGGGGTAAGAATCTGAGATGCATTTAGTGCACCTCCTATAGACATAGTTAGCGATCTCCACAGATCTCCAAAATAAGACCAGTTGCTTGCCGTATCTCCGGTAATATCCAGCATTTCGCTATTATCATTAAAGATCGTTGAACCATTGCATGCGCCATTGCTAAGTATGATATTTTTACAATTTAATGGCCAACCCATATTGTTAATCTCGTTCATGAAAGAGGTGTGAACGGAATTATCTGCCGTTAAGGATTGTCCGCTCAAGATATACCTCTGTATCAACATTTGTTTAGCTGCGGGACTATTGAAAATATTTACACCATCTACTGCGTCCGGAAACATGTCCTTATAATAAAGGCGTAAAAGAGGAAAGTTAAAACTGGCACTACCTACTACCTTCCACGGGGCTATGTACTGCACCAATGCCTGGTAAGCCGGCGGCACATTGGCGCCCCAGTTAGGCGCATCATCGCAAATAAACAGGCGAGTATCATGGTCAATACTGTGCTGTTCCATATCACGCAAAGCCCATCGTGCCACCAGGCCGCCCATGCTGGTGCCGATGATTACATTTTTCTCTATGCTGCCGTTGCTGGCTTTTATGCTATCTACAATCTGTATTAAAGTTTCCAGCAGGTAAGCGTTGCGCTCTATGTAATCCGTGCCATTGTGCCAATGCAAGTATACAATGTCGAAGCTGTCTGTATTATCTAAGCCGGTTGAACTATTTAATGGAATAGAAGTGAACCCATGATTCCAATCAGAATTTATCCTTGTCAAATAATCGTTTATGTATGTCAAACCAGCAAAATCGTCCGTATCAACAGCATCTGGGTCAAAGCCTGAAATAATAATCAAGGGTTTTCTTATTTGTCCAGTTGTGTTATTTATCGAAAGATCAATGGTATAATCTCCCGTTGCTTTTACGCCTAGATAGGGTGAACTTGCCGTAAAATCATGAGGTGTATATGAAGAATGTGTGCCGTAAATGAAAGGCTTTTCAATGAACGGCGGCCCATAATACCCTTTGAATTGCTCCCGGTTTTCCCTGTTAAAAGTAAGGCCATTATTGTTACTAATTGCAAACAATTTGGTATGGCTATAACAAACTGTATTGTCTGTATAAGTTATTTTAAACCTGATAGCATAAAATCCTGCTGTATCATAATTAACGGTAACCGGCGTATTAAAGCTCACTGTTTGATAAGTACCTGTCCCTGGGTCCATTTGGAGATTGCTGATTGTTTTGCCTGTATTGCTTAAAAAAAGTTCCGGGTGTAACACTAAGTCATTAGTTCCTGTGAACACCTGTTGCTGGGTGGACGCTATTGCAAAAGCGCTATGCAGTAGGTAGGGGCTTTGAGTCCTGTTGGCCACATCGTAAATCTGGCCGTTTTGAATGTACATCAGGTTCTTGCTGACCGCATTGCTGTCTAATACATTATAATTATAATACAGGCATGCAAAAGTAACCGGCAAATCAGTTGACGCATATTTGCTGATAAGATTGTTGATGGTATCTAAGTACAACATAGTTGCTGGCACGTTAATTTGTTCACTGTAGAGGCTCGCATACAACTGCCGCCAATCCGGAAGGGTAACCCAGTTGGTGTCGGTCAATGTTTTGCCGTCATAAATGCCTGGGTTGGCAAAGTCAATACCGTAATCACGCAGTAAACCAGTAGTGATTTGTGTGTGGCTAATGTTGTTAAAGATGTAGTTCATTTTACCATACCAGGTAGTGGTATCGTAAGTTTGAGCTTTTGCAAAAGAAATTAACGAAAAGCTTAGGATAAGTAACAATGACTTTCTCATAAAAGTTGGTTTAAACATTTTCAGATAATTTAGAAGTGATATGTGATATCAAACCTGCCATCCGTCACATTAAGCGTATCGCAATCAGGAATTGGAATACGACAACTAAACGTACCAGATACTATCGTCTTAACTGTATCAATTTTGGTAAATACTACAGTTCCTGTTGCTTGATGTATATTAATAACATTAGCCCCCCCGCCCCTGCAAGTAGAGTCGGTAGAGAAAAGAAAATACATTGTAGTACTATCCTCAATTGGATAAACGTTTTTCACTTCTCTATCTTTATCTAAAGAACCAAATGCTATTTGCTGAAAAAACACCTTTCTAAAGATGCCTCCCACACTTAAAGTGTCTCTATTTTTTGACATCCACCCACCGACTGAATTGATATCATTTTTTGCAATGGCATTAACACCATTAATTCTACAAGCGAACACCCCTGCGCCGGTTTGGGTAGCATTGGGCAAGCCGTAAGGGTTATCAGGAGTAGGAGTATGGATATGCTTTTTGCATTGCGCAAAGCAAAAGCACGTAAAAATTAAGAATAACGGGGGCAATAGTTTAATGATTTTCATAAAAGCTAAGATTAATTAAGTAATAGAATATTTCATTGCAAGGTTTAAAATATTGACACTAAATTTTCTTTTCGTTGCATCTCAATCGGTCTTTAATTATCCGCCACGATAAGGTCTATTTATTTATCAATCAAAAATCCTTAAACCCTTTTTTCTCATCTCCATTTTGGTCACCAGCGATTCTTTCAATTTTTAGGGTTGATTTACAAAGTAAACTTCTTGAAATAAATTCCCAAACTTTTTCGATGGATGAACGGTTTTACCCGATAACTGTAGCGAATTGCGGCGTATTCGTAAAAAAATTGGTACAGAAAAAGGAGTAGAAAGAAGTTGAAACCACTCAATTTGTTGCAAATCGTTTCTTCTTTCCCTTTTTAAAGAATATGTATCAGCACACAGTTGCCGAATTATAAACTTCAATTGAGATTGTAATAAATTAAAAAGAAGTACCGGTAAACAAAGAAATAATAAAGATTTTTATTCTGCCAAGACCGCAGGTAAAAAAAAGCAGGGCGCTTTCCCTGCTTTTTTACTCTTTTCCCATGCTTATTGTTTAATAAATTTGTCAGTGGCCCATGTTTGGCCATCGAAAACCTTAATCATATATATTGCTTCTTATTTTTTTAAAAACTTCATTACAAGCCATTTCTTACCATTGAATATTTTAGCCACATACATATCAGGTGAAAGACCACTTACATTCATAGTGACCTTCCTGGTGTCTGCAGGATATTTTTGCTGTAACAGTGTATTGCCTAATTTATCCAAAATAATGACTTGCTGAATAACCTGGTCTGGAGATTTTTCAATCTTCTGTTTCTTTAACTTCTCTTCATCTACATAAATAGTAAGATCAGAGCTAACAGGATTAGGGGCCAGACTATAGTAACTATAGGAATAAGGATTTGATATTGGCACAAATGTGTAGTGCAGCGTTTCGGAACAACCACCGCTTGTGACTGCCACCGCAAATGTTACTAGGGTTCCCGGACCCATATAGAAGGTTACGTTTGGAAAATAGTCACTTGGAGTCCAGGAAGTATAGCCACTCACTATGGAATATTGAGATGCAGAAGTGCCTTGCAGGCCCCAGTAAACCCAAGAGTCTTCCCAAATATAATTATATCCCTGTGCCCATGATTTTAACGTAAGACCTTGGTCCGGCGATGTAAAAACACTTCCGTTTAGAGGAACTCCTACTCTAATGGAAGAACTGTACACCGTGTAGGTTCCGCAAGGAGTTGTCACTGTTGCTGTTAAATTAATTATTCCAGCGTTGCTTTTGTTGACTGTAACCTGTGCGCCACTTGCGTTTGTAAAATAAACCACGCCTGATGGAGATGCAGACCAACTAACAGAACTACCTGGCGGTAAATTAGTAACAGTATAAGTTCCTACTGTACAAAAATCAGACGGACCGGTAATAGATAGTGAGGGGGCAGTTGTAGTAACGTTGCTGTTATTGGTATTATAGTTATTTCCTCCTGCAGTTACCGTGGCGCTAATAATAGTCGAAGCGGCACTGTTTTGGGTAAGCGAAATCGTGTTAGAAGTCCCGGTGGATACAGTTTGAGGTGCTGCGCTGCCGTTATACAACCATCCGTTGGGTGTAGTGCCTAGATTCCAAGCGTAATTAGTAATCGTTAAATTGCCAGGGTTACTCGCCGTAGTAACAGTAAACGTTGTAGGTGAACTGCATTCAACATTTGTTGTAGATGGAAGAGTAAATGAAGGAGAAGAAGCGGTTTCGGTTATTGTTATTTTTTTCATTAAAATCCATGAAGTTGCCGTTCCGTTTACATAGTTTAGAAATCCGCCAATATAAAGAAAGCTTTGTGCGGCTGATAGTGAGTTATACGAAAATGTATAATCATAATATGCACCTGGTGTTATATCTTTATTGTTATTGCTTGTTAGCGAGGATGTTGTATTGAATGATTCAACACCATTGCAAAAATAGCCGCTTCCGTTAGAAGCACTATTAAAGTCAACTCTCATCGTTGAACTTGGCACAGGATAAGTTGGTGTATTAGTCCACGCATTTATTTTAATGGTATAACTATACCCCTGCTTAAAATTAAAACCAGAATTTATACTTTGTTCCTTTATAAATATTATTTTCTGCTTTTGTGTCTAATTCAATAGCATGATTAGTATTGTCATATACGACAGTTCCGCAAGTCGTATATGTGCTATACTGTTAACGTTTGACGATGGATAAAAGGCATTACATTGGCCTGTACTCCAACTAGAATAATCAATCAGTGTTTGTGAATAGGATTTGCTGAAAGCAAGGCTTAATAAAAAGCAAAATATCAGCTTTAAAATTTTGTTCATAAAATTTATTTTTGTTGAGTTTTAAAATTTATTTTTCCTTTTCAAGATGAAAATGAAAACCAATTCCTGCTATAACATTATTGACTTTTCCAGTATTATTATTGTATAAGTAATATGAGTAACCTAAGGTAAATTCCAGAGCCACGCTACTGTTAAAAAAAGCGGCGCAACCTAATACTCCCGAATAATTGTTACTGTTTTGAGATACCCCCTGGCTTGTTTTCATAAGGCCATATTGATAACTCAATTCAGAAAAAATGTTTACATATTTTTCTGCGGGTAAAAAATAGTATCTTACAAAAGGACCTATGTTATAAGTATTCACATTCATATCATTTATTGGATTACTATTTCCCTTTGTTCCCGTTTCTTCGTAGCCAAGCTTTAACCCAATAGCAAGCTTATCAACAATGAAATAACCAACATCACCTGAAAGTTGGCTATTTGTTTCCTTGGTAGATGCTCCGTTATATTTTGAACTTCTAAATGATGCTGCTCCACCTATCATCCAGTTGTCTTTGGTTATCTGGCAATCCGCATTATTATAAAAGGCAGAAGTGATAAGAAATAATAAAATTGTTTTTTTCATTGTGATTATTTTATGTTTTTAGAGATGAAATTAAAAATTACGATTTAAGGCACACAGGCAGGCTTATATTGCTTGCAGATTTTGTAAATTTTATTCTCATAAGTTTTAAATTATCTACGAGCCTTTACAGATTTTTCTAAAATGGGTTTTTAGTAGCAGCATTACGTTCAATATTTAGAGATGAATGTCCAAGGTAATTTTCTCTCAATAAACTTGCAAATTTTTTCGATGGATGAACGGTTTTACTCGATAACTGTAACGAATTGCAGCATAACTGTAAAATAATAGGTGCAGAAAAAGGAGTAGAAAGAAGTTGAAATCACTCGATTTGTTGAAATTAATTTCTTCTTGTTCATCAGAACGGGATATAAAAATATTTACCAACCTTATAATAGAAAGAATAAAACCTTTCAATATCGCCGGCCTTCTTGATGCTACTTCAAAGATTATGTATCAGCACAGTTGCCAAATTATAAATGAAGAAGTACCGGTAAACAAAGGAATAACGAAGATTTCTATTCTGCCAGGACCGGTAAAACTTTTTAGAAATAAGGTAAAAAAGCAAGGAAAGTGTCGCTGCTTTTTTACCAGTTTTGACCTGCTTATTGCTTAATAAATTTGTCAGTCGCCCATGTTTAGCTATCGAAAACCTTAATCACATGCCCCTTCCCTGGCGGGTGTCCCCACCCGACATTTAGTTATTATAATTTATCCATATAATGAGTTAGTATTTTAAATTCATCATCTCCTGTTTCATAAAACCTTGATGAGTTTTTCTTACGCCTGATATTTAAAAACGCCTGACATCTTCCCAATATAATATTAATTCATAGAACGTCGGGTGAGGACACCCGCCAAGAAGAAGGCTGCATAATGTATTGGAGCAGTTTTTGCACTGTACTTGTATCTACTTGTGCTTTACCTGAAAACGGAGCGGTAGTCAATATAATAAGCAACATTGAAGCCGCTAATGAATAAATCTTTTTCATCTAGTTTTTATTTTAAGAGGTTATTAATATTTCATGTCAAAACGACCTTCAGTAATATTAATCACTCCGCATCCGGCCGTAGAAAGAGTTGCACTGAATGTGCCTGAAATAATCCGCATCGTTTTATCAAGCTTAGTTATCGTCATTGTGCCGTCAGCTGTTGTTGAAGAATTTTTACTAAAATAATCGCATGATCCTATTGTGTAAGAAATGCCAAAAACTGAATTAGGATGGATTAAAAAGGTGTAGGGACTGTTAATGAAATTTAAACTATCAGAAATTCCAATAGTAAACTGCTCTGTAATAGCATTGATTGTTTTGTAGCTTGCAATATTAAAAATTCCTTGATTAAACCCAAAATCAACATCAATACTCAAATTAGATGTGCCGTTAAACCCTTTGGGTGTCCATGGCTCTCCATTTAGTAAAAAACCCAACGTGTTTTTCCCTTCCTGCGTGGCATTGGGCAGCCCATAGGGGTTATCGGGCTGCGTGGTATGGTGCTTTTTGCAGCCTGCAAACCAAAAGCAGGCAATGACGGCAAGTGTATAAAGTAAATCTTTCATAGTGAGTATTTTTTGTGTTGTATAATGTCATTGTAAAAAAATTTAATCCAACCTGTTTGCAATTGAAAATATAAGGTAAGCCATAAGTGCTTGTCTATTGTGTTACTGCCTGTGAGTGTGCCATTAAAAGTTTCCATAAGAATAATTGAGTGAAATTCTTTTTTCAAACAGAAAGACCAAAAAGAATATTTACCTTTTGCAACTAAAATCCGTAAATCTTCTTATATCTTCACAATCTCTTATTTTGGTTACCAGCAGTTCTTTCGATTTGTAGGATTGATTTACAAAATAAGTTTCTTAAGATAAACTTGCAAGTTTTTTCGATGGTTCGACTGTTTTGCCTGATAATTAGCCCGTTTTACCCGATAGTTGCAAAAATCAGATAAATAAATAATTCATGACGCTCATGTCCTGCCTCAGCACAAAAGGCCTGGAGCAGGAGACATACGCTGGATAAAATCTGAAATTAAAAAAGAGGCTGCCCTTTTGAGACAGCCTCCTTGAATTTTTAAACTTCAAAAGTTTTCGTGTTTACCGGTTAATGATTAACTGATGGGTTTCATTAACAGTTCCGTTAGTTATTTGTACAAAATAAGTTCCTGGTATCAAACCAGACACATCCAGTTGCATATTGGCCGTTTTGGCACTGAATTGTTGCTGCTTCTTTAAAGTGCCATTCACATCTGTTATTGACACCTGTATGATACCGGTTTTATCGATCGTAGTTTTCGATAAGTTACTTTTTGAATTTGACGAAATGGAAACGTTACCGGAAGCAGGGTTAGGCGTAATAATGAACTGGCCTTTCGTTACAATATTACTATAAGGCGGGTAAGGATCGCAGGTTATGGCTTGGAACTTGTACGTTACGTCGCTGCTCCCGCAGGCGTTACCGTAGGTGATCTTGAAGGCGGCCCAGTCGCCTGAGTTGTGAATCCAGAACTTCAGATTTTTATACGAATCGGTATACCAGGTAACAGACGCACCTGGCGATTCATCCGGTTCACTCCATACAAGGGATGTAGCGCCTACTATGTTGATGTCGGTAGTACCGCCGTGGTTTTCGCATATTTCATTGGGTATAGGATGATTGCCGAATGGAAGTGTAAGTAATAAGGGATAAGGGCCGCCGTAGTCTGTATAATAAGCGGGTGAACCATCAAAAGAAGGGACACCTACCACTATATTTTTGTTTACGACTATAGGCGTTGAATTACATGCAACAGTAATGGAGGCAGACAAGGTTACACTACCGTTTCCTGCCTTAGTGGCCGTTACCTGGTTTCCGTTAGGTGCAAGGGTGACAACTCCGGTTGGTGAGGCCGACCATACAATCGTGCTGTTACATGGGACCCCGTTCAGTTGGTAGGAAGTGGAGCCGGAACATAAAGAGCTGTTTCCTGTCATAGTAACAGTAGGAGGAGTATAAGATATGGAGCTTGTATTGGTATTATAGGTATTACCATTGGCAGTTACAGTAGCATATACATCGGTTTGCACTGCGCCGCAAACAGGGGTTAACGATATGGAACCGGTGGTGCCCGTTGAGATAGTTTGAGTGGCTGGGCTGCCGTTATAAAGCCAGTTGTTACTTGCTGAACCAAGATTCCAGGTGTAGTTGGTAATGCCCGTTGTATTGTAAACATTAGTAACGGTGAATGTTTGTAGGGTTGCAGAGCCGCATCCAAAAGTTGTTGAGGCAGGTAAGGTGAATGAAACAGGTGGAGGAGTTTCTTCAATAGTTATTTTTCTTAATAGTATTGTCTCATTTGGCGACGAAGTTTGTGGAATTGCACCAATTATAAGATAAGACTCAAAAGATGATAATGAAGGGTAGTTAAATACATAATCTTGAAATGTAGTACTTGCTATTTGCAGACTTTGACTAAAACTACCAGAACCAAATATATTAATAACGCCAGTTCCATTACATCCGGTGCTACCTCCACTACCTCCATTATTTAAATCTAGCATAAGCAAAGGATTTGGATCTGTTGAGTGGGGTATAATCCGGGCGGCACTGATGGTTATTTTGTACGAATAACCTTGTTTGAAATTTACAGTAGTACTGTATTGGGTTCCATTATTCTGGCTACCATTCACAACTTCGGCAACTAAGTTAACTGACTTATTAGTATTATCATAAGTAGGTTGTCCAACCGTTGATAAATGAGCAATAGTTGAACTAATTCCGTTAACGATTGCTGGAACATTTGTAGTTGATGAAAAGATATTTCATCCTGTAGCACCTGTCCAGGTTTGATAGTTAATAATTGTTTGCGAAGAACCTATTGAACTGAAAAATGTAAATAATAGTAAGCAATAAAATGTTGCTGATATATTTTTTGACATAAAATTATTTTAAAGTAAAAAAATTATTTATCTCTTTCCAAATGAATTTGAAAACCGATCCCCAACTTCAATTTGCTATTATTGCCGGAAAATCCAACAACCTTTGTTGAAGAGTAAGCAACGATAAATTCTAATCCAACAGAAGAATTAAAATATATAACAGGGCCTCCTGAAAATGAAAAGGTATTTAGATGTTGTCCTTTCCCTTGCCCTTTGCCGTTTATGCTTCCATAAGTATAACTACTTTCGGCAAACAGATTAAAGATATTTTCGGTGTTAAGGAAATAATACCTGACAAAAGGGCCAATAGAGAGGACAGTATTAGTATTACCAGGGTTAACAATACTGTGAGTAAATGAAGGTGAAAGCCCAATAGCAAACCTGTCCTCTAAAAAATATCCAATCAGAGGATTGATTTCATAGTTTGTTTGCTTGAACTGCGCAGAAGCCGTACTTGAATTTTGCAAATTTGAAAAGCTGACATTTCCCCCTACCATCCAATTTCCTTTCGTAATCTGGCAATTAGCATGGTTAAAAAAAGCAGAAGCGATAAGAATTAATAAAATTGTTTTTTTCATTGTGGGTTATTTTATGTTTTAGAGATAAGATTAAAAGTTCGGACTCAAGGCGCAACGGCGGCCTTATATCATTTGCAGATTCAGTAAATTTTATTCTCATAAGTTTTAAATTATTAAATTATTTACGAACCTTTACAGATTTTTCTAAATGGGTTTTTAGTAGCAGCATTACGTTCAATATTTAGAGATGAATTTACAAGGTAATTTTCTCTCAATAAACTTGCAAATTTTTTCGATGGATGAACGGTTTTACCCGATAACTGTAACGAATTGCAGCATAACTGTAAAATAATAGGTGCAGAAAAAGGAGTAGAAAGAAGTTGAAATCACTCGATTTGTTGAAATTAATTTCTTCTTGTTCATCAGAACGGGATATAAAAATATTTACCAACCTTATAATAGAAAGAATAAAACCTTTCAATATCGCCGGCCTTCTTGATGCTACTTCAAAGAATAGGTATCACCACACGGTTGCCGAATTATAAATTTCAATTTAGACTGCAATCAATTAAAAAGAAGTACCGGTAAACAAAGGAATAATGAAGATTTTTATTCTGCCAAGACCGCAGGTAAAAAAAAGCAGGGCGCTTTCCCTGCTTTTTTACTCTTTTCCCATGCTTATTGTTTAATAAATTTGTCAGTGGCCCATGTTTGGCCATCGAAAACCTTAATCATATATATTGCTTCTTATTTTTTTAAAAACTTCATTACAAGCCATTTCTTACCATTGAATATTTTAGCCACATACATATCAGGTGAAAGACCACTTACATTCATAGTGACCTTCCTGGTGTCTGCAGGATATTTTTGCTGTAACAGTGTATTGCCTAATTTATCCAAAATAATGACTTGCTGAATAACCTGGTCTGGAGATTTTGCGATCTTTTGCTTCTTTAACTTCTCATCATCCACGTAAATGGTAAGATCAGAGCTAACAGGATTAGGGGCCAGACTATAGTAACTATAGGAATAAGGATTTGATATTGGCACAAATGTGTAGTGCAGCGTTTCGGAACAACCACCGCTTGTGACTGCCACCGCAAATGTTACAAGGGTTCCCGGACCCATATAGAAGGTTACGTTTGGAAAATAGTTACTTGGAGTCCAGGAAGTATAGCCACCCACAATGGAATATTGAGATGCAGAAGTGCCTTGCAGGCCCCAGTAAACCCAAGAGTCTTCCGATATATAATTATATCCCTCTGCCCATGATTTTAACGTAAGACCTTGGTCCGGCGATGTAAAAACATTTCCGTATAAAGGAACTCCTACGGTGATGGAAGAGCTGTACACGGTGTAGGTTCCGCAAGGAGTTGTCACTGTTGCTGTTAAATTAATTATTCCAGCGTTGCTTTTGTTGACTGTAACCTGTGCGCCATTTGCGTTTGTAAAATAAACCACGCCTGATGGAGATGCAGACCAACTAACAGAACTGCCTGACGGTAAATTAGTAACAGTATAAGTTCCTTCTGTGCAAAAAGAAGCATCGCCGGAAATTGATAACCCTGCATTTCCAGAATATACCGCTCCAACTCCTACAGCAAACCAAGCATTCGTTACTGCAATCTCATCGCAAGTACCAGTTGCACCACCGTTTACATCTCTGGTTGCACTTATCATAGCATTTCTTGCATCAGCATAAGTAGCTCCTGCGTGCAAGTAGTTTGACTCAGCTTGAAATACTATTTGTTCTGCTCTATCTATTCCAATTCCTGTGACAGAGAAACTGTTAGCAAAATCATTTGTGCCACTACCACCTTGCGACAGCAAATAAAACCAATGACTAAGAACTGTTGAATTAGTATGTGGCTCACCATTGTTATCCCAAAATTGTCCATGATAAGTATTAGGATAACCGCCTGTACCAAAAGGATTTCCATCTCCACCTGTTTTGGGATTTACCAATGACCTTAAACACGGTTTGCCATTTGCCATTACTTCTTCTCCAATAAGCCATGTTTGTTTATTAGGTGCTGCCCAATGTTCAACACAAGCCCCCCAAATGTCACTTAATCCCTCATTTAAGGCATTGGCTTCTTGTGCTCCATTTGTATTAACAGTTATATTGGAAGTAAATTGTTGGATGCCATGCCCCATTTCGTGAGCACATACATCTAATGCAGTTAGAGGTTTAAATGTCACACCATCACCATCTCCATAATTCATTACATCAGCATTTCCATCCCAGTAAGCATCATTCCCAACGGCATTATGAACATAACTTGTAATTGCCATCCCATTTCCGTCAAGGCTATTTCTATTGAATATAGTGTGCCAAAAATTTAAAACGCTCTCGGCACCCCAATGAGCATCTAACGCAACTTGATCTTGATTGAAATTTGGCCAATTCCCATTTGTAAAATTAATACTAGCATTAGTGAAATCAATAGCCCCGGCATAGTTAAAGCTGTTCTGCAAATTAAGGGTTAACACATTTACTCCGTTCCTATTTTCTCTTAATCGAAAACCGCCAGCAAATGAATCGCCGGTTATTCCCAAAGTGCCACTATATCTTGTTTGTGCTGTCAAAGGAGTATTAACATCAAAAATTAATGACCTACTATTAATTACTTCACCAGTAATAGCATCTACAAAAATCAATTGCTCATTATTCGGCTGCAATGATGAAATTGTAAACTTCCATGATAGCTTGAAGCTGTTTGTACCCTGCAAATAATCTTTTGAAATTACCAGTTCTCCTTTCGGATAATAAGTGGCATTGGGATTATTGGTGTTTTGTTTGATGAATTTTTCCATAGCTGAATCCTCCCACTTGTACTTCGTCGCATGTACAAATAATAAAGCTTTGGTTAAGGCTTGCGATTCTGTTAATGCAGGTGTCACTGATGCAATTTCAACATTTTTATAATCGCCATTTGCTGTTTGAATATTTCCGTTTTTGCCATGCAAAATATATTCTGCTCCTTCTATTTTTATTCCATTGTAGTATTGTTGAAAACGAACGTGTGTAATTCCAAATTTATCTGTTATTTCTTTCGTAGAATGGAAATCGTCTTCGGGTTTCGCTTGTAAGAGGTTTTTTAGAAAAGTAGGTCCATTCTGAATTTTTCTTTCAGCATTAGGTCTTAAACGGATAAACTTTATCTTGCCTTTTTCATTTCGTTTAATTTCTAATGTATCATTTTGCTGCGCATAAGTATTTAGAAAGCTTATACAAGCTATTGCCAGGAGCACCAATTTTGGTTTTGATTTCAGATTCATGATTTTGTAGGTTTTAGATTTTGTTAGTTTGATTTTGTGAAATGATAAAACATTGCATCATCAGCATCATCATGCAAGATTAGAGTGTCGTTTATAATACGCTCTATTACATAATCATATGGATAGCCTCGTTTGTCATAAAAGCTCATTATGAATGTTGAATCACCATTTGTGAATGTCCCGCCATTTAATGTCCACACCCAGCTAATAGTAGTATCTGTTACGATTGACCCATTATAAGATTGGAGTACTCTATTGTTAGAGGAAAATGTCCAATAAAAACTGTTATAATATTGGACTGTATTACCAATACCCCCTTTACCATAATGACATTTCCATTTACCCTTAAGATAAAATTGAATTGTATCAAGGGGTTTGTTATAGAGCGTTATACTTAAGCCGACGTGAGGTTGGTTACTATGTTCTTTTCTGCATTGGGCAAAACAAAACAGAAACATTACAAGCGGTAGAAAGTAAATCGGATCAATTTTTTTCATAAAAAGAAAAATTTCAATAATGACATTTAAATTTTCGTTGACGTTGCTTTAGTGAAAAAATTTTAAGGCGGGCTTTTCTCTCGAAGCAATTGGTTGTTTTGAGTTTTCATTATGATAATAAAAAAATCATGCATCGAATTTTACTCATATTAGTTCTTTTATTTTTTTGTTTTTCATGTAGAAAGAGCAATACCAATAATGAGTGTATTGTTCCCGCTATTGTTCTCTATCAACCTTACTCCCACGTTTGGTATATGAATGCTGCCAATCGGGAAACCAACAATAATCTGATTAGTAATGGAAAACTATTGGTCGTATTGTTAGTATATTAATTATATATTTTGGCAACATTACTTTAATAATCGATAAATTTAATCTTATCTCTTCCTAATGATCTTCTATTTTGTTATCAGCAGTTCTTCAATATTTAGGGAATAGTTGACAAGGTAATTTTATTACAAGCTACTTGCAAATTTTTTCGATTGATGAACGGTTTTACCCGATAACTGTAGCGAATTTCACCGTATTCGTAAAAAAATAGGTACAGAAAAAGGACTAGAAAGAAGTTGAAATCACTCGATTTGTTGAAAATAATTTCTTCTTCCAATTCAGAACGCGATATAAAAGCATTTACCAACCTTATAAAAGAAAGAATTGCACCTTTCAATATCGCCGGCCTTCTTGATCCTGCTTCAAAGAATAGGTATCACCACACGGTTGCCGAATTATAAATTTCAATTTAGACTGCAATCAATTAAAAAGAAGTACCGGTAAACAAAGGAATAATGAAGATTTTTATTCTGCCAAGACCGCAGGTAAAAAAAAGCAGGGCGCTTTCCCTGCTTTTTTACTCTTTTCCCATGCTTATTGTTTAATAAATTTGTCAGTGGCCCATGTTTGGCCATCGAAAACCTTAATCATATATATTGCTTCTTATTTTTTTAAAAACTTCATTACAAGCCATTTCTTACCATTGAATATTTTAGCCACATACATATCAGGTGAAAGACTACTTACATTCATAGTGACCTTCCTGGTGTCTGCAGGATATTTTTGCTGTAACAGTGCATTGCCTAATTTATCCAAAATAATGACTTGCTGAATACCCTGGTCTGGAGATTTTGCAATCTTCTGTTTCTTTAACTTCTCATCATCCACGTAAATGGTAAGATCAGAACTAACAGGATTAGGGGCCAGACTGTAGTAACTATAGGAATAAGGATTTGATATTGGCACAAATGTGTAGTGCAGGGTTTGGGAACAACCACCGCTTGTGACTGCCACCGCAAATGTTACAAGGGTTCCCTGATCCATATAGAAGGTTACGTTTGGAAAATAGTCACTTGGAGTCCAGGAAGTATAGCCACTCACTAGGGAATATTGAGATGCAGAAGTGCCTGGCAGGCCCCAGTAAACCCAAGAGTCTTCCCAAATATAATTATATCCCTCTGCCCATGATTTTAACGTAAGACCTTGGTCCGGCGATGTAAAAACATCTCCGCTCCAGTTAACGCCTGCCCTGATATTGTTCTTGGTTACGGTAAAGGTAGTGTTGCATTCTGTAACGTTTGCTGTTAAGTTGAAAATTCCGGAATTGATTGTATTTACTGTTACCTGCGGCGTATTCCCATTGGTCATAGAAACTATCGAGCCTGGTGAGACAGACCATGTAACAGTTGCTCCTGTAGGTAAATTAGGAATAGTATAAGGATTAGATGTTGTGCAAAAAGAAGCATCGCCGGAAATGGAAAAATTAGTGTTAGGCGAGCATTCACTCGAACAATTTTCGGTGTTTGAAATGTTCTCCATTTCGTCATACATCCATAAAGAGTTTCTTGCCGTAAACCGAATATGTGTATTGTTGGTAAGGCTGCCAGATGTTTCTTGCGCAATAAAAGTTTCACTGCTTGAAGGATATTCTGCATTAAACCCATCAACATATTTTTGTGTAAATACGTTGCTGGTAAAAGGCGACACATCCAAAGCGCTGCCAAGGGGCACAAATGTAAAATCTGCAGGTGTGCCGCTTGTATGCACCGAAACGTAGCCCCAAAAATTAAAAATATCCGGTATAGGAGCAAAAAAGCTAAAATTAGGTATTTCAATATTATTGCCTGCCAGAGGATTTTGGCCGCCTGGGACTCCGTCAATAGCAAGCTGGCTGCCAGGTGCATAGGCTGTATTGTTGTAATAGTCTTTTGAAATCGTAATTAAACCAAACAGTTTGAATTTGCTGTTTAGTTTAAAATGGGCTATTTCGCCGGTGCTGCCAGTATTGGGGAGAGCATTGAATGTGGCAATGGTCTGAAGGCGGTAAGATACTATTGGAAAGAAAAATAAAAAACCATCACTGTTTATATTGAGCAGGTTGGCGCCTGGCGAAAACAAGGCGTGGGCACACTCGCTGCCATTGCTAGCAGCAATAAAGCGGTAAGATGGTTGCGGGCCTGAAGAACCAAAGGTTATCATACTACGATAATCAGCATCTAAAAAAGTATTAGCTGCCATAGTAGTTGTGGTTAAAGACCGATAGATAAGCATTTGCTGCGTAGCAGGTTCATCAAGCAAACTAACTACATTATCATATTCAGGAAATATATCCCTTACATTAGTGCCGAATAATTCTGCCCCGCCCACCATGCGGATAAGGTACTGTGCGCCCAGCGGCACATTGGCACCACGATGAGGGCTGTCGTGCGTTATGAGTAATCGTGTTTCTGTTGGTATACTTGTAAAATTCTTTGTCATATTAGCCAGAGCATATCTTGCACAAAGCCCGCCCATGCTAAGGCCCAGCACCACGTTTTGCTGCCGTATATTGCCAAAGCGGGCATCATTCACTTTGTTGGTATTTACACGGTTTATTACCTCCTGCACTACGGCTGCATTACGTATGATATCGTCTGTGCCATCATTAAAATCGATAAATACCAAGTCGTAACCGGCTATATCATCAAGTTGGTCATTAAAGTTCCATCCAGGCACTATTGCATCATCCAAAGCATCAATAAAATAACTTACATTATAGTTCGACTGTAAATCTGGAAGAATATTGCTTACATCATAGCCTTCCACTACTATCAATGGTTTGCGCAATGTGCCCGTATAACTTTTGCTGCTATAAACCACACTTACGGTAGCGCCGCAGTATGATGAAGTAGGGCTTACAGTACCCCATGAAGGAACAACTGCACTGGCTGTTGAAAACCTGCTGCCAACAGATGATGCCTGCTGCACATAATAGTTACTGTAACATTGCCGCACAGTGGCATCATTAAGGGTAACTTTTATAGTCCAGCGTTTATATCCTGTATCGGTATAGTTTATTGTTACGGGAGTGCCGACGGCTATAGTTTGAAAACCACTGCCATTATCAAAATTTATTTGCAATGAGCTGATGGTCTTTCCGGTATTGTTCCAAATCATATTATTCTTAACAACAAAGATTTCTGTGCCATACTTTGAAATTTTTTTTGCTGGTGCTGCCGCAAAAAGATTTTTAGTATCATAAGGCGATTCCGGCCTGCCCGAAACATCATACACTTTATTCTGGCTGCTGTTATAGCTAAGCAGATTGTTTGTAAAGGCGTAGCTCTTTACCGTATTATAGCTACCCAGTAAAATTGGTATAGCCACCGTATCGCCTGTATTATTTTTTATGGTAGTGTTTACTGTTGTAATGGCAGGTAAAGGATTGGAACCTGTTTCTGCCCAACCTGTTTGCAATTGAAAGTAGAGAGTACGCCATAAGTTCATGTCTATTCTGTTACTATCTGTGAGTGTACCATTAAAAGTTTCCATAGGAATAATAGGTGCTCCATATTCTTCTAAAAAACCGGTGGGTATCTGGCTTTTATCTAATGGCTGCATAATGTATTGGAGCAGTTTTTGCACTGTACTTGTATCTACTTGTGCTTTACCTGAAAACGGAGCGGTAGTCAATATAATAAGCAATATTGAAGCCGCTAATGAATAAATCTTTTTCATATAGTTTTTATTTTAAGAGGTTATTAATATTTCATGTCAAAACGACCTTCAGTAATTTGGATATCTGGACATCCGTTTTTTGTAATTGTAAATTCAAATTCGCCAGAAAATATTTTATTTACCTTATCCAATTTCTTTATATTAAAATATCCATTTGTTATTTGAGTATTACTATCAGATTCATAATAATCACAACCTGAAACGTCATCTTTAAATACGACGCCAAACGTAGAGTCCGGTAAAGCTATGTTTTCTGGTCCCTGTACGAAATCTCCGTAGATATTAATCCTTTGTCTTTGTCCCTGAGTATTCAATATTTTATAAGCACTAAGATTAAAAACTCCATTTTGAAATGTTTCGTCATAATATAAATCCAAGTTAGCAGTACCATTAAACCCTTTGGGTGTCCATGGCTCTCCATTTAGTAAAAAGCCAAGCGTGTTTTTTCCTTCCTGCGTGGCATTGGGCAGACCGTAGGGGTTATCGGGCTGCGTGGTATGGTGCTTTTTGCAGCCTGCAAACCAAAAGCAGGCAATAACGGCAAGGGTATAAAGTAAATCTTTCATAGTGGGGTACTTTTTGTGTTGTATAATGTTATTGTGAAAAAATTTAATCCAATCTGTTTGTAGCAGTTATTTCTTCAAGATTTAGCAGTTAATTTACAAGATAATTGCATTAAATGGTACTTGCAAACTTTTTCGATGGATGAACGGTTTTACTCGATAACTGAGCAGAATTTCACGGTATTCGTAAAAAAAAGATACAGAAAAAGAGTAAAAAGAAGTTGAAATCACTCGATTTGTTGAAAATAATTTCTTCTTCCAATTCAGAACGGGATATAAAAGCATTTACCAATCTTATAAAAGAAAGAATTTCGCCTTTTAATATTGCAGGACTTCTTGATCCTGGTTCAAAGATTATGTATTGGCATACTGCTGCAACGATTAGCTAATTTTAATTTGTAAATTCAACAAGACGGACGGTAAACAAAGAAATAAGGAAGATTTTTATTCTGCCAGAACCGTAGGTAAAAAAAAGCAGGGGCGTATTCCCTGCTTTTTTTGCTTTTCTCTAAACTTATTGCCTGATGAATTTGTCAGTGGCCCATGTCTGGCCATCAAAAACCTTAATCATATATATTGCTTCATTTTTTTAAAAACTTGATTGCAAGCCATTTCTTACCATTGAATATTTTAGCCCCCTTCCCCTGGCGGGTGTCCCCACCCGACATTTAGTTATTATAATTTATCCATATAATGAGTTAGTATTTTAAATTCATCATCTCCTCTTTCATAAAACCTTGATGACTTTTTCTTACGCCTGATATTTAAAAAACGCCTGACATCTTCCCAATATAATATTAATTCATAGAACGTCGGGTGAGGACACCCGCCAAGAAGAGGGGATTACAAATTTTAAAAGCCCAATGTTTACGGAAGGTAAAATCCAATTCCTTTTCATCATCCTGCTGGAGAGTTTTATAAACCGGTTTTAACTTTGAAACAAAAATTCGTTTATCCTTTCCTGTTATAACGCTTCAAAATAAAAATAATCAGAATTTCTTTGTTTACCGGTGGCAAATTTCTCATATATCCAAGTAAAACCGGAACTGCAACAAATGTTCTTCCTTAGAAAAACCATAAGTGACTTCTGCAGCTAATACATTAAAGGGTGCAAGGAAAACGCCTCCGCCATATCCTCTGTGCATCACCTTTGAATTTTCACCTGGCATCCAAACGCGTCCCTGGTCAAAGAAAGCCAGCAGCCCTGCTTTACCGCCATAAATGAAAGTTTTTACATTGCTTATAAAGCGTAATTCATTGCTGTTGTAAAAGGCAGTTTTTCCATAAAATCTTTGTCTCCTGAAACCTCGCAGGTTCATACCTCCACCGATGTCAGCATATTGATAAAATTCCGGATCGCCCACTACTGTCTCAATTCCTGCTGATGTAGCAATAGAAAATTTATAAACCAAAGGGATAAATAATTTTAGATCACTTCCATATTTCCAAAAGTCCTGGTTCTTTTCTTCCAGGTTTGTTGTGTACGAACCATTTACCGAAAATACAATTCCGGAAACGGGCACGGCTTTGTTATTCAAATGGCTGAAAGTGTATTTGGCGTTGATGCCGGCAAATGGATGTGGAGTAAAAACATTAGGATTTTGTGTCCCGATTGTCTTTGTAACATACCTGCCGGGGTCATCAAGGATTGTTACATTTTTGTAAAAGCCATTTATTTCGAAAAGATCATTTCCAAAATCCCTGCTGAAACCTGCTTTTCCAATAAATTCCCGTGAGCGCATCCGGTTGTAATTATCCTCCCTGTTAATAAGTGGTGTTTCGTTTCCCAGGCCGTAAAAGTTTCTCCAGCGAATAAAATCATAACTGGCCAGCAGGTTTAACTGCCATTTTCCCAATGTATTTGGAAATTCACCGAGATAGTTAAAGCTGAACGCGTTTTGTGAAATAGAATAATTTATCCCTATCTTTTGCTTAAAAACATAAGGGTTCTTGCGCCAGCCATGATGTTCCCATTTATAATTCAACCCTAAATAAAACCTGTCTGCATCATTGTAAAAGAAAATGGGGCTTATGCCTTTTTTGTCAGGTACATAGTCTAAATATCCATAGTTGTGAACTGAATCGGCATCCGAAAATCTTTTCTTTACATGACCGGCTGCTTTGATAACGTTATTTTTGTCATCGTACACGTAAGTTTTTGTACTGTTTCCTACTAATGAATTGAGCTGCATCGAATCTCGTTTATCGCCCCCGACTATTTGTAAAATGATGCCTTTGTTTACTTTGCCTGTAGTTTTATAAATATCTTTCCCCGACAAACCAAAGATCCTGATCTTCCGGGTTTCACCAGTTTTAAAAACCCTTGAATAATAGGGATAGTTTACAATTTTACCATCTTTATCGATATTGAAAAATTTTACAGAAGTGGTACTGTCTGTCAACCGGTTTACTGTGAAATAATCGGTTCCTTCAGAGCCAATCAATTCCACTTCTTTGGAAAGAAATAAATAATACTGGTCGGCGTATGCAGGCAGTTGGTCGCGCCTTGCCTCCAGGTCTTTGATAATCTCTCTTCCTGAAATAGCAAAAACTTGCGGAGGCATTTGGTGCACCGCTTTTTCAATTACAGCGTCTGTTAGTGATGACTGGAGGCTGCGTGCAATCGAATCCCATTGGTAACGCGTTAGCTCATTGGTAAAAAAACCGATCCAGCCCTCTTTCTTCATAATTGTTCTTTTGAGGATTTTTGAGCTTGTCAGAAAAGTTGGTAATATAACTGACGCCCGCAGCAGACATAATCAAATTGAGCAACACTCCGTTATGTTTCTCAAAAACCTGGTCGCGGTCCTGCGGTACGGGAACAAAAACATTAAATGTATCGCCTTTGATTTCGCCCCAGGCCCACTGGTCTTCGTGGCGATCCCAATCGCCGATTATTTCATCGAAAAGCCTTGCCTTCAAAAATTTTTTTTGATCGGCGATATTCTCGGTTTCTTCTTCAATTTTCTTGATGACATCTTTTGTATCATAAAACTCATCAAAATTGCCAAGATTGTCTGCATCTGACCAATCCTTTTTCAGTTTTTGTTCATAGTCGTACACAGCACCAGCCAGGTAATTATTGAATGTGTCTAATTCTGGTTGACGCGGCAGATAATAATAGGTTGGGTTTACGTGGTAAATTCCTGCAGCTTCAGACATCACCGGAACCGTGATTGCCCCATAGGGATTTGACATTGAAACTTCATCGTTAGCAAGCGCTTCCGCAAAAGTTCCTTTAAAGACATCCGGCAGCACTTTACCAAGTTTTTTATCGACTGATCGAAGAGTATATCTTTTATCGTCTTTTGTTTTTAAATGAAGGGAAGTGGTTTGATGGCCACCGCCTAATTCGTCGGGCATGACATGGTGATCTTTTAAATAAAAGAAGGGAAAAGCGACAGGTGTTGTCCAAACCTTACGGTAATTTTTTCCCCACAAAAATTCGTAAAACTTTGATTTTTTGTATTCCGGGCCCGGACTTACCACTTTAAATCCATGCGAGCTGTCTATATTTTTTTGCCAGGTCGTTGAAACGCTGTCGTTTTGTGCAAAAGAGTTGCTCTTGCATAAAACAGTAATGGCAAGAATTAAAAGAGTTTTAAAGTAAAACTTCATGAAATTTTTTCTTTGGTATCGCATAAAAATCCTGCCAGAGAATTTTTATGTCAGCAACTTGTACCAGGGAGGCATGCTCCTTAACTTCTGCAAGCATGAGTTCTATTCAAAGTGTTGGTGAAGCAGACTACAGACGGTCGATGGAGGATACAATTATTAGCTTATACAGAAGCACCGGATCAGAGACCCGGCCCGGGATGGGAGAATTACTATAATACTACAACCTGAACTTAATTTAACATTGGCAAAAAAATAAAAACCTTCCTTCTTTGTCTGTTTACTGCCTTCGGCGAAACCAGTATTTGCTGCAATTAGCCTACCGCGCATCCACTCTTTGCCCCATATCCGTTTCCTTGCGTACAAACCTAATCAGCGCACTGCTTTCCTCCGTACTTGCGAGCCTTGCTTCATAACGCTTGCCATTCACCATGGCGATCATGAGTGAAGTATTGGGAGGAATGGATCCCAGGTTCTCTGCCACCATCACCAGGTCGTTGGTTTGGTGCAACTCCTCAACGGGCAGCTTGATAATGAAAGCAGTATCTGAAAGCCGGATATGCTGAGCCAGCATCTTGTCGTTCAGAAAAACAGCAATGGAATCACCGTCAATTTCAGCATTATCATAAAACTTCAGTTCCAGCGAGTCACCCGTAACCGGTATTTCCTGTACCAACTTACGGGAACGGGTCATGAATTTTTGCTCATTGGTAAGTGGCACCTTAGCTACCGGTTTTGTCACCGGTTCAGGTGCTGTTTTAATGGATGGTTTACTGGCAGGCGGCGGAATGAAAACCTGCTTTTTGCGCTGAATCACCACCTCTTTCTCCGGTGGCTTTTGAACCGGCATCTCTGTAACAGGGACAGCAACTGGTCTGTTAAAAGCCATCTGAGCTATACTGTCAATCAGGTAAGGATCATTAGCACCGGCAGTATAGTTGTCAATAACATAATCCCATTCATCTGTGAAAATTGGAATCATAAATTTTTGCAGATCAACACCGCCATCTTGCTGATCGGGATCATCCTTCAAAGCTGACTTTCCGGTAAGATACATTTTTGTGCCGCCCGGACAATTAAAATCAGCCTTTGAAATATATGGCGAGGCTTCCCTTCCCGGTAAAAGACTATTGGTGGTTTTTTCTTCAATCAGTTGATCATCCCACCAAACCACACTGTTATCCATCGGGTTAAAATAGCCTTTTATACTGTATCTCCTGAAGTTATTAACTGAGGTGTAATAGTAACTCGTGCCGGTGAGACTGTCCCCATTCTTCACTATTTTAAGCTCTACATTCCTTCGGTCAATTTTTCCTTTCCAAACGCCGGTAATGAGTTGCGCATTTGAAAAGGAACAGGTGAGGACGCCTGCGAAAAACAGTAAAAAGAAAAAATATGTTTTCAATACGGAAGTTAGCTCTTGTTTTTAAAAATCAGCTTGTTTCAAAATAACGATTTTAAAAGCTAATAAATTGCTAACACTTATGGTTTGCCCGATTGAGATAGTTGCTGCAGACAAACAAAATAAAGGAATTTCTGTTTTGTCCGTAGTCACAGACGTACGGACAGCGGTGGTGTTTTTATTTGAAGCATTCTAAGGGAAGCGGGGCTGATGATTGTTTCCCACGCCATGGTTCGTGTCTCACGAACCACCATTGACTTTTACCAAATCGTTCCGATATGCTTTACAATTCCGAAATTATCAATCTCTTTTTCATAAAAGGAAGCGGAGGAGTAATAATAATCTTGCGGCTCCTTACACAGGTTCCATCTTCCAACAACCGGATTATAATAGACATAATCCGCCGATTAAGGTAGTTTCAACAAAAGATATAACTCGTGCTCCGCCACTTTTACCTTTTCCCTTGCTTGAAATTCTTAATCGTATTTTGTAAACGTCTTGTCCTAATGAAGTACCGAGTCGCGGTGTCGCCATCAATTCTTTCTCAAGGTTAAGCAAGTCTTTAGATAAAGAATGGTATTTTTTAAGAAGCGGTTTTGCAGCGGAACTAAAAGACTTCGTGATTTTAACTGTGACTTTCACGCAAAAAATCTTTTAAAGTTTGCAACTTTTTTCCTGATTTCTTTGCCTCCCGCACTTCGTTTAAACCGTCTTTTATTCCGGTCAAAACGTTAAGCTTGTTTTGAAGTTTATGGTAGTCTTGATTTATTTTTTCCCAGGTTTTTAAAGGAACTAAAACAGAAGTTTTTTCGCCATTTTCGTCAACCATATATTTTAAAGCACTTGACATATTAAATCTTTTTTCAAAAATACCGAATATCTCTGAATTGAGAATTGTCGCTGCATTACCGCTTACGTCCAGGGCTTTTGGTGCTGGTATTCATTGAATGTCTAGCCCGGAACCGCTGCCGATTTGAAAAACTGATGTTGAAGTTAACAACAAAAAGCTAAATAGTAATTTGTCAGCCGGATATTAGTCGATAGCGATATGCAGCTCATTGTTACTACGTCTGCCAGCATAGCAGAAAACCCAAGCGGTTCGTTGTTTATCTTATAATTAAAGTTGGCTTTTATTTTTAGCAAAATTTATACTGCAATGAGATCTTCTACAACTGTTGTATCACCTCCATTAAGTTGTTTTGCCCCCAATGTTCAATATATTTTCCGTCTCGAAGACGAACAAAGTCCATGACATTAATGGTTACTTGCTTATTTGTAGCTTGGTGTCCCATGATTTCTCCAGTATGCGTTACGTGAATTCTCTTTCGTGTCGCAACAATATCGTTTTCTGCAATTTCTTCGAGAATTTCAATATTAAAATTTGAAAACCCTTTGTGCAAAACGGAGATGAATTGTATAAGTCCGTCTACGCTTTTTGGAACTGGGCTTATCGCAGTATGATTAATAAAATCATCTGCTACTATTTCCTTTAATACTTCAATGTTTGCTTGTTCTAAAAATTCTTTATTGAATCTTAAAACTATTTTCTTATTTTCTGTTGTTGTCATTTCAGTTAAATTTTATTTTTTATTAAATTTATAATGCCAATTTCCTTAATTGCAGTGGATTCTTCTATAAACAAAGGGAGCAATTTGTTTATTTGCACCATCTCGTTTTTTATACATTCGTCTTGCTTATTCATCTATGAATACATCAAATGTTCCAAAATCTGTTTCATTAATGTGAAAGCCAAACCATCCCAATGAGCTGTTAGCAGTTCGTTGTTTTTCGTCAATAATTTAATCTCTTTATTTTCCGCCCTGCTTCACTATCAGTTATAAGTTCATCAAGTCGTTTTATGCTTGTAGCTTCTTGCTTTGCAGTCATAACCCAATCAATTGCATGTTTGCGATAAGATGGTGGTAGTTTTTGAAAAAAGTCCCATGCCGTTTGATTGGCTTTAAATTTTTTCTCAAATGTGGATGAAAGTTTTACAGCTTCTCTTTCGAGCAATACGCTGAATTAAGTGTAGGACATA
>CAWFFT010000042.1:0-18488 GCA_963815085.1 uncultured Chitinophagaceae bacterium | reverse complement strand
TTCCTTTTTCTGGTTGCAGGTTGCCGCGATGAAGCTATTGGCGTAAATGCGTTCGCTGCAAGATTTCCGAATGCGGTTGGGATCGTCACTTTAGTTACTTTTTTTCTTATTGGGAAAAAATATAAATCTTCTCAATTTGGTTTCATTTGGGCCATCAGCTATCTGGGAACTTTTCTTCCTCATTTATATTTCAAATCAGGAATCATCGACCCGATTTTCAATTACTTTATTTTTCTTGGAATTTATTTTATGTATAAAGATATTTCCGGAGAAATTCTGAAGAATAAATTTGTATATCCTTCACTTGCCGGGCTTTTCATTGGGCTTGCCACTTTAACGAAAGGCCCTGTTGGACTACTGGTCTTCCTCCTTACCTTTTTGGTTTACTTCATTTTCACACGCTTTAAAAACTTTCCGAACTTAAAAAAAGTTCTCCTTTTTATTTTCTTTTTTACTATCGTGTGTTTACTATGGTTTGGTCAGGAAATTATTAATAACGGCTTCTGGTTTTTAAAAGAATTCCTGGCTTACCAGGCCGATCTTTTTTTACATCCTGTTGCCAGTCATGGTGAACCTTTTTATTATCACTTTGTTGTAGTATTTATCGGATGTTTTCCCATTTCAATCATCGGACTTCCGGTGATGTTTGGTAAGAAAACAGAAGTAAAAAAAGAATTTTCATCAACCTCAAAAAATCTTTTTTCACTTCTGTCTTCTTACCAAACAAAACCGGAAGCGCGATAATTGAAATAGGAAAGCAACCGATAAATACCACCACAAAATGATAATAAAAAGGTTCACCATGACTGGCAACAGGATGTAAAAAAAGATCGGCCTGGTAAGCCAAGAATTCTTTTAAAAACCAAAAGCCATTATTAATAATTTCCTCGCCAAACCATAGCAAACAAATGATAGTAAAAAAGAAAATGAAAAGAAGAATTTTTTTTAATTCCGGAAAGTTTTTAAACCGGGTGAAAATAAAATAAACCAAAAAAGTAAGCAGGAAAACCAGCAATCCCACAGGCCCTTTTGTTAAAGTGGCCAAGCCCGATGAAAAGCCCTGCCAGTGAAGGATAGACAAATTTATTCTTCAAAACTTCTCCGTGAAATATCTTTATACATAAAATAAATTCCGAGAAAAATAAAGTAATTGAAAATAGGATCTATAATTCCGGATTTGAAATATAAATGGGGAAGAAAAGTGCCGAGATAACTTATGGCCCAAATGAAACCAAACTGCGGAGATTTATATTTTTTCCCAATGAGAAAAAAAGTAACCAAAGTAATTATGCCAAAAACTGCATTCGGAAATCTTGCAGCAAATTCATTAACGCCAAATATTTTCATTGCGCCAACCTGCAACCAGAAAAAGAAAGGTGGTTTTTCCCAAAAAGGCTGAAAATTAATTTGAACACGATGATAATTTCCTGTAACGATCATCTCTCGGGCTGACTCAGCAAAATTGATTTCGTCCCAATCAAAAAGATGAACTCTTCCCAGGAAAGGAATAAAGAAAACAATACCTGATAAAATAATTATAGTAAGGTAAAGATTGCTTTGCTTTTTATTTATTTCGTTAGCAATTTCCATTTATATATTTTAAGCTTGGTAAGAAAATAAAGAACAGAAACTTTTAAAACGCCAATTCCATAAGTAATACTTCTTCTTAAATTGATGGAAGAAGCTTCTTCAAAATATTTGGTAGGGCAGGTGATCTCTGCGATTTCAAAACCACTATAAAAAATTTGCGCTACCATTTCATTATCAAAAATAAAATCATCAGAATTATCATTGTAATTTATTGATTTCTAAGAACATCTGCATGATAAGCCCGATAGCCGGTATGATACTCAGAAAGTTTTTGATTCATCAGCAAATTTTGAAATAAAGTGAGCAAGCGGTTGGCAATATATTTATACAACGGCATTCCTCCTTTAAGTGCGCCTTTTCCCAAAATACGGCTGCCAAAAACTACTTTATAAACATCGTTACCAATTACTGAAATCATTGCCAGTAAAAGCTTTGGCGTGTATTGGTAATCCGGATGAAGCATAATAATAATATCCGCGTTCAGTTCCAGCGCTTTGTCATAACAACTTTTTTGGTTGCCGCCATATCCGCGGTTTTTTGTGTGCCGGATAATATGTTTGATGCCTAAATTTTGCGCAACTTCAATCGAATTATCCGTACTGTTGTCATCCACCAAAACAAGTTCATCCACAATATCCATAGGAATTTCGGCAATTGTTTTTTCCATCGTCAACGCTGCATTATAAGCGGGAAGAACTACAACAACTTTTTTTCCGTTATACATTTATGCTGAAAATTTTTGCAAAGTAAAGTTATTGAGATGAATAAGATGGTGCCGATAGTAAACAGGTAAATAATTAAGAATTTTATTTTTAGAATCTTCTTCTATTTTTCAAAATACGCCACACTTCCACCAACCCAATCTTTATTCATATTATATCTCACTCCAATCATTTTTCCTTTGCTTAACCGCGCCAGGTTATTTACGGCAACCGGCCTCGGTTTTCCTTTTTGCCAGAAATAAAAAATCCTTATCTCTGCTTTAGCAGGAACATCGGGGTTTTTATAATATCCGCATATTTTACTTTCCGTCTGAAGAATCCAGTTTTCAGGATCTTTTACTTCATCAATATCATTTTCAGTAACATCAATTATTACACCTTGCCCGGCAAAAGAAAATAAAGGTTTCAAGTACATAATTTTCAAGATCTGCAGGAATTTCTTTCAGTTCATTTAGAAAAAAAGTTTTGGGAACATATGGATTATCGATCAAAGGAAGAGTAAACTTACTGATCCGGTAAAACCAGTTGGGATGCGGCACCCATTCTACATCCAATGGTTGTGTAATATCAACCACTTCTCCCAAAGAATCTTTTACCTGCGACAAGTTCATCAAAAATAATACGGTTGTAAATTCTCTTTATTTCAATCTTTCTTTCATCTTTTTTATAATATAATTTTTTTCCTTCCTGGATCAGATCTGTGAGGCAAACGATAGGGATTTTTAAATAATCCTGTGTGCAATAAAAATCGATTCTTGTCTTTTGCTGATGCGGTTTTATTTCAAGAAGAATTACATTTTCAGGATCATATCCGTTTAAAATAATTTCTTTTAAAAGTTGCAAATAAGAATTTTTCGTCATAATCCATTTAAATAAGTTGAAAAATTCTGACGGAATATCAAAATGTTTTTCAAGAACTTTGGGATAATATAGCCTGGAAACCAAACAGGGTAGGGAAGCCCTGCATTTCTACTAATTGTGGTTCCAGTTCACCATTTTCATTTTCACAAACACCAAAATCAAAGGCGATAAAATCAGTATGTTCATTTTCATTTGGAACATTTTCATTTTCAGGAATTGCACGATTGGTCAAGTCTTTAAAATCAGGCTTGGTAATTACATCAACAATAGATTCGCAAGCATCTGAGCATTTTATTTGTAAAATCTTTCGGAATAAAAATCGGCGTTTCTGCTACCCGAAAATCAATAGCGCCCGGGTGTTTACTGTTTAAATCTTTTAAAAAAGCCTGGTATTTTTCTTCTGAAAAATTCTTATTGAATTGATCTCTTATCTCAGGAATCATTATGTTTCGATTAGAATTGAAGTAATTGTTAAAAGAAACTTCATTTACTTTTAAACGCCAATTCCTTTTACCAATCATTAACTGATCAGTAGCAATTTTTAAAAAGTTAGGAAGAATGTGATCATGAGTCCAGACAATTTTATCAGGATCATTTAAGCTTTTCAATCATCGATTCCCATTTTTTTTGTCCATAATTTTCAATAACTGTTTTCTTTTTTTCTTCCGATTGTAAATGAAGTTTCATTCCCATCGCATCTGCCTCCGGATGAAATTGTGTTCCTATAAAATAATCATTAAACCTTATTCCCATAACAGCTCTTTCATAAGGAACATGAGGCCTTTCTTTTTCGATGCACAAAATCTTAGAACCTGTTTCTTTAAGTTTCTTTTTATTAGGCTGAATAACCTGGTAATCGCGGCTGTCAACTGCATAAAACGGATCAGGCATTCCTTTAAAAACAGGTTCATTTTCGCCCCCACGTAAAAGGTGAACGGGAAAAACACCGAAAGCAGTGGATTTGCGTTTGGTTAGTTCTGCTATCTGGAAATACCTGCAGGCGAGTTGGAAAGAATGGCAGATAAAAAATACGTATTTCTTTTGCACATTGGCAGGATCATTATTCCAGTTGTCAATTTGTTTTAACCAATCAAAATATAAAGTGTCCCATTGCAGCCCTTGGCTTTCTAATGGATTTCCGGGACCACCACTGCTAATATAAATATCCCATGTAGTATCCGGAAGCTCTTGCTTTTGTCTTACGTCAAATTCGCCGGTTACAATATCCAAATCATTTATGTCGGCAAACTGTTTTAAAATTTCCCTTAATCCACGCATACCCTGATTTTCAAAGCCTTTATACAAATCTAAAACAGCTATCCGAATCTTATATTTTTCACTAAAATTCATTCGGCAAATATAATAAAATGGCCTTGGTGAGTTAGTTAACTAAATTCAATAAAAGTTGTAATTTTTTCACATTTGTAAATTTTGAGATTTTTGTAGGTTTTTTTTCGTAATTTACTTGTTTAAATTTTAACATTATGAGTAGAATCAGCGACATCCTTTCACGTAAAGGAAATAAAGCCATCTCAGTTTTGCCTGATACATGTGTGCTTGATGCATTGAAAGTAATGGCAGCAAATAACATAGGCTCAGTAGTGGTAATGGAAAATGGAAAGTTTTGTGGAATTATTACCGAAAGAGATTATTCCCGTAAGGTTGTTCTTAAAGGGAAGAATTCAACAGACACTAAAGTGAGTGAAATCATGACGGCTGATTTTCCTCTGTTACAACCTGCTGATTCTATCGAATATTGTATGGAATTGCTCACTAAAAATAATATAAGATACTTACCTGTTTTTAAAGAAAATGTTCTTGCCGGTATTATTTCCATAAGTGATGTCGTTAGTGAAACAATAATGTTCCAGCAGCAAACCATTAATCATCTGCATGATTATATCCACTCCTGATGGCTTTGCTTTTTACAGAATAAAATAAATAAGAACTACGTGCGTTTTTTTATAAATAATTTATGCACTTGCGTTCGCTTGATCTGAAATTTAAAATACCTTCGCACCTTATGAACCACAAAAAAATGCTTACGGCTCTTACGCCGGTTTTTTCTATACTTTTTTTTCTGAATACCGGCTGCAATACCGGCCAATCAGCAAGTGACAGAAGTTTAAAGGATTCACTTTCCAAAGAACAGGTGATTGAAAAAGGAAAAGTTTTTGAAAAGAAAACAATAGACACCGCTTTATATAATAAGTTGATGCGGAATCTTGCCAACCATGATACCACCGGTAAATGGCCGGCCAAATCTCCATATCCTTTGCCAGGAGCAGTTTTGCCTTTTCACCGTATTGTTGCATATTATGGAAATCTTTATTCTAAAAGGATGGGCATTCTTGGGGAGCTTCCAAAAAATGAAATGCTTAAAAAATTAAAACAGGAAGCCCATAACTGGCAAGCTGCGGATTCTACTATTCCCGTAATTCCTGCTTTGCATTATATCGCCGTAACCGCGCAAGGTTACGCCGGGCAAAGATGGCAAACACCGGTTAAGAATGCCCTCAAGCCAGATTGATACAATAATTAACTGGGCAAACGAAATTGACGGCCTTGTTTTTTTAGATATCCAGGTAGGAATGAGTACCGTGAGAGATGAAGTGCCACCCTTGGAAAAATATTTAAAATTACCACAAGTCCATCTTGGAATTGATCCTGAATTTTCAATGAAAGACGGCCATGTACCCGGAACTAAAATAGGAACTTTTAACGCAGATGATGTAAATGCAGCGATTGAGGATCTCGCCTCTTACGTAAAAAAATACAATCTTCCGCCAAAGATTTTAATTGTTCACCGGTTTACGCAGGGAATGCTCACGAATTACAAGCAGATCAAAAAAGTTCCGCAAGTGCAAGTCGTGATGGACATGGATGGCTGGGGTGATAAAACATTAAAACGCTCATCTTATCTCCGATACATTTATTCTGAACCAGTAGAGTTTACAGGATTTAAATTGTTTTATAAAAACGATACTAAAAAAGGAGCCGATCAACTTTACACACCGCAGGAATTATTAAGGTTTACTCCAAAACCCATTTATATCCAGTACCAATAATTTCTATAAAACTTTATGAAAACAAATATTGTTTTTATTATTTTATGTTCTTTCATATTAAGTGCATGCAATTCTGCTACATCAGGCAGTGAAAGCACTACCATTAAACAAACAGTAGAAAAAGCTAAAAGCGCTCCTCTTCAAAAAAAGTCTCCTGCGGATGTAGCAACGATTCTTGCAAAAAAACAGGTTCCTGTTTTATGCTACCACCACATCAGGGATATAAAGCCGTCTGATGGCCCAATGACAAAAACATATACAGTTACCCCGGCTCATTTTGCAGAACAAATGAAAGCATTAAAAGACAGTGGTTATGAAACTATCCTGCCCTTTCAGTTGTATAATTATCTTTTATACGGTGCTTCACTACCGGCAAAACCTGTAATACTTAGTTTTGACGACACGGACGAAGAGCAATTTTCTGTAGCTTATCCTGAAATGAAAAAGTATGGATTTAAAGGCGTGTTTTTTATTATGACGGTATCTATAAACCGGCCTCATTATATGACTACCAACCAGTTAAAAACATTATCAGATGATGGGAATGCAGTGGAAGCACACACATGGGATCACCATATGGTTACCAAATACCAGGGAGAAGATTGGGAAAAACAACTCGTACAACCCAAGAAAAAGGTGGAAGAAATAACAGGAAAATCTGCGGATTATTTTGCCTATCCATTTGGTTTATGGAACAGGGCGGCTTTTCCGGAATTAAAAAAAGCAGGTTACAAAATGGCTTTCAGTTTAGCAACCAAAAGAGATTCCACACAACCTCTATATACGATCAGGAGAATGATTGTTGCAGGGCAGTGGTCAACGCCCGGTGTTTTAAAATCGATGAGACAAACTTTTCATCTTAATTAAGGAAAACAGTAAACGAAGAATTAAATTCACGTTTTTATTTTTCCAGGATACTTAAATCATCTCTTTGTTCCCAGTGTTTGTCGATTCTTTCAAGCAATGCATTTAAGCCTGTGTAGGTTCCATCATAATAATCATTCTTAGCAAAGTAGGGTACAAAATCTCTGTTTATCATCTTGTTTTTATCATATTCGTTTACATATTTATCAATCCCAAAATCTGTGGTTACACATATCCTCCTGTAATCTTTACAAATGCAAATTACAATTCCATTGCTTTTGCTGATTTTGCCAATACCCCACTTTTTCATTAACCGGTAACTAAATTCGCTAAAATTATCTTCAGCAACCATATTGGAATCAACGGTAACTATACAAATTTCAACTGTGGTGGCTTTTTCAAAATGCTCTAAAGTTTTTTCTAAATTTCTTTCCTGAGAAGGCGTAAAAAGATCTCCAAAATCATTAACCCATCCAATTGCCGCAGGTAAAGTATCCCATAGCGATTGCCTATACGCTGTCAATTGTGCAGAGGTCATTGTTCTGTAAGGAACATAATCAGGAACGTTTTGAGCCCTGCTTTGAGGAGAAAAAAAGAGTAATAAAAAAAAGAAAGTAATAAATATTTTCATACGCAACTGCAATTACTTCATTACAAAATTAAAAAAAACTAATTTTTAAGCAGCAATCAAAGGAAAATGGACGGATAGTGTAAATCGGGGGTTGTGAATTGCAGGTTTTGCAGGATGGTAAGAAAGGTTAAAAGTAGTAATACTTTTAGACAAATAAAAGCAACTTGCAGATTTTTTTTATGCCAGCATTAAAATATTAAAAATAAGTTTGTTTACTGTTGGTTTAAAATAAATCAGCCACCCACTAAAGAGGATGGCTGATTATAAGATAGTTCTGAATTTTTATACACTTTCTTGTTTTCGGATATTTGTAACCGGTTCGTTTTTCATACTTAATCCGGCCGGGTCTTCATTAAAATTTTGTGCTGGCAAAATCATTTGGCGCCCAGGGTTGAAAACCATCGAAGTGTCTTTTTTCGTTGTACCTGTATCTGATGGTACCGTATCTCTAAGAGCAAAATTATATGCTGTTAATCTATCAGCATGCTTCATTTTGAAAGCCGTCGAAGTGTCTGTCTTTGTTGAGTCTCCGGTACTATCAGTAGCAGGTACAGTGTCTCTGGCAGCAAAACTAAATGGGCTAATATCAGGTTTTGTAAAGTTGAATGCTGTTGAAGAATCCGTCTTTGGAACAGAATCAGTTTTAGGAACCGTATCTCTTTCAGTTACATTCGAAAAAATAAATGCCGTTCCATTAGAAATCTTCGTGGTGTCATTAGAAGGAATTGAGTCTTTTTTTGGAATTGAATCGGTTTGTGCCATTGTAGCATATCCACATACGGATAGCATTAGCGATAAAGCTAAGGTTTTTGTTTTCATTAAGGTAGATTTTTAGGGGTTTAGATAATTTAACTGTTCTACTATATAGGCAATTTTAATGCCATTAGAACAGAGATGTGGATAAGATTATCGCATTTCAACGTACTCAATTGAAAATAAATAAGATGTAGATGAGAAAAAAATACTTGTCTGTAAGAATGGATTTTTCAGAAAAGACTTTTAAATTATAGTGAGTTGAAAATAGAAACTTATTTTGCTACCTCCATCTTCACTTTTTTGTTCTTGATCTTTTCATTTTTAATAAGGTGAAGTAAATGATTCATTTTTGTTTTACGGATAGCCACAAACGAAAAAAAATCTTTTACATCTATCAAACCAATATCTTCTTTTTTTAGTTGCCCTTTGTTGGTTAAGAAGCCAACGATGTCTATTTTATTTACTTTATCTTTTTTCCCGGCTGCAATGAAAAGCGTTGCCCACTTTGGCTTTTCAGGCAACTCGCAACTTCCAGGCAGTGAAATTGTTTCAACTTCTTCTTTAATGTAGGCAGGCATTTTTTCATCTTCACTCAAAATTAAAATAGCCGTTCCGCTTGCTTCCATTCTTGCCGTGCGGCCATTTCGATGAATAAAAGCATCTTCTGTATGAGGCAAGTGATAATGGATAATATAGCGGATATTGGCAATGTCAAGTCCGCGCGAAGCCAAATCAGTTGTAACCAAAACGTTAGTTGTTCCATTCCGGAATTTAGACAAAGCGCTGTCTCTTTGTTGCTGTTCCATTCCGCCATGATAAAATTCATTGTAAATTCCTTTTTCTGAAAGCAATTTGCTGGTTCGTTCCACTGCTTCACGATGATTGCAAAAAACAATAGTGGAGCGGTTTCCTAAGAAAACATAGCAATTTAAAAAGTGTTTCAGCTTTGTCTTTATCATCAGAAAAAACCGCTTTGACAGCAAGTCCTTCTTTTTCCTTTCCGGGAATTAAAAAATCGATTCTTTCGGGATTTTTCAAGCCGATAAAAACCGGAATTTCCACCGTTTCTGTTGCGGAAGTAAGAATCTTTTGATGAACATTTTTAAGTGAATCAATAATGAATTTCATTTCCTCAAGAAAACCTAATTCAAGTGATTTATCGAACTCATCGAGCACTAAAGTTTGGATGGAGTCTATCGTAATATTTCCACGCCGGATATGATCTCCTATTCTTCCGGGAGTTCCAACAATCAAAGCCGGAGGTTGAATCAAATTATTTTCTTCAATCTCCCGTTTATGGCCTCCATAAGTTGCCGTTATCTTTTTGCCAGTTCCCATAGTTTTAAAAACCTGTTCTATCTGCATGGCCAGTTCGCGTGATGGAACTACAATTAATGCTTGCGTATTCTTATTGGTTTCTTGCAGATTTTCTAAGATTGGTAAAAGGAAAGCCAGGGTTTTTCCTGATCCTGTAGCGGAAAGTAAGATAAAATCTTTCTTTTGTTCATTCGCTTTAACCGCTTCCTGTTGCATCTCATTAAGCGACTCTATTCTCAAATTTGCCAGGATATTTTCCAGCGAATACTTTTTCATGATTGCAAAAGTAACAAAAGGCTTTTTGCTTTCTCAGATAATAGTAAATCAACAAATAACTGCGATTTTTATTTTCATTTTTAGTATTATTCTTGTAGGGAAAAAGTTAGTATTTAGAAAATTTTCTACCAAACGGTAAAGAGTCATAATAGGGGCAAAGAGATGTAGATGAAAATAATTTTATTTACTTGCTGTATCCGTTGGCTTTAATGGGATAGTAAAATAAAAGACGGATCCTTTGTTCTCCTCACTTTCAACACCAACATTGCCTTTGTGCGATCGGATAATCCGGCGGCACAAATAAAGCCCCAGGCCAATACCTTCAATTTTTCGGGTTTTTTCAGTTCGGAAAAATCTTTCAAAAACATGTGGCAAATGATCTTTCCGGATTCCAACTCCGTAATCTTTTATAGTTACAGTTACCGATTCGCTATCATGGGTTACGATCAACTCGACTTCTTCCTTGTCTTTTGAATATTTAATGGAATTGCTCAAAAAATTGGTGATTACCTGTATGAGCCGGTAACGATCTGCCACCACCATAAAATCTGTATCCCCTTCCCGGAGGATTTTAAAAGTAGGGTGCAATGCCTGTATGGTATCTATCGCTTCTTTTACCATTTCTGCAAAATTGAATTCAGAAAGATCTAATGGAAAATATCCGGAATGTACTTTGGTAGCTTCGTAAAGGCCGCTGATCATTTTGTTCATGCGGCGAATGTTATTTTCAGAACGTTCAAGCATTTCTTTTAAAAACGAAATCTCGTTTCCATTAGCGGCGTCTTTCATCAGGTCGTTTGATAACATCAGATTAGATAAAGGATTTCTTAACTCATGAGTAATAAAACCAATGATATCTTCTCTTTCACGCTCCAGTTCTTTATAAATAGTGATATCATGCATTACAATAAGAACAGCGGCTTCAGTAGCATTCTCAATAGGAGTGCATGATATCTCAAAAACTCTTTTGTTCTATCTTCAATTTCAATTTCAGCTTCTCTATTAGTAAAGCCTGTATGGTTTTTCACTGCTTTTTTCAACTCGTGATAAAGAGCCTGATCTTCATTCTGATCTTTTTAAAAATTCAGTGATTTCTCCTTCTTCTTCTCCGCTTGTTTACTATACAAAGCTTTGAATGAAGGATTTGCCATAATAATATTCAAATCTTTATCAAGAACAAGCACTGCATCTTTAATTGAACGAAGAATATTTTCATTAAATGTATTGAGTGCGCGGATAGAATTTTCAGAAGTTTTTTGCTTATGAATATCCTGTATGATTTTGAGAATAATCTTCTTCCCTTTATCATTTTCAACTAAAACAGATTCGCCAGAAACCCATGTAATTTCCTTGTTTTTATTAACCAGATAATTGTTATCATTCGACTGTCCTTTTCTTTGAACCTGGTCGAGTTCCTGCTTTGGTAATCCTTTTGCGCGATCTTCTTCAGTAAAAAGGATGGCAGTGTTTTTTCCTACAATGTCGGCTTCCTGGTAACCAAAGCATTTGGTGAAGGAAGAATTAACGGCTGCAATTGTTCCATCCGTTTCCATTATTATCACTGTGTTTTCTCTTGTATTTTTGTAAAGTGCTTGAAAATAATCAAAGTCGGCATAGGTTTTTTTATCAGGCATGCGGTTAAAATTATCCTTAGATGTATAAAACAAACATAAAATGGCAATAGAAAAGCTTTCCTGCGAAAACTTTGAAATCAAGTTACGAATATTCTTTTTTTCAAAAAGTTTTTTTTAATAGCTAACAATTTAGTTATTGAGAGTAAAGCAACAAATACACAAGATTTTTATTTTACTTTTTTGTGATTCAAAACCTGAGAAATTGGGTTTGCATAAAAAATCCCCTCAATCAGATTGACTGAGGGGATTGAATTTTTGTGTCAATTCTTAATGTACTTTTCTTAATTTCTTAATAGCCGTGTTAAAAGAGTTACTGAGCTTATAATCTACCATTCCATTAAATCTTAAAGGATAAATGGTTCGAGGCATTGACATACGTAATGATTTGTTTTGAGCCATTCTTTCCGCAGGCATAACACGGCCATAAGTGCCTGTTGAAATGTAATTAAATATTTGAGACAGGTTATCATCGTTAGGATCTCCCCATGGTACATCTACATAGTCAACTGCAGGCGCATCGGGAATCATCCCATTAAAATATCCGCCTTTATCATCTGCATTTCTTGTTTCAAAGTTGATAGCATACAAATCGGCAAGGAAATTTTCTGTTGTTCCACCATTTGGAAAATCAGTAAGATGGAAACTAAAGAAACCAACCGGTTTCCCATAAGTAGTATCACCAACTAATTTTACATCCATATAAGGTCTCAGGTTATTAATAGTTAATTCACTTGCTGATGCTGTGTGTGAAGTTCCAATAAAAAATACATGATCAAGGTTTAAGCTTCCGCCGCCGCCAAACAGTACTTTATCCTGAAGGCCCACAGCGCTTTCATTAGCCGTTAATACATCATTATATAAATAATGATACATTTCTTTTCCGGCAACAGAAGCAGGAGCAATAAGGCTGTCAAGAAATTCAGCAGTTCCTACAGAACCTCCGCCGTTGTAACGCAAGTCAACAATAAGATCAGAAATACCGGCAGACTGAAATTTATTAAAAACCCTGCTCAATTCCTGTTTAGTAAAAGTTGGTCCATTGCTATTATCAACAGCGGCAAAGGAATTGAAAACAAAATAACCTACTTTTTTAGATCCTACAGTATAAACTGAATCGAATAAAACGGGATCAATATTATAAACCGCTTTCGCTAACGTAGTAGTCAAAGTTGAACCATCGGGTTTCTTAAAGGTAAACGAAGCGGAAGGATTGTAATAGACGGCATTGATCACATTGTTTACGTGGGCGCCATTGCTTCCGTCATAAGAAATATCGTTGCCATTGATAGCGGTGATCTGCCATCCACGGGTAATACCGGCCATCCCTGCGGGAGAATTTTTATCGGCAAATAAAACGAATAATTGTGTGTTTTGGGCAGATCCATCGCCGGCATAAGTTACCTGCATTCCAATGTCTCCTGCAACGCCTTGCTGAATTTCACTTGCAACCTGTCCATGATCCAGGAAGCTGTATTTATCGAAAGGCTTTCCGGTTGTAGGATTAATAGCATAAGTTTTCATTTTTTCCAGCAGCACATCAGCTGAATCGTAATCAGAACTCAAAGGATTTAATTTGGGCACACTGTTGTACCAGTAATAGGTCGGAAGAAAACCGTATAAAGAGTCGAAGTCTCTGCCGCCGTCAACAAAAGTTACCTCCATGGTTCTATACATAAACAATTTGAGCGAATCTGCGTTTGATAAAGCTGTTGTTGTTGAATCGGGGTTTAGCCCTGTCGTAGGATTGGAACCTGTTTTTTTGCAGGAAGAAGCCATCGAAGCCAAAACAGCGATAAAAAGGAGTACGAATAGCTTTCTTAAGGTTATTTTTTTCATTTATATAGTTTTCAATTTTACATAACAAAGTACGGAATAAATAAAATAATGGAATCATTTTTTTACATTTTATTATTACCTAAAAAACGCCTTTCACAGATAGTTACATATACGTTTTAGCATTAAAATCGGATTTTTTTAAAAAAGGGTTGGCTTTTTGTAGCAGGCAAATAAATAATTAACATTTTTATGTTACCATTAAACTAGTCAAATTGCTTTTTTATTGCGTATGAAGCAGGTAGAAAATGTGCAGCAATGGGTTGCTTATTGTAATTTTACGCATCTATTAGCTATGAAGCGATTTTCGATTATTGTAATTTTTCTTTTTTCAACACTCAATCTTTCCGCACAGGAAAAAGATTCGCTCCGAGTGCGGACAAGGACTACCGAACCATCCTTTTTTTCAACTACAGACACGATTACAACAAACGATTACCTCTTAAGCATTGAAAAGGTATTCCAGGTCCTCAATAAAACGGCTGTTCTTTCACAACCTGTACCTGCAATAGAAGAAATAAATAATCGACTGAATGAAGACGATTCGACGATTGCAATCATCAATGAAAGACTCAACAGCAACAGCAAAATGCTTGAACATTCGTAACCTTCAAATGCTTTCCATCATTTTAAAACAGATTAATAAAGATTCAAAAGAATATGCTGCTGAATTAAACAATTACGATAGTATTTACAACGGAATTAAATCTGAGATTATTAGCCTGAGAAAAGATACTTTGATGCGCCGGATAGTGAAAGATTCCGCGCTTCGTGATTCTTTCAAACCACAATTAGTGCAGCTTCGAAGCAAGTGGAAAAAAGCGGACAGCCTGATGAAATATGTACATCTTTTGATCAGCAATACACAGGCGCGTGTTTCAGGTAATTTAATTACAAGCAACGAAATGCAACTCCAGGCGCAAAGCCTGATGTCGTCAACGGGAGCAAGGGTTTTCAGTAAAGAAAGCCCTTATCTATGGGAATTTAAAAAGTCACAAAATATTCCTGCGTTTTCAGATGAGTTTCGCAATTCTTTGCAATCAGAAAGAAAAATAACACGCTATTATTTTTCTCATACCAATAACCGGTTGTTGCTGCTTTTGGTTTGTGGGCTGCTTTTTTTCACCTGGATATTTTATAATTACAAAAGCCTTGAAAAGCTGGAAAAAACCCAGACACTTCAATCCTTCAATTTCCGGTATATGAGTCCCTACCCGGTTCTTGCTTCATTGATGGTGATGCTGAACCTTGCGCCCCTGTTCGACCTGGATGCACCTTTTATTTATATCGCGACAATTGAATTTCTACTGATGCTTACGCTTACGTATTCCTTTTGGCGACGTTTGCCCCGTAAGTTATTTTATATATGGATCATTTTTATCGTGTTGTTCCTGATGCAATCTTTATCAAGGTACGTGCACCTTTCCGAATATCTTAACCGCTGGTTTATTCTTATTTTAAATGCGCTTTCCGTATTACTTGCCCTTTATCTATTGCCTGTTTTTAAAAAGCGATTTGCCGGAAACAAATTTCTTTTTCTTACCGCCGGCCTTTATTTATTTTTCAATTTTCTGGCCATAATCTGCAACCTCTTTGGAACGAACTACTCTTAGCCAAATTCTCGGTTCCACCGGCACTTATGCATTTGTTCAAACAATAGGGCTAATGGTCTTTGTTGAATCAGTTACAGAAGCCTTTCTTCTGCAGATACAAAGCAGCAGAATGCGGAAAGAGTACACTTCCGGATTTGATCAACAGGAAATTGCCGCCGGAATCATGCGGTTTGTTGTCTTTTTTTCTGTCATTATCTGGCTGGTTGTTTTTTGTACCAATCTCAACATTTATAATTTTATTGCCAGCCATCTTTCGGAGTTTCTTTCAACAGCCCGAAAAATCGGAAGTTTCACTTTCACTTATGGTGGCGTTATTTTATTTGTCCTTATTTTATGGATTGCCCACCTGCTTCAAAAATACATCGGTTACTTTTTTGGTAACATTGGTGATGAAGCTTTATTTGATAATAAAGGCGAACGTTCCCAACTAATGATTGTAAAACTTGTATTGTTGGTTGCCGGGTTTCTGTTGGCTGTTGCTGCATCCGGGCTTGCTATTGATAAGATTACTGTAATTCTTGGTGCGTTAAGTGTGGGTATAGGACTGGGTTTGCAGAATATTGTCAACAATTTTGTTTCTGGAATTATTTTAATTTTTGACAGAACATTGCATATTGGCGATACGGTTGAGATTGGCGATAAAAAAGGCCGGGTACGACAAATAAGTATGCGCTCAAGTACATTGCTTACTGCTGAAGGAGCGGAAGTAATTATTCCTAATGGCGCTATTCTTTCCAATAATTTTGTAAACTGGAGTTTAAATGAAAATTACATTCGCGTGGAACTTACTTTCACTGTTGATAAAATTTCTAAAGACATCCGGGAAGAAATCACTAATATTATTAAATCACTTAAAGATGTGGTAAAGAAAAAAGAGCCGGAAATTTTGATTAATACTGTCACTTCGCAATCGACCCAATTAAAAATTTATTTTTGGTGCGATGATGTAATAGAAAGAGACAAGTCGAGAAGCGAAGCTTATTCAGCGGTTTCAAAATACCTGGAAGAAAAAGGTATAAAAATTATGTAGTATTCAAAGTAAATTTGAAATAAAAAATTATATGGATCAATTAACCCTTGGAATAGGCACCAGGCTTCAACATCCGCAATATGGGCCCGGCGTAATCGTTGGTGTTCGTTTGGCAACTTATCTTATTTCTTTTATCAGCGATGGGATAAAAGAAATAGATAAAAATGATGATAAGCTGGAAGAGATCATTCCTGAAAATGTAACAGTTGAATTAGAAACAACAAGCGATGTAGAAAAATCTTTATTGAAAATTTTAAGGCTTTGGAGCGATGCTTCAGAAATTGTTCCGCTGGGCGACCGGTGGAAAGGAGGAACGATGTTATTGCAGCCGGCTGATAAAACACAAAAAGCAAAAGAAATTCCGATTGATATTTTCTTTCATAAGATTGTGATGCTTCGCGACAGGTTAAGGGTGATGGAGCAACAAATAAATGCGAATAAAAATTTGAGTGATGAAGAGAAAGTAAATCTGCAACAATATATTACACGAATTTATGGAACGCTTACCACTTTTAATGTTTTGTTTAAGAACAAAGAAAAATGGTTTGTTGGAGAAAAGGGGAGTGGCGAATAAACTGTCGAAAATTGTATAGGTTAATCCATCCATCTAATGCAGTAAACGAAGAAATTAATAGAATTTTTATTTTCAGATGCATTCAACTTTTAGCAACCTGAATTAAATCATAATTATGACAACACCTATTAAAACAGCTTTATGTTCGTTTGGTATGAGCGGACTTGTTTTTCATTCGCCTTTTTTAAGCGTTAATCCTGATTTTAATTTTTATGCGTTTGGGAAAGAACAAAAAATAAAGCGGCAGAAAAATTTCCTAATGTAATCACTTATCGCTCACTTTGAAGAAATGCTGGCAGATGAATTGATGGAATTGGTCATTGTAAATACGCCCAATTATACGCATTATGAATATGCGAAAAAAGCGCTTGGAAGCAGGAAAACATGTTATTGTCGAAAAACCATTTACCATCAAATATAAAAGAAGCGGAAGAATTAATAGCGCTTGCAAAAAAGCAAAATAAAATTCTTTCAGTTTACCAAAACCGGCGCTACGACAGTGATTATAAAACAGTCAAAAAAGTTTTAGATAAAAAATTATTGGGAGATTTGATAGAAGCAGAAATTCATTTCGATAGGTTCAGTGAAGAATTAAGTCCGAAAAAACATAAAGAAACTCCCGGGCCGGGTGCTGGTGTTGTGTATGATTTGGGTTCGCACATTATTGACCAGGCTTTGCAATTATTTGGAATGCCCGAAAAAATTTTTGCTGATATAAGAATCATCCGGCCTTTATCAAAAGTAGATGATTACTTTGAAATTGCTGTTGTATTATCCAAAACTGCGTGTACGCCTCAAATCAAGTTATCTTGTGAGAGAAGCCTTGCCCGGATATATTTTTCATGGATTAAAAGGATCTTTTATAAAAGCCAAAAACCGACATACAGGAAACCATGTTGGAGTCAGGAAATATGCCGGGCGGAAAAAATTGGGGTACCGAACCAGAAACAGAAAAAGGCTTGTTACATACAGAAATCGACGGCGTGGAAACGACGCGAATATATTAATAGTGAACAAGGAAATTATGGAGATTATTATCAGGGAATTTATGAAGCAATAAGAAATAATAAACCCTTTCCGGTAACTGCGGAAGATGGTGAAAAAGTTATTAAAATCATCCAGACCGCTTTTGAAAGCAATAAAATTCAAAAGGTGATTGAATTGTGATATTTCAGAAATAGCCTTTTGGTTAACAACTTATTTCTCTGGTTCTTATTTTTCAATCGTTGATTCTTCTTCAACTGCAGGCTGCTTTTATAATAAAGGAACAAACAACTTACTGGCTTTTTGTAAAGCTTTTTCAAATTTTTTAGGGTGGCCATTTTGAAACTCTCCTAAGGTTTGCTTCAGTTTCTTATATATATCTTTCTTTGCATTTTGTTTTAATGCTTTTTTCTTTTTTTCTTTTCCCATAATAATAAGTTTTAATTGAATAAAGAATAAAAATAGTAAAAAGATAATCCTGGCAATGTTATCTTTTTTATGAAAACAGGCTTTTGGAGATTTACTTACTCGTTTGAGTATTTGGGGCTAACAGCATTTCTGCTAGCTTTTAAGTCGAGGTTTAGCATAACGGGATATTTATCTGAGAAATGAGAAAGTGCATAGCCACAGTTGGAGGTACAGAGGTATTAGCAGAAGGTATATTGCTACTAATGCTTTGGACTGTGCGGTTCCCATCATTTCCAGGAGTTTGATAAAATAAGGGAATATACTTCA
>CAWFFT010000041.1:0-70689 GCA_963815085.1 uncultured Chitinophagaceae bacterium | reverse complement strand
TCACCCTAAACGACATTTTACACATATTTAAACATTCATAACTTTGCTGACCGAATAGTTAATTCTTTCAATCTATTATTATTCATGTTTGACATTTTCCGAAAATATTTAGAAGATAAAATTACTTTAACGAACGAAGATTATGAGTTGATTGAATCTGTTTCGTTATTTAAAAAATTGCGAAAACGGCAATACCTTTTACAGGCGGGAGATATTTTCCGCTTTCATGCTTTTGTATGCAAAGGTTTTCTGCGATATTATTATGTGGACGAAAAGGGCCAGGAACACATAATACAGTTTGCGCCCGAAAATTATTGGACCGGCGACTTCGAAAGTATGAACTACGGATTGCCTTCAAAATATGATATTGACGCCATTGAAGAAAGCGAAATCTTATTGTTAAAGAAAGAAGATTTTGAAATGATTCGCAAAACTATTCCCGCCTTCAATGATTTTGTAAATGAATCACTAAAAAAAAATGCTGTGGTTTTGCAGGAGCGTATCCATGTCAACATATCTCTATCTGCTGAAGAAAAATACAGCAACTTTATTTCAAAATATCCTTCCATTAGCAATCGTGTACCGCTGCACATGATTGCATCCTACCTTGGTTTATCTGCTGAAACTTTAAGCAGAGTAAGAAGCCAATCTACAAAAAAATAATTGATTTCTATTAACTACTCTTGACAAATGTCATGAGTTTTTTCCTTCAATTGTCATTGGAGAAGGGTGCTTCATGCCTGCATCTTTGCACCATTAAATAATCATAAAACAATAAAAAAATGGAAACAACGAAATGGTTACTCGACCCCTCACATAGTGAATTGACTTTCAAAATTAAACATCTTATGATCAGCAACGTTTCCGGGGCATTCAAGGATTTTAGCGCAAAGGTGGAAACAGAAGGAACAGATTTCAGTAAGGCGAATATTAATCTCACAGCCGAAATGAATTCTATTTCTACCAATAATGAACAACGGGATGTCCACTTGCGCAATTCAGATTTTTTTGAAGTGGAAAAATTCCCTCAACTAAAGTTTACATCTACGCGAATTGAGCAAACAGACAACGAATCGTTCACCCTGCATGGCAATCTAACGATGAAAGACGTTACAAAACCGGTAAAGCTTACTATGGAGTTTAATGGAATAATGAAGGATCCATACGGACAAGAAAAAGCAGGTTTTGTGGTAAGCGGAAAAATTAAACGCAGCGATTGGGGGATCAACCTAAATGTCGCACTGGAAACCGGCGGATTAATGCTCGGAGAAGAGGTAAGGATCCAAAGCGAGGTACAATTTATAAGACAGGAAATCAATGTGCCGGTAGAAGTATAGAATCCGCAATTGGAAACTTGAAGGAGTGAATTACAACTTAAAAAAGTAAGGAAGTGACTAAATAAATAACAATAATTAAATTAAATAATACAAAATGAAAAAGACAATAGGAATTATCGGAGCAGGCAATATAGGTAAAACAATTGCTGCACACTTGCTGAAAAACGGCTACGCTGTTAACATCAGTAACAGCAAACTGCCTGAGTCATTAAAGGAAACGGTTGCGCTATTAGGAAAAGGAGCAACAGCGGTTACTGCTGCTGAAGCCGCCAAAGCAGACATTGTAATTTTAGCCATTCCCTGGCTTCAGGCTAAAACATTAACCAACCTTACCGATTGGAAAAACAAAATTGTAATTGACGCTTCCAATCATTACATAAGTCCGGATTTTCAAATGGCAGATTTGGGAAACCGTGCTTCAAGCGAAATTACACAGGAGCATCTTCCGGGCTCACGTGTGGTAAAAGCTTTCAACACGCTTTACTTTAAAATATTAGCCGGAAATCCGGTTGAAGCAAATGGGCATCGTGTGCTTTTTATTTCGGGAGATGACAATGAAGCCAAAGAACAGGTTAGTGAAATGATTAAAAACATTGGTTTTGCACCCGTTGACCTCGGTTCTTTATCTGCCGGTAAACTACAACAGGCAAAAGGTGCTTTAGCACTTCAAAATTTTATAAAACTATAATTCTAAAACAACTAAAAATAAGCAAAATGAAAAAGAATAAAATTATCTACTGGACGTCAACAGGTATCCTTGGAGCTATGATGCTTTTTAGTGCCTACGGTTATTTAACGATTGAAGAAATGAAGGCTGGTTTTGTGCATCTTGGGTTCCCGGCTTACTTCAGAATAGAACTGGCTACTGCAAAGTTTATTGGCACATTGGCTTTGCTGATTCCTTTTATTCCGAAGCGGATAAAAGATGCGGCTTATGTGGGGTTTGCAATTACATTTATTTCAGCATTTATAGCTCACACCTCAAGCGGTGACCCTTTATCAGTCGCCATAATGCCAATAATATTTCTGGGTATCCTTGTAGTGTCATTTATTTATAGCAATAAATATGTAGCTATTAGAAATGTCAGTAGTTATAATTCCTCTAAAGAAATCTTTAGTTTTAAATAAAGAAGCAATGAATACAAAAGCTCAAAGAAAAATAAAAAGAACCTGGAAAGTTCAACTAAATAAGAACAGTGAGATACATACTTCGGGTTTAATATTACCGTCCGGAAATTTAGCCTCTGTGAGTGTTCCTTTATTTGACGTTCTCCATTTGAAAGTGGATCCGCCGTCTGGTTTCCTGACCAACGGCATAAAGCATTAAAGGATGTAGTAAACAAAGTTTTATTTGGATATTTTAATTTCCCTCAAACTCGTATTTTCAAAATGCTAACCTAGTGTGTATTTGCGCTACTTCGGAAAAGGGGCGTTTTTTTCATAAACATTTGTTTAAAAAAAGATTGGACTTCTTCTTCTTTAAATTATTACATCGCTTTCAACACAACTGATTACTGAATAAGAAATAGAGCTGAGTATGGGTCAATTTTAATCTCATATACCGTTACTCTTTTCTAACAACTTAGTAACTCTTGAAATGGATTGTATATTATACCTTCGTCACAATTAAAGCTAATGAGTAACTTTAAATTATTTGCTTGTATTTATTTACAGTCTTTAACATTAAGCCGGCATCAGCACAACAATTCAGTGCCAGCAAGCTATTGTACGGCGTAGCTTACTATGATGAGAGGTCGAACTAATATTCATAAAATGCTATTAATAGAATTTGCCCCATGTTAGTCCGGAGAGTTTTAAGGCATAGCTTCTCACTTTTGAACGTTGACTATGTAAAACTAAATAGTAATTGGAATTATCGAAGCGTGATCAGTCCTTATCATCGCATATATTACATTGACGATGGAGAAGGAGAATTGTCTGATTCGGAAAAAAAATTCAAATTAGAAGCGGGATATCTTTACATTATCCCAAGTTACACATTATGTGATTTAATGTGTACCAATTTTTTAAGTCAATATTTTGTCCAGTTTTTTGAAGAATCACTCGATGGAGAATCCTTGTTTCCCGCAAACCCATCCATATTAAAAGTGAAAGCAAATGAAGTTGATGTTATCAATTTTAGGCGATTAATCGAAATAAATCCCGGCAGAGGGATTAACCGCTCCGATAACCCTCAGGTATATGAAAAGCACATTTATTATAACGAATATCAGCAATTAAATAATCATCAAAGTTTATCTGTTTTCCTGGAAACGCAGGGAATTCTATTGCAATTTCTATCGCGATTCACATTACCTGAAATATTTGAAAAAAAAGGTCAACAGTTTATTCCTGAAAAAATTCTGGATGCAATGCGATTTGTACAAGCTAATCTGCATTTACCTTTAACGGTTACATCATTAGCAGAAAGGGCAAATCAAAATGCAGAATACTTTTCGAGGACGTTTGAGGCACATACCGGAACCCGGCCACTTGCCTACATTACACAAAAAAGAGTTGAGCGTGCTCAGCATATGATAGGAGCAAGCAGGCTCCCTTATGAATCGATAGCTGAATTAACCGGTTTTAAAAGTTTATCAAACTTTTCGAGAACATTCAAAAAAGTTACCGGACTTTCGCCAAGCGCTTACAAACATCGTATAACCAGTTCATACTCCGATTAAATAACCAATTATGAACATTAGCCGGGTTTAGTGCAAAAAATAGTCTTTTTCTGTAAAGTTTTTGGTTTAACGAAAGTTTAATTTTGATTAAGACTAAAGCCTAAATTTCTTAAAACCAATTATTATAAAGATCGAAAATGAAAAAATTATTTTACTTGTTTATCCTGATCAGTTTATCAGTTACGGTGGATGCGCAAAGTGGGCGGTCGGTTTTGGATTTTGATCAAAACTGGACCTTTAACCTGGGCGACGTAACAAACGGCCAAAACACTGATTTTAATGATGCCAGCTGGCGAAAATTAAATTTACCTCATGACTGGAGCATTGAAGGTAAATTCAGCAAGGATAACCCGGCCACTGTGGAAGGCGGCGCTTTGCCAGCAGGTATAGGCTGGTACCGTAAAACCTTTACCATTCCGCAAACTGATAAAGGCAAATTGATCTATATTGCTTTTGATGGTGTTTATCAAAAAAGCGATGTGTGGATAAACGGCCATCATTTAGGTTATAGGCCAAACGGATATATCAGTTTCAGATATGAACTTACGCCGTATTTAAATTATGGCGGTAAAAAAAATGTGATAGCTGTAAAGGTGGATAATTCTTTACAGCCAAATTCACGCTGGTATTCCGGTTCGGGCATTTACCGCAATGTTTGGCTGATAAGCACCAACAAAATTGCCGTTAACCAGTGGGGTACTTTTGTAACCACATCAAATGTAAGCGCCAGCCATGCCGATGTTAACCTGGGCGTAAGCATAAAAAATGCGGCGGGCAATACTAAATTGGCCACTGTTGTCAGCAGCATTTATGCCAATGGTAAAGTAGTCGCAAGCAAAACCCTTAAAGGCGTTAGTTTAAAGGATACGGTAACTACTGTGAGCCAAAATTTTGACGTTAACCACCCGGTATTATGGTCAGTTAACAAACCATTTCTTTATAAAGTACAAACTAAAATATTGGTGAATAATGTGGTGGTTGATCAGTATGAAACACCGCTGGGTATCCGTTATTTCAATTTCGATGCGGATAAAGGCTTCAGCCTGAACGGTGTTTCCATGAAAATAAACGGCGTTTGCATGCACCATGACCTGGGCGCTTTGGGCACAGCATTTAATGTGCACGCGCTGGAAAGGCAGTTTAAAATATTAAAGGCAATGGGCGTAAATGCTATACGCACCTCGCACAACCCACCTGCACCAGAGTTTTTAGACCTTGCAGACCGCATGGGCTTTATTATTATGGACGAAGCATTCGATGTATGGCAGATTCATAAAAGGCCTAAGTTTGACTCTCATCTTTTCTTTAATGAATGGCACAAACGCGATCTGACAGATCAGGTACTGCGCGACAGGAACCACCCTTCGGTGATGATATGGAGCATCGGTAATGAAATACCCGAGCAAAGAGATACCAGCGCGGCACGTATAGCCCTCGAGCTTAGCGGCATCATCCATGAACTGGATACCACAAGGCCGATCACTACAGCCAATAGCGAACCCGGCCCTGGCAATAAAATTGTTGAATCGGGCGCTGTTGACCTGATAGGTTACAATTACCATAATAATGAACTTGCCAATTTCCAGAAGGACTATCCCGGTAAAAAATTCATTGGTACCGAAACTGTTTCGGCGCTGGAAAGCCGCGGTGTTTACAATACTTCGCCCGATACCATTCAGCGGTGGCCGGGAGGCATGGTAGTTAATGGCAAAAGGGTGAGAAGGCCCATGAATGCCGATAATACCGTTAACGCTTATGATAATATTTCGGCACCCTGGGGTTTTACCCACGAGGAAACGTTGAAAATATATAAAAAATATGCTTTTCTATCCGGCCAGTTCGTCTGGACCGGGTTTGATTATATTGGCGAACCATGGCCTTACCAATGGCCATCCCGCAGTTCATACTTCGGGATAGTAGATCTGGCTGGCTTCCCTAAGGATGTTTATTATTTGTACCAGAGCGAATGGACCAATAAAACAGTGCTCCACATATTACCACACTGGAACTGGGAAGCTGGTAAAGTAGTTGATGTTTGGGTCTATTACAGTAATGCCGATGAGGTTGAACTGTTTTTGAACGGCAAATCATTAGGTACAAAATCAAAACAGGGCGACAGCCTGCACGTTGCCTGGAAAGTAAACTATGAGCCGGGTACCTTAAAGGCCGTATCGCGCAAAAATGGCAAAGTTGTGAAAACTACCGAAGTTAAAACCGCGGGCGCGCCAGCCAGGATAGAATTAAGTGCCGACAGGAGCGTCATACGTTCGAACGACAATGATCTTTCTTTTATCACCGTTAAAATTGTAGATAAGAATGGCGTAATGGTGCCTAATGCTGATAATGATGTCAAATTCAAACTATCAGGAGCCGATAGCTTCCTGGCAGGTGTTGATAATGGAAGCCAAACCAGCCACGAATCGTTCAAAGCAGATCATCGTAAAGCGTTCAATGGTTTGGCCCTGGCAATTATTGGCGCTAAAAATAAGCCGGGCATAGTAACAATAACAGCCACATCCGATGGCTTAGCTTCTGCATCATTGCCAATTACTATTAAATAAACCAATTTTAGCCTCTGTCGGTGTTTGCTTTCTTGAATCCATTTGAAAGTCGATCCGCTCCGGTCTCCTAAGCAGCGGCTAAAGCATTAAAGGATGTAGTAAACAAAGTTTTATTTGTTTTTTAATTTCCCTGAAATAGTCCTCACTTGCAACGGTTATAAACGAAGGCCATTTGGAAGAAAGCGGAGCGGTAGTAAATCAACAAATAATTGGAATTATTCTTTTCAAATGCTAACCTAGAGGCATTTGCGTTACTCCGAAAAGCGCGTTTTTAATAAACTGTTGTTTAAAAAGAGATCAATAAATTACAATGTAAAATCAGATTGGTATATTAGCGTAAAGACGAACGTTAGCGAGGATTGTAAACGACAGTTCAGACAATAAAACAGTAAGACTAAAATATGAGTAAAATAATTTTCGATAGTGGAATATCTCTTGATGGCTTTTTTGCAGGAGATAACAGAAGTCCTCAAAATCCTATGGGTGGAGTTTCAGGACAAATTCACTCATGGATGTTTAATCAAAAGGCTTTCTGGGAATACTTAGGATTCGAAGGAGGCAAAGAAGATGGACCTGATGGGAAATTTATTAGAGAGACAATTGAACGAACAGGTGCTTTCATTATGGGAAAACGCATGTTTGAGGAAGGCGAAGCCAGTTGGCCAAATGACCTATATAAAGCTGACGTTTATGTATTAACACACGAAAAGCGAGAACCGTGGGTTCAGGAAGGAACGACAACTTTTTACTTTATAAATGACGGAATAGAAAGTGCCTTGGATAAAGCAAGACAATCGGCAAAAGGAAAAGACATAAGAATACAAGGTGGTGCAAACACTATTCAACAATTTCTAAATGCAGGACTTGTGGACGAATTTTTTATTCACATTGCACCCGTTTTTTTAAGAAGCGGTATCCGGCTTTTTGATGGTATTGACAAAGATAAATACGACATAGAAATTGAAGAAGTAATACCGTCAAACCTGACAACTCATTTAAGATATAAACTCACAAAAAAATAGAAATAACGATTGCTGACACCTGAAGAAAAAGTCTGAACCACTGATTGCAGATTACCTGTTCCCCTGAGTTTCCCTCAGCGAACTATTAAAATTTAACACAATGGTATATTCTGACAACGCTCTGTTCAGGGCCTTCAGTAAATCAGGTAAATCTGGGGTGCTGATAATTGCAAAAAAAATCTGAACCACTGATTGTGCAGATTACCTGATTCCCGCGGAGTTTCCCTCGGCGAACTATTAGAATTTAGCACAATGGTATATTCTGACAACGCTCTGTTCAGGGCTTTCAGTAAATCAGGAAAATCTGAGATGCTGACATCTTCTCATTGCCTTCAGTAAATCAGGTAAATCTGTGGTGCTGACAATAACATCCATTAGCGTGCGCTGCTGCAAAAAAAAATCTGTAACTTTATTTATTAATAGAATGACTATTGCTTAAACAACTTCCATTTATCATTTTTAAACTTTCACACATTGAAACGTAGAAATTTATTATTGCCATTCATCGCTTTTCTTTTTTTATTATCAGCGTGTTCTGAAAAAAATAATACAAGTAACGCCACTTCAGCAAATGAAAACTGGTTACATACTTCCGGAGACCAGATCGTTAACCAAAAAGGTGATACAGTCCTTCTGCGTGGATTTGGATTGGGAGGAATGCTCCATATGGAAAATTTTATTGATGGTTATACCGGCAATGAAGAAGCCATGCGGGAAGGCCTCAAAAATGTGTTGGGAGAAAAGAAATACGATCTGTATTTTGATACTTTTCTCAAAAGCTATTTCACCGAACCTGATGCCGCGTACATTCAAAGCCTTGGATTGAACCTGGTGCGCATCCCCATCAATTACCATCTTTTTGAAGATGATATGAATCCGGGTGTAATTAAAGAAGCCTCATTTGCCTACCTTGACACGGTGATCAGTCTCTGTGCCAGGCATCATATCTATACCGTTATTGATTTGCACGCTTTTCCCGGAGCGCAGAACCAGAACTGGCACAGTGATAATCCCACTCATGTAGCAAGATTCTGGTTATATAAAAATTTTCAGGACAGGGGGGTACAACTTTGGCAAGCGATTGCTGAACATTATAAAGACAATCCATGGGTAGCTGGCTACGACGTAATGAATGAACCTGCTGAGCCTACGGGGGAAAAACTTTTTCCTTATTATAAGAGATTGCGTGATGCCATCAGGAAAATAGATACTAAGCATATACTTTTTTTAGAAGGCGATAAGTATGCTACTAATTTTGACAAATTCACAGAGATATGGGACAACGTGGTTTACACCAATCATGATTATGCAGTGCCCGGTTTCATCTATGGCGGCGATTATCCCGGCATTACACGCGGCCGGTATTATGACAAGGACACTCTTGAAAAAGATTTTTTGCAAAAAAGTGAATTCATGTTTTCTCATCATGCACCGCTGTGGGTAGGTGAGTTTGGGCCTGTTTATACCGGTGACTCAAGCAAAGATGAAATGAGGTACCAGGTATTAAAAGACCAATTGGCTTATTATAATAAATACAAAGTAAGCTGGTGCATCTGGTTGTATAAGGACATGGGCCTGCAGGCCATAATGCATCAGAATCCAAATACACCCTATATGAAACTGGTGTCACCATTCCTGGCGCGCAAAGATTCTTTGGGTGCAGATGCATGGGGAAGTACAGATAAAAATATCAGGAATGTGATCGGGCCAATGGAAGATTTTATGAATAAAGAATTTCCCACTTATGATCCCTATCCGCACGGGCAGAAAGCTGAAATTGCCTTGCTGATGAGGCATATACTTATTTCCGAAGCACTGTTACCGGAGTATTGCAACCTGTTTAAAGGGTTGTCAGATGATCAGTTAATAGCCCTTGCCCAATCATTTCGTTTTGAAAATTATGTAAAACGAACCCGGTTGGAAAATATCCTGACCGGCCGTGAGAAGAACAAGGCGGAGCCAATCACCAGGAAAAAAGGGTAATGGAATGATTGAGTGAATTAAGCGAAGGAACTGAGGAGTTTTGGGGATTACAGGTGCTGTAGTGGTAAGATAATACAAGTAACGAAAAGTCCACAGGGCAGGAGACCTGCGCCAGTTTGGTATCGATGCTTTCTTTGTTTTTGCTTTTTAGAATTTACAATAGAAGAAAAGACGATGATTTACCTCACTTGTCCCTGTCCCCTTATCACCCATTTTTCGGTGACCAGTTTTTCTAATGCGAAAGGCCCTCGTGCATGAAGCTTTTGAGTAGAGATACCAATTTCGGCACCAAGGCCAAATTCTTCGCCATCGGTAAATCTCGTTGATGCGTTGGAATAAACGGCTGCTGCATCTACCTCCTGCAAAAATCTTTCACAATGTTCTTTGTTTTCAGAAACGATGGCTTCGGAGTGCCTGGTTGAATATTCTGAAATATGCTCCAATGCTTCGTCGATACCGTCCACTACTTTGATGGCACATTTCAAACTTAAAAATTCACGGCCAAAATCTTCGGGCGACGCTTTTAGCAAATGAGGATAATCTTTCAGCAAATCATAAGCTGATTCATCTGCAAAAATTTCTACATTGTATTTAATAAAAACAGGCTGCAGTTCCTTCAAAAAATCTTTTGCGACCGGTCTGTCCACGAGGATAGCATCTGCGGCATTACATACTGACGGACGGGAAACCTTTGCATTCACTACAATATCTACTGCTTTTTTTAAATTGGCTTCTTTCTCCACGTACACATGACACACGCCTGCACCGGTTTCAATTACCGGAACCAAACTATTTTTTCTTACATATTGAATCAGTCCGTCGGAACCGCGTGGAATTAATACATCCACATATTTCGTTGCCGTAAATAATTCCTGTACCACTTCTCTTTCCGGATGGCAATAGCGTCACCAGGTCTTCGTCCATGTTATTTTCTTTTAGTACCTGCTTAATAATATCAACAGCTACTATATTTGTTTCAAACGCGTCAATACTTCCTTTCAACACACATGCATTATGACTGCGCAGGCACAAGGCAGCGATGTCAAAAGTTACATTGGGCCGTGATTCATAAATAGCGCCTACCACGCCAAGCGGCACAGCAATTTTTTCCAGTTGCAAACCATTGTGCAAGGTTCTTTTTTCCAAAACCTTTCCGCAGGGATCAGGTAATTGACTCACATTCCGAATCGCATTCGCGATATTGATTATCCTTTGTTCATTCAGCATAAGCCGATCGTTACGAGGATTGTCCGGGTCTTGTTTCGAAAGATCTTTAGAGTTGGCTTTCAGGATACGCGACTTGTTTTTTTCAAGCGCCACCGCGAGTGATAGCAGCATATTTTGAATCTGGGCATCATTTATCCTGCGCAGTTGTATAGAGGCTTTGTGTGTTTTTACGATAAGAGGTAAAATAGAATTCATTTTCTTTTTTTTAAAATAAAACAATGTCATCTGCGTGAGCGGCCACCACATTTTTTATAGAAATATTGTCCCGTATGGCTTTGGCTGCTAATTTTGCTTTGGCTACGCCAATTATTTGTTCATTTTCATCCATCAATTGCAGCACTTCACCCGGTTCAAATTTACCATAAACGTTTTTTATGCCGACAGTAAGTAAACTTTTTCTTTGATACAAAGCCTTCACCGCGCCTTTATCCATCAGGATGCTGCCCAGCATGATGCTACCGCTTGCCAGCCATTTTTGGCGTGCTTTCAGGTTGGAAGCTTGCGCATTAAAAGTAGTTCCGTTTGTTCCGCCCAAAGCTCCCCGGAATGGTGAATCGGATTGAAGACCGCAAATGATCACTTTTATTCCGAGCGAGATAGCAAGCCTTGTAAAGGTAAGTTTGGAAATCATTCCACCCAGGCCAACATTGGTTTTATCAGTTGTTACTAAATTTAAAATTTTATTATCGACCTTTTCAACCAAGGGAATTATTTCCTTTTCATGATTCATTAAACCGCCAACAGAAGTACAGATGATCATTGCTTCTGCATTAAAGCCCACGGCTATCAATGTAGCCAGTTCATCATTATCAGAAAATTTCAACTCAATGTTACTCACAAGATCATTTTCATTCACGATGGGTACAATATTGTTTTTCCAAAGGGTATCGAACGTATCTTTTAATTGAACGAACTGCAGACGATTAGAAAAATGATGCCGCTCGCATAATGCCTGCGCTACGGGGATACTATAGGCTTCAAAATATTTTTGATACAGCATAATTAATATTGGGTTACCAACCGCCGCAGCAGCTTTACGTTCGGTTAATGAGCCTTTATAATGACTCAATAATTTTTTTCCACTTCCCACGGCACCGCTGGAAACAAGCACTACATTATATTTGGAGGAAAGCGACGCAATTTCAGATGCTACTTTTTTTATTACTCCATGATTAATTCCATGCTCATCTGAAATTACCGCCGAACCTAATTTTATTACCAATACCGGTTTTTGCATACTGCAAAAATAGAGATTGTGAATTGGTTACAAGAAAGGAAATATGGCAACCCAATTTTTAGGTTTGAACTACGAGATGTTGTATAACATTGGGAAAGATAAAAAGTAACCGCTTATTGAACGTATCCTATGATACCCAACCAACTTCCGGTTCTAGGCATAAGATGGTTTCTCAGTTGCATTAAGAATAGTGCAACTCTCTATTCTTTACTAAAGCGACGTCATCCTCACAAGAATGAGACCTTTGATTTTACCTGATGGCAATGCGATTCCTTTTATCAACAGGATACCGTTGAAACAGATCATCTACAATTTGAATAAAATCCCGTTTTGTAAAATCGTTTTTGACAGGCGCCATCGACCAGCCACGCCAGATGAGTTTGTCCTTTTTATTTTGAATAACGTCGATAACTAACGTACCAGTCGTGTATGGAATGGCCGTTACATCTGTTGGACGTATTGCTTTTACAGTATTATAATACAAGTAAAAGTCAGGGTTCCAATAAGAAGGGGTAAAGCCTTTATAATAGTAACTGTACTTGTTTGAAAGAGGAGCTACACGAACCGTCTGTTTGTCATCTTTACGTAAACGAAGATGAAGTAAAACAAGAAGATCCGGATTGATAGTGTCTATACGATAGCCGCGTTCATGCATTTCGTAGTTCACCCGTTGCATAATATTGAACTGTAAGTTTTGATAATAGAAAAGAGAACGTGGGGATGTGTCAATCACCGGAAGCCATGCATAAGTTTTAAACTGGTTAAATCCTACTCCGCTCGCACTATTTGTGTAAACCTGCTGAACTTCAGAACATGAGCCAAAAAATAAAGTAACTGCCACGATCCAGATCGTATTAAAGGTACTTTTCATTAAAAACGAAATTTAAAAATGAACGGTCGATTGCTTTAAATCATAAATAATTTTATGCCAACTTACTATTCGGCCGCAACCTGTTTTTGCACACTCACAAGATTTGAAAACGTTGCAGTAGCAAATGATTATAGGTTTTTTGTAAAAGTTGATTGACGGAATATATCCACCAATTCTTTTGATTTGCATTGTGCAAAATTTATTCCCCACATATTAAACAGTGTATATTTTAATCGCCAATTAGTTGCCAGAATTGTTTAGATTTTTCTACCGGGTAAACAAGCTTTTATTATAGATTTTTATTTTGATAATTATAGGGTTTGCTTTTGTTCGGGCGCATTACTTATCTTCATTCCATGAAAGCTTATTTCATGGATACAACCGGTTTTGCAAATAGCTGTATAAGTGCAATGCTTCATCGATATGCGAATTCAATTCAATAAATTACTTACACAATAATGAGAAAAACTTTTACCAGGTTAATCGCAACTTTTGTTGCCTTACTAATGATTATAAATGTTGCATATGCGCAGAATAATGATGCAGCCACTGAAGCAAAAATCAACCAGTTGATAAAAAAGATGACGCTTGAAGAGAAAATTTCCATGCTGCATGCTAATTCAATTTTTAAAACTGCCGGCGTCCCACGTCTTGGCATTCCCGGGTTTGTCCATGGACGACGGTCCTTTGGGAGTAAGGGAAGAATTGAGTTCGAACGGAGGATGGGCACCCGCCAATCTTACCACAGATTCCGCAACTTTTTTTCCAAATGGTTCTGCAATTGCAGCCACATGGAATCCTTCTCTTGCTTACCGCTATGGGGTTGCATTAGGAGAAGAAGCACTCGCGCGTGATAAAAATGTTATACTCGCTCCTGCTTTTAATATTACGCGCACACCGGTTAACGGCCGCACTTATGAATATTATTCTGAAGATCCATATTTAAATTCACAGTTGGCTGTAAATGCAGTAGAAGGAATTCAAAGCAGGCATGTGGCTGCCTGCGTCAAACATTATGTCTTAAATAACCAGGAAACCAATCGAGGGACTGTAAATGTGGAAGTGAGTGAACGTGCCTTGAGGGAAATATACCTTCCTGCTTTTAAAGCTGCAATAGAAAAAGGGAATGCATGGAGTATTATGTCGGCCTATAATAAAGTGCGTGGAGTGTATTGTTCTGAAAATCCGTATCTGCTAAATACAATACTCAAAGGGGAGTGGAATTTCAAGGGAATTGTAATTTCTGACTGGGGAGGAACGCACAGTACAGTGGATGCGGCTAATAACGGCCTCGATGTTGAAATGGGATCACAGCCACCTTATGAAAATTATTATTTTGCCAAACCACTTCTTGATGCTGTTAAAGCTGGTAAAGTGAGTGAAAAAACAATTGATGATAAAGTCCACCGGATATTGTGGGTTCTTTACAAAACTTCTTTAAGCAAAAATGCGCCTAAAGGATCGCTCAATACGCCTGCTCACAGTAAGACGGTTTATGATATTGCAACAGAGTCGATAGTGCTTTTAAAAAATGAAAAACACCTATTGCCCTTAAATACCGCAGGGATTAAATCCATTGCTGTTATTGGTGATAATGCTACTCACACGAATCATTTGGGCGGTTTTGGTGCGGGTGTAAAAGCAAAATACGAGATCACTCCGCTGGAAGGTTTGCAAAATGCATTGGGTAAAAAAGTGCAGATTAAGTTTGCACAAGGATATCGTGCACGGGTAATAAATGCATCCCAAAAGAAAAAAGAAGATGTTGATGTGAACCAACCTGACCCGGCACTGATACAGGAAGCTGTGAATACTGCAAAGAGCAGTGATATGGCCATATTATTTATCGGCGGCAACCGTGATTATGAGAGTGAAGGCCGCGACAGAAAAGATCTGAGTCTGCCTTTCGGAGAGCAGGCTCTTGTAGATGCCGTAACTGCTGCCAATCCAAATACGATTATTGTAGTAATTGGCGGAGGGCCGTATGATATTAATAAAATAAAAAAAGACAATCATACAATTGTTTGGTCATGGTTTAATGGTTCAGAAGGAGGCCACGCTTTGGCAGATGTATTAACCGGCAAAGTAAATCCTTCAGGCAAATTGCCTTTTACCTTTCCCGTTGCTCTTGACGAGTCGCCCGCACATTTTCTTCATACCTTTCCCGGCGACAACGGGACAGCTATTTACAAAGAAGGTATTTTAGTAGGTTACCGTTGGTACGACACCAAAAACATTACGCCTCTCTATCCGTTTGGTTATGGTTTATCTTATACTGCTTTTGATTATTCCGGGTTACATACTGACAAAAAAACGTACAAAACCAACGAAACCATAACCGTTACTATTAAGGTTAAAAACACCGGCAAAGTCTCTGGAAAAGAAACGGTACAGTTGTATGTTGGAAAGGAAGGTTCAAAGGTAGAGAGAGCGGAAAAAGAATTAAAAGCTTTTAAAAAAGTAATGGTTCCTGCAGGAAAAGAAGTGGTAGTAACATTAAATGTGCCGGCTAAAGACCTTGCGTATTATGACGAGGACAACAGCAAGTGGATAGTTGAGCCGGGGGCATACAAACTAATGATTGGTAAATCATCCCGTGATATTGTAGCTACCCAAACAATTAGCATCAATGGAGGTGATTAAATAATGCCGCCCAATGTGTTTCGTTTCGATGGAGTGTCTTTACTGCAACAGTAAATCAATCTATAACCATGATTTTTATTTTATCGATACTTTGCAACAGAACAAGTATTATTTTGTACAGGTATTTAATCTGAATACGTGCTAACGTAAACGTTGTTGTATAATTTTGATTGTTTCAGCCTTCTGCTCAGTTTCTTAACATTTGTCGAAGAAAAGCAGCAAATTGATGAAATCCCGACCAAAGCTCTTCACGTTAATTGAATCCAAACCAACCTTTATACTGATGCAAATCATTTTTAAATGACAGGCGGCATTATTTCTTTGACATTTAACCGGGAAATTTAGGAGGTTGAATTAAATGATTTTATCATTAAGATTATCTGATATTTTTAATATATCATTTTTAATTTCCGGGATTGAAGAAAATAAAATATTCTAAAAAAGTCTGTTTACTATCCCAGTAAAAGGGTGATTGTTTTGATGATAAGGTCATTTTTTAAAAAGAAAAAATGCCTGCAGGTCCCAATAATAATGATCCTTTGCAAGTCGGGAAAATAATTTCCGTCCGCCGGAAGCGTGGTGGATATTTGGTTTGCCGATAATTTGCCTCCGATATTCTCACTTCTTTTTGCCGGCACTGAAAAGCAGATCTCCATTGAAGTGCTTGCCCAGCAGAACGCCAATACCGTAAGAGGAATCGCGCTAAATCCAACGGAAGGATTATCACGTGGAATGCCGGCTTTCCGGTCGGGAGGTGAAATTGACGGTTACTGTCGGCCCCCGGATTATCGGACGCATGTTTGATGTCTTTGGAAATACGATCGACAAAGGCGAACCACTTCCGCCAATGAAAAGGCGCAGCATTCACCAGCCACCACCGGCTTTAGAAAAAAGATCTACCCAATCAGAAATATTTTTAACCGGCATTAAAGCGATAGATGTTTTGATTCCCCTGGAACGCGGTGGTAAAGCGGGTTTGTTTGGAGGCGCGGGTGTCGGCAAAACAGTTTTGCTTACAGAAATGATTCACAACATGGTAGCTAATAACAAAGGCGTTAGCATGTTTTGTGGCATTGGCGAGCGTTGCCGTGAAGGAAACGAATTGTACCATGATATGAAAGAAGCGGGAGTGCTGGATAATATGGTAATGGTTTTCGGGCAAATGAATGAACCGCCGGGTGCGCGTTTTCGTGTAGGCCATGCGGCGCTCACCATGGCTGAGTTTTTCAGGGATGAAGAAAACAGGGATGTACTGCTGCTTATTGATAATATTTTTCGTTTTATTCAGGCAGGTATGGAAGTGTCGGGCATGATGGGGCAAATGCCGTCACGTTTGGGTTATCAGCCTACGATGGGAACGGAATTATCACAATTGGAAGAACGGATTGCTAATACTGAAACCGGCGCCATCACTTCGATACAGGCAGTGTACGTTCCGGCAGATGATTTAACAGTATCCGGCAGCAGTACATACTTTTTCCCATCTTTCTGCTTCCATAGTTCTTTCAAGAAAAAGATCTGCCGAGGGACTTTACCCGGCGATAGATTTGTTACAATCGAATTCAAAAATGGCAACACCGGGAATTATCGGTAAAAGGCATTACGAACTTACACAAAAGATCAGGCATACACTTTCAGAGTATGAAGAGCTCAGGGACATTATTGCGATGTTGGGCATGGAACAGTTAACGACCGAAGACCGGAACCTTGTAAACCGTGCAAGGCGACTGGAAAGATTTTTTACTCAACCTTTTTTTACCACTGAGCAATTCAGTGGTATTAAAGGAAAAGAAGTGAGTCTTGAAGAGGCACTGAACGGATGTGAACGAATATTGGCGGATGAATTTAAAGAGGTACCTGAAGATGCTTTTTATATGATCGGAACAGTAAATGAAGTGAAGAAAAAAGTGGTAAAAGAAAAAGTAGCAGACAGTAAACAAACAAAAAACGAATAAAATGGAATCACTATTTATGAATCTAAAGATTCTTCTTCCTCATAAAATCTTTGCTAAAAAAAGAAAGTGACGCGGATAGTGATGCAGACTTATAAAAGGCTCTTTTGGCATCTGGCCACAAAGGCTTGATTGTGTAGCGGCGCTGGCTCCGGGCATTTTTACTTATGAAAGTGATTTGGGGCAAGTTCATTATTTGGCATTGGAAGAAGGCATATTAGTGAAGGCCGGATTTGAAGTCATGGTGTCGGTGCGGAATGCAATCGGCGGCGCTGACTTGGGAAAATTGCGGGAATCGGTAGAAAAGGATTTTAAAGAACTAAGTGAAAGAGAAAAAAAGGTAAAGGCGGCTATGGCAAAGTTGGAAAGTTCTTTCATTTACAATTTGGAAAAATTCAGAAAAAAATAAGATGAAGGGGGATGACAAAAATAAGGACGACCATTTTAGTAACCGGGTAGGTAAAGAAGAAAAACGGAAACTAAAGGCGCTTCATGAAAACAAGCGTAGCGTTTGGTTTGGGCTTGGAATGTTTGGGATGGTCGGTTGGTCTGTAGCTGTGCCGGCGTTGGTTGGTGCGCTTTGTGGTTTATGGTTAGACAAGGTTTATCATCAATCCTTTTCATGGACTTTAAGCCTACTGATAGTCGGGTTATCTATTGGTTGTCTTATTGCATGGTACTGGGTTGCAAAAGAAAATAAAGAAATGCATCAAAACGAAAATGAAAATGATGAATGAAATTTTAAATACAATATGGGCGGCAGTTGCCGGCATTACATTAGCAATAGTTTTTTTTGGAGGACTTTGGTTTACTGTAAAAAAAATGGTTCATTCCGATACACCCGGGCTTTGGCTTTTCACAAGTTTTTTTCTTCGTGTAGGCATCACGTTAGTTGGATTTTATTTTGTGGGTGCAGGTAATTGGCAACGACTTCTCATTTGCCTTGTTGGATTTATAGCAGGACGATTTATTGTTTTACATTTTACAAAAAACAAAGCGTTAAAAACTTTCAAATTAGAAAAGGAGGTAGCTCGTGAGACTTAGCCCTGATGAAATAATCTTTTGGAAACACGGTTTTTTTAATTTGAACCTGACTATTGTAACTACATGGGCTTTGATGCTCATCCTCGTTGTTGCTTCAGCCCTGGTAACAAGGAAATTGAAAACAACCATTCGTATTTCGCGCTGGCAAAGCGTTCTTGAAATGATAGTGATTGGCATGCAAAGCCAAATAAAAGAAATAGGATTAAAGCAAAGCCGGCAATACATCAGTTTTATCGGCACTTTATTTCTTTTTATCGCTCTTTCAAATTCTGCATCATTTTTCCTTGTTATGAACCGCCCACCGGTTCGCTTTCGACTACTGCGGCCCTTGCTATCAGTGTGTTCCTCGCGGTTCCGTTTTTCGGTATTCAAAAAAGTGGCGTTACAGGTTATATGCGGTCTTACCTGCAACCGACCTTAATCATGTTGCCTTTTAATCTTATCAGTGAAATATCAAGAACGCTTGCTTTGGCGATCAGGCTTTTTGGAAATATCATGAGCGGCGGATTGATTGTTGCGATTCTGCTTGGCATTTCGCCTTTTATATTTCCGATGGTGATGAAAGTGCTGGGGCTGCTTACGGGCATGGTGCAGGCCTATATTTTTAGTGTGCTGGCCACTGTCTATATCGCTGCGGCAGTTGAATCATCAAAAACAAAAACGAAAACAATTAAAATAAAAACAAATGGATAATATCACAATCATTGCAATAGTTTCCATCATTACAGCCGGGCTCACAACCGGTATCGGATGTATGCTGCCCGCCTTTAGTGAAGGTAAAGCCGGTGCAATCCGCCTTGGACTCTATTGCACAGCAACCGGACGCTTCGTCAACCATTACGAGAACTTTATTTGTAGGATTGGCCATGATAGAATCAACAGCAATTTATTGTTTTGTAGTGTCGATGATCCTCATTTTTGCCAACCCTTTCTGGAATCACATCATTGCAAAATAAAGCGACATGAAAATTGATTGGTTCACAGTAATTGCGCAGGTTATTAACTTCCTCATTTTGGTGTGGTTGTTGAAGAAATTTTTGTATAAACCGATCCTGAACGCGATTGAAGCACGTGAAAAAAAAGTTGACGGCCAGTTTTCTGATGCTGCATTAAAAATGGACGAAGCAAACGAAAAGTTGCATGAGTATCAACAAAAAAATGAAGAGTTTGACCAGCATAAGAAAGAGTTGATGGATAAAGCCATGGCTGAAAGTAAAGAAGAAAAGCAAAAGCTTGTTGAACAGGCTAGAAATGACGCGGAAACTTTGCGCATGCAATTGGAAAATGCTATGAGAGAAAAAGCAGGAAGCCTTGAAAAAGAGATCGCTCAAAAAACACAACAGGAAGTTTTTAATATTTCCAGGAAAGACACTTGAAGATCTTGCAGGAACGCTGAACTTGGAAGAACAGGTGGTAAAAACGTTTATATCGAAACTGAATAAAACTGACGGATACAGTAAAGCAACAAATTATTCGTATTTTTAATTCAGGAAAACGAAGTAATTACGATAAAAAGCGCTTTCGAATTATCTGACAATCAGAAAGAAGAAATTAAGAGCACTTTTAAAAATATGAGTGCGAAAAGAAGTTTCATTATCAATTTGAAATTTCGCCGCAAATCATTAGTGGTATTGAACTATCAGTAAATGGATTTAAAGTTGCATGGAGTATTTCAGAATATTTGAATTCACTTGAAAAAGCATGTCTCAGAAACGATACAGCAAAAATCGAAACAAGCCACGGCATAAATATTAAATAGAGATGGACAGATGAATTAAATACGGTTATCAATAACACATTTGGCGATATAAGTAAAGCACGGCGAAGAATATAATTATTCATTGCACCGCGTGAAGTGGGTTATGTGAAAAGTATTTCTTCCGGAATTGTGAGGATTTCCGGGCTTCCCAGGCGCAGGTTATGAAGAATTGCTGAAATTTCCGCATGGGTTATTTGGTATCGCTTATAATATTGATCGCACATGAAATTGGGGCCATTCTTCTGGGTGATTACTCCAAACTTGCATGCCGGGGATGAAGTGGAAAGAACAGGAAGGGTAATGGATATTCCGATAGGAAAAACTTTGCTGGGCAGAGTCATTAATCCTTTGGGAGAGCCACTGGATAATAAAGGCCCCGTAATATTTGATGGTCGTTATCCTATTGAGCGGCCGGCGCCGGCCATTATGGATCGTTTGCCGGTGAATGTTCCATTACAAACAGGATTAAAAGCCATTGACGCCCTGATACCGATCGGCCGTGGGCAACGTGAGCTGATATTGGGTGATCGGCAAACCGGTAAAACCGCCATTGCAGTTGATACCATTATTAATCAGCGTGATAAAAATGTCATTTGCATTTATTGTGCCATTGGGCAGCGGACTTCTGCGGTGGCAAAAGTGATCGCAAACCTTGAAGAAAAGGGCGCAATGGAATATACGATCGTGGTAGTAACAGAAGGAAACAGCGCACCCGGGTTAAAATATATTGCTCCCTATGCGGCCACCAGTATAGCGAGAATATTTTATGGAGAAAGGCCGCGACGTGTTGATTGTATATGATGACCTGACTCATCACGCGACAGCGTACCGCGAGCTTTCACTTTTATTAAGAAGGCCGCCTGGCAGGGAGGCATTTCCGGGTGATATTTTTTACATCCATTCAAGATTGCTGGAGCGTTCTACACATTTGAATGAAGAGCTGGGAGGCGGATCGCTGACGGCACTGCCAATCATCGAAACGGAAGCCCAAAATATTTCAGACTATATCCCTACAAACCTTATTTCCATAACCGACGGGCAGATTTATCTTTCCCCTGATCTTTTTGAATTAGGCATTTTACCGGCTGTAGATGTGGGTAAATCCGTTTCCCGGGTTGGAGGCAAAGCGCAACTAAAAGCCTACCGCAAAATCACCGGCAACCTTAAACTGGCCTATTCACAATTTGAAGAGTTGGAAAATTATGCGCGCTTTGGTACCAGGCTTGATGAACATACACAAAAGATTATTGAACACGGAAAACGGATTCGTGCATGGCTTCAGCAGCAGGAACTTCAACCCATGCCGGTTGCTCAACAACTGATCTTATTGATTGCCCTCAATAACGAAATTTTTGATACTGTACCGGCAGACAAAATGCAGGAAGCTGAATCGGCTTTATTAGAAAACAGCAATGATGTTTCGCGGCAGATAGAAAAGCAGTTGACGGCAGACAAAGAATTGAGCGATGACGTTGTTTCATCTATTTTGGCCCTTGCCAATAAAGTCCTTGCGTCTTTCCAGGTAATTAAAAAAGAAAGTGAAAATAATGAATAATGGAAACGCTTGAAAGTTTACGGAAAAAGATTAACGGAGCGGCTGAGATACAGTCGGTGGTACGGACAATGAAGACCATGGCGGCCGCAAATATCGGTCAGTATGAAACCGCGGTAAGCTCATCACAAGACTATTACCGAACAATTGTTTTAGGACTTATTGCCTATTTCAGAGAGGAAAAAATTGGTAAAATGGCGCAGAAAAAGGCCACCGTGAAAAAGGAGGACATTCAAACAGGCGCAATTGTTTTTGGATCTGATCTTGGTTTGGTTGGGCAGTTCAATGATTCGCTTGCGTCATTTGCATTGCGGTTTTTGTATGATTTGCCGGGTAAAAAGGAAGTGTGGCCTGTTGGAGAGCGAATTCAGCTTCTGTTATTGGGGAACGGATTAAATACCACGCAACTATTTTTCAGTACCTAATTCTGTTGATGTTATTACCTCACTCGTTGGGCAGCTTTTAATAAAAAGCCAGCAAACGTATTGAAGAAGGCAATTTTCAGGCGATTTATATTTTTCATAATAAGCCTGTGGCACCCGCAGGTTATGAACCGGTGTTTCAACAGTTATTGCCGTTAGATGAAAACTGGCATCAAAATTTAAATCAATACAATGGCCGGCAAAAAACTGCCGGTGTAGCCGGAGGCCGAAAGTCAACACTGGAGGCACTGATAAGCGAATATCTTTTTGTTTCACTTTACAAAGCTTGTGCTGAGTCTCTTGCAAGCGAAAACGCCAGCAGGCTCGCAGCGATGGAGAGAGCCAAAAAAAATATTGATGAAATGCTGGAGGACTTAAACCATACTTTTCACCGTATGCGACAGGAAACCATCGATGAAGAATTATTTGATGTGGTTTCAGGGTTTGAGGCATTGAAAAATGAAAAGGAATAAATCTTAAAATAATTATGGAAACGATTAATGAAAATAAGATTTATGGTTTGTGGCCTGCAGATATTGAGGGAATAGAATCGTTGATGGAACTGGCGCTCAATATGCGATGGTCGTGGAATCACTCAGCTGATGAATTGTGGAAAGAATTGGATCCTGCTTTATGGAATCTTACCCATAATCCGTGGATTGTTTTGCAAACGATTTCTCATCAAGAGCTCGAAAAGAAAATGGCACTTCCTTCTTTCAGAGATAAGACTCGATGAGTTGATGAAACTGAAAGAGAATTCCACTACCAGGGAAGCGTGGTTTCAACAAAACCATCCTGATTCGGCGCTTACACATGTTGCTTATTTCAGTATGGAATTCATGTTGAGTGAAGCCTTGCCAATCTATTCCGGAGGTTTGGGAAATGTAGCCGGCGACCAGTTAAAATCAGCAAGTGATCTCGGTGTTCCTGTTGTGGCAGTCGGCTTACTGTTTCAACAGGGATATTTTCACCAGGTAATTGACAGTTCGGATAACCAACTGGCAGTTTTTCCTTACAACGATCCCGGTCAATTGCCTGTCACGCCTTTACGCCTGGAAGATGGTGAGTGGTTGCGGATAAAAGTAGACTTTCCGGGTTCTCCTGTGTGGCTTCGAACCTGGCAGGTGCAGGTGGGCCGATTAAAACTTTATCTTTTGGACAGTAATGATGCAGCTAACCTGCCGGTATATCGCGGCATAACGAATGAGCTGTATGGTGGGGGATCAACGATGCGTATTCAGCAGGAAATTTTATTAGGTATCGGCGGCTGGCGTTTACTGAAAGCGCTCGGGATTAAGCCGGAAGTGTGCCATATGAATGAAGGGCATTCAGCTTTTCTGGTGTTGGAAAGAGCGAATGATTACATGAAGGAAAACGACGTTTCATTTGAAGAGGCTTTATCTGTCACAAGAAAAGGAAATTTATTTACTACACATACGGCAGTTCCAGCCAGTTTTGATCATTTCAGCCCTGCAATAATGGAACAGTTTTTTGGCAATTATGTAAAAGATGACCTGCAGCTACTCATGAAAGATTTTATGGCGCTTGGCCGGCAAAATCCGTATGATTCTTCGGAGAGTTTCAACATGGCTTTCCTGGCGCTCCGTTGCAGCGGAGCCGTTAACGCAGTTAGTCGTCTTCATGAAAAGGTGAGCAAAGATCTTTTTAAAAATCTTTTTCCACGCTGGCCTGTCGATGAAATTCCAATCGGTCATGTAACCAATGGCGTTCACATGCCGAGTTGGGACTCTGAAATTGCTGACAAATTGTGGACAGAAGCTGCCGGCAAAGACCGCTGGCGAGGCGATCTTGGAATCCCTTGAACGCGATATTTCTACTTTATCTGATGCTGATCTTTGGGAGATGAGATGTGTTCAGCGAAAAGAGCTGGTTGATTTTGCACGCAAACGCTTTGAAAGGCAAACACGGGTTGCCGCAGGATCAGCAGACGAACTAAAAATGGCAAAAAATATTTTGAATCCGGATACACTCATGCTTGGTTTTGCGCGGCGTTTTGTTCCTTATAAAAGGCCGAATCTTTTGCTATCTGATCCTGCAAGATTTATCAATATTCTTAGAAACCCTCAATTTCCCGTGCAGTTGTTAATAGCAGGAAAAGCGCCACCTTATGATGAATCAGGAAAGGCATTAATCAGGGAATGGATCAAATTTATTGAGCAAAACGATTTGCATAAACATGTAATTTTTTTAAGTGATTATGATATGTTTCTTACAGAAAATATGGTTCAGGGATCGGATGTGTGGATAAATACACCACGCCGTCCCTGGGAAGCCTGCGGCACAAGTGGAATGAAAGTATTGGTGAACGGGGGAATTAATTTATCAGAACTTGACGGTTGGTGGGCAGAAGCCTATTCCCCGGAAGTAGGCTGGGCTTTAGGCGATATGCAACAACATGGAAATGATCCTGAATGGGATCGGACAGAGGCGCAGAATCTTTATGATATTCTTGAAAAAGAGATAATCCCCGATTTCTACAACAGGAATGAAAAAGGAATACCCGAAAAATGGATAGAAAGAATGAGGAACAGCATGGGCAAACTGACGCCCCGTTTTTCAGCAAACCGTACTGTGCGCGAATACACTCAAAAATATTACATGCCGGCAGCATCAGGTTATGTAAAAAGATCGGCTGGCGAATCGGTGATTGGGAAACAAATAGTTGATATAACAAAAGACCTTTCTGTAAAATGGCCGGCAATCAAATTTGGTAGCACAGAAATAATTTCGAAAGAAAATGGCTTCGGATATAAAGTGCCGGTTTTTCTAAATCAAATTGATCCGGAAAATGTAGAGGTACAACTTTACGCAGATGGAATTAAAGATGAACCTCCAGAAATAATAAAGATGGAAAATGACACAAAGAAAAATGAAGAAGGAATTGTTTATTCAGCTGAAGTTACTACAGAGCGTTCATCCAATGATTATACGGTACGCGTGATTTCTCATTACCTGGAAATTTCAGTTCCATTGGAAAACAGGTTGATTTGCTGGCAACGGTGACCTCAAAAAATATTTATAAATGGATTTGTAAAATCAAACTATCATGGAAACTCAAACAATGGAAAAAGAAACGAAAGTTTTACCCAAAGAGCTTTTAAACAAAATAAATGCTTACTGGCGTGCAGCGAATTATTTGGCTGTAGGCCAAATCTATTTGTGCGATAATCCGCTTCTTCGTGAGCCTTTGAAACCTGGAGATATCAAGCACATGTTACTTGGCCACTGGGGAACCACTCCCGGCCAGAGTTTTATTTATGTGCATCTCAACCGGCTTATAAAAAAACATAAGTTAAACATGATCTACATTTCAGGCCCGGGTCATGGTGCACCTGCAATTGTAAGTAACGTGTATCTTGAAGGAACTTATTCTGAAGTCTATCCAAATATCAGCCGTGATGAAGAAGGATTGAAAAAATTATTTACGCAGTTTTCATTTCCCGGCGGAATTCCCAGTCATGTTTCTCCTGAATGCCCTGGTTCTATTCATGAAGGCGGTGAGCTGGGTTATTCACTGAGCCATGCTTTCGGTGCCGCTTTTGATAATCCCGATCTCATTGTTTCCTGCGTTGTAGGGGATGGTGAAGCCGAAACCGGCCCTTTGGCCACTTCATGGCACAGCAATAAATTTTTAAACCCGGTGAGAGATGGGGTAGTGCTTCCGATTTTGCATCTTAACGGTTACAAAATTTCAAATCCAACCGTACTGGCGCGCATTGGTAATGCAGATCTGCTCAAACTTTTTGAAGGCTACGGCTGGAATCCGCATTTAATTGAAGGAGACGACCCAATGGAAATGCATCAAAAAATGGCGAACCTGCTTGATCAAGTATACGCGGAAATAAAAGCGATAAAAGAAAGTTCCGCTAAAAATAATAATCTTTCCATGCCGCGCTGGCCGATGATCATCTTAAAAACGCCAAAAGGGTGGACCGGCCCTAAGTTTGTGAATGGATTGCCGGTAGAGGGAACATTCCGTGCTCACCAGGTTCCTATTACCGATCCGAAAGAAAACCCCGAACATTTAAAGCAACTCGAACAATGGCTGAAGAGTTACAAACCCGAAGAACTTTTTGATAAGAAAGGCCGGTTGTTGCCTGAACTAGCCGAACTGGCTCCCGAAGGCGAATATCGCATGAGTGCTAATCCCCATGCAAACGGAGGTTTGTTGCTACGCGATCTTAAAATGCCTGATTTCAGGGAACATGGCATTGATGTAAAATTCAAAGGAATCGCCGGCCCCGGAGATACATTTGTTTTGGGAAGATTTATCCGCGACGTCATGAAAATGAATAAAGACCAAAAAAATTTCCGGCTGTTTGGACCTGATGAAACCCTTTCCAATAAACTGAACGCGGTTTTTGAAACAACCAATCGCCAGTGGGAAGCTTCAGTGATTGACACGGATGAATTTCTTAAAAAAGAAGGAAGGGTGATGGAAATGTTGAGTGAACATCAATGTGAAGGCTGGCTTGAAGGATATCTTCTTACAGGAAGGCATGGCTTGTTCAATTGTTATGAAGCTTTCATTCACATCATCGATTCGATGTTTAACCAACATGCAAAATGGCTTAAAGTAGCTTCACATATTCCCTGGCGAAGAAACATTGCTTCCCTGAATATTCTGCTAACTTCTCACGTATGGCGACAGGATCATAATGGTTTTACTCACCAGGATCCGGGCTTTCTGGATGTTGTATTAAATAAGAAATCAGAAGTAGTGCGAATATATTTGCCGCCTGATGCCAATTGCCTTTTATCAGTGATGGATCATTGTTTGAGAAGCCGTGAGTACGTAAATGTAGTTGTGGCTGGCAAGCATCCTGCACCGCAATGGCTTTCAATGGATGAGGCGGTGGTGCATTGCACGGAAGGAATCGGAATCTGGAAATGGGCCAGCACTGATAAAGGTGAAGAACCTGATGTGGTTATGGCTTGCGCGGGCGATGTACCCACACTTGAGATATTAGCGGCTGTTACTATTTTGCATGAAGAATTACCTCTGCTTAAAGTACGGGTAGTGAATGTAGTTGACCTAATGAAACTGCAACCGAAGTCTGAACATCCGCATGGTTTGAGTGATGCTGATTTTGATACATTATTTACGAAGGATAAACCGGTCATTTTTGCTTTCCATGGTTATCCATGGCTTATTCACCGGCTTACGTATCGAAGAACCAATCACCATAATATTCATGTACGCGGATATAAAGAAGAAGGAACGATTACAACGCCTTTTGATATGACCGTACTCAACCAGATGGATCGTTTTACATTAGTAATTGATACGCTCGATCGGTTGCCTCAGTTAAAAGACAGAGGCGCTTATTTAAAACAGGAAATGGAAGACAAACTGGTAGAGCATAAAAATTATATCCGCAAAAACGGCCGTGACCTGCCGGATGTGAGAAACTGGAAGTGGTAGAATAAAAATTATTGTTTTTTGTGGGTTCACTGTTGGTATATTTTTTATCGGTGATAGATAGACGATTTTTTGCCACGGATTGCACGGATTTGTACAGGCTCCTGCTATTGTTTGCGCCCCTGCAACAATAGTTAAGACAGAGACTGTAGGTGTGGACGCCGGGAAGCTAACGGAAATGGCTGTTCGAAAATAGACCCTGAACCAGCCTTGCCAGTCCAATAGGCCAATTGACCCCCAAACATGATGAATGTCATAAAAAAGCCTCGCTAAAAAGAACTAACTTTAAGAATAAATAATATTTGTTGGCAGACATATTTTAAAAATAAAAATTATGAAACGAAATAATAAAACCTTTTCGCAATTGATAGCATTGGCTATTTTAGCCATTTTTATGATTGGAGCAAATGGTTGTGCAAAAAAAATAAGTTTTGCCAAGTCATCCATCGTTCCGGGGGCGGAAGGAACAGTGAAAATTAAAAAAGACAAGAATAAGAATTACAATGTTAATATCAGTATTTCCAATTTAGCGGAGCCCGGTGATCTTACTCCCTCCCGGTCTGCCTATGTTGTTTGGATGCAAACCGATGAAAACAACATTAAAAACATTGGACAAATAAAATCGTCGAAGAAATTGTTTTCAAATGCGCTCACAGGTTCCATCAGTACCGTTACTCCTCATTACCCTACAAAAATTTTTATTACTGCCGAAAATGATGGAAATATTTCTTACCCGCAGGGTGAAACCGTATTGACTACCACAAATTTTTAGACGTCTGTCCATTCTTTTTGCCAGGGATTACAGTGATTTCACTGATTACCTCACAGCATTTGTTGGCGTTCCTGCTTTTGCACATACGTCTGGATTAGAGAGTGAGGGTTAGATACTACATATGTCCTCCATATAAACATATGTCTTCCATATAAAATGGAGCTTCCATACATATCGCACAGGTATTCCAAAAAATTCAACTAAATTTATTTTTTGCGCTCTTTAAGAAACAGCGATTGTAAAATATGATTCGTAAAATGCTTTCCTGAAAAGATTGCTTATATTAAACCCAAAAAATTGTAATGACAGAAAATGCAGACTTCCCGGTAGTATGCTTTGGTGAAACCCTTTGGGACTTTTTGACAGAAGGAAAATTGCCCGGTGGCGCGCCTGTAAATGTAGCTTACCACTTGAAACAACTGGGTAAAAACCCCGCTGTAATAACGCGGATAGGAGATGATGAACTTGGTAAAGAATTGAAAGCTGTTTATGAATCGAAAAATATTGACACCCGGTTTTTCCAGGTAGATAATGAACATCCCACAGGAAAAGTTTTTGCGACTTTAAAAGAAGATAATGAAGTCGAATACGAAATTGTTCAACCGGTAGCATGGGATTTTATTGAATACAATGATGAGGTGGAAAAGATAGTGGCGGAAGCAGATTATTTTGTTTTCGGCAGCCTCGCATCGCGAAATGAAAAAACGAGAAATTCATTGCTTCACTATCTTAAGTCGGCAAAAATTAAAGTGCTTGACATCAATTTGCGGCCACCCCATTATTCAAAAGAGATTTTGGAAACTTTGCTTCATCATGTAGATATTCTAAAATTGAACCTTTCGGAATTGCATCTTATTTCTGCCTGGTATGATGATTTGAAAAGCGACGAAGAAATGGTAAAACTTTTGAAAAAGAAATTTGATCTTCAAATTGTAATTGTTACCAGAGGCGGCGATGGCGCTATGCTTTTTATGCACCATGAATTTTATTATCATCCCGGCTATTCAGTCAAAGTAGCAGATACAATTGGTAGCGGCGATTCTTTTCTTGCGGCCATCATTTCAAAATTAATGGATGGAGCTTCCGCGGAAGAAGCACTTGATTTTGCCAGCGCTCTTGGCGCTTTTGTTGCCTCACGTTCCGGAGCCTGCCCCGAATACGAAATAAAAGATGTTGTTGCTTTAATGGAAAATAAGAAAGCCGAAAATAAATTTTAAATCACCTTTGCGATTAAATAAATAATAGATGAAGAGATTTTTGATTGGCATTGTATCCTTGATTTTATCAACAGGTTTATTTGCGCAAAATGAAATCCCAACTCCGCAATGGCGGCCCGTTTATCATTTTACCCCGGAAAAAAACTGGACCAACGATCCCAACGGGTTGCTTTATTTAAATGGTGTTTATGAATTGTATAACCAACAAAATCCTTATGGAATTAATTGGGGCAATATGAGTTGGGGACATGCCACGAGCACAGATTTGATTCATTGGAAACATTATGAGCTTGCAATGCCGCAGCAAATATCCGGAGGCGATACAACAATGCGGTTTTCCGGTTCTGCGGTTTGGGATAAAAATAACACGAGTGGCCTTTGTAAAAACGGTGGTTGCATCGTGGCTATTTACACAGCCGATCTTCGGCAACAACACATAGAATCACAATACATTGCTTATAGCAACGATAGTGGAATGCATTTTATTAATTATCAAAACAATCCTGTAATTGATTTGCACAAAAAAGATTTTCGCGATCCGAATGTGCAGTGGGATGAGCAATTAAACAAATGGTTGATGGTGGTTTCTCTTCCCCCGGAAAATGAAGTACAATTTTATTCCTCGGCTGATTTAAAAAACTGGGATTTGCTCAGCACTTTCGGGCATGCAGGATTGAAAGGCGGCATTTGGGAATGTCCGTTTTTTATCAAACTTCCAGTAGAAGGAAGTGCGGAAAAATCGAAGTGGCTTTTGGTAAATTCATTCCAGGATAGCAGCAAGAACGAGTATGAAGAATATTATGTGGGGAATTTTGATGGTACTACTTTTACCAATGATAATCCTGCTGAAAAAGTTTTATTAGTTGATCACGGAGATGCTTTGTACGCGGCTATTCCATGGAACAATTTACCCGACGGACAACATACTTATATTGGCTGGATGGTACCTCCTGCAAAACAGGAAACCTGGCCATGGAAAGGTCAAATGTCGATCCCAAGAGATTTGAGTTTAAGAGAAACAAAAGATGGAATAAGATTGTTTCAAAATCCGGCCAAAGTGATCAAAGATCACCTTCCTGATTTTTCAAAGAAAATGGTTCATCTTGAAAATGTAAAAGTGGTAGGAGCGAACCAGGATATTTTAAAGGGACAAAACATTACGGGAAATTCTTATTGGCTGGAAGCAGAATTGCAGGTACCTGAAAATACGATGGCTGGTTTTAATATCGCTGAAGCGAAAGATAGAAACGGAAATGTAATCGCTCAAACTATCGTGGGATATGATCCATCAAAAAACGAAGTATATGTGGATAGAAGCCGTACGGGTAACGAAAATATCAATCGGAAAAACCTGACGCAGTCAATGAAAGTAAATTCAACAAATGGTAAAATAAAATTCGAAATACTTTTTGATAAATCTTCTCTTGAAGTTTTTGTGAATGATGGTGAAAAAGTTTTGACGACTTATATTTATCCGGCTAAAAACTCTGACGGTTTAAGCACTTTCTCTTTTGGTGGTGAAACGTTAATTAAGTCATTAAAAGTTTGGGATATGTCGCAATAAAAATCCGGCTTATTTCTTCGTTTACTGGTAACCGTTACTTTAATATCATCACCGGCAATGGGCATTTTCTATAAAGTGCTTCTGAAACACTTTTGTGAGTAAGTGAATATAAAAAACTGTGAACACCAGGCAGCGCAATCATCAATTGCACTTCATTCAATTTTTTAAAATGCAAAATCCCATTGATCACATTTTTGTCAGCTTCATAATAAATCTCGTGTTTAAAGTTTTTGAGATAATTATGTAGATTATTCTCCACTTCTTTAAAAGTTTCATCGGGATTGAGATTGCGTTGTGCAGCATCTACATTAAGCACTAAAATCTCTACATCATGCCATGTAGGCGAGGAGCGAAGCCGGTTGATCTTATTTAGTGAATTAACAGTTTTAAAGTCAACCGGAACCAACGCTTTTTCAACAGGTTTATAGTGATAACCTTCAGGAACGATTAAAACTCTTACCGGGCTTATTCTTGCTATTTGTATTACATTTCCTGCAACAAATGCTTCGTTGGTTGAATTCTGGGAATCACCGCCTAATAATATCATTTCCGGTTTTTCATCTTTTATAAGTTCAAGGATACTTCTTACCAATGGAAGCTCGCTCACGGCTGTTTGTACCCGGATTTTTTCGCCTGTTTTTGCATCAACTTCTTTACACAATTCATTCAAAATCTCTTTTTCATTAAATCTTTTCCTGTTGAGGTACTCCTGGTTTACATTAGAAAAATCTGCCGACATAATCATGTTTTCGTACATCGAACTGTAAAATGATCTTAATAAAATGATGCGTTCATACAAATATTTTTTGGCCCACTTGCACGCGAAATCAACAGCGTTACCCGAAGCGTTTGTAAAGTCTACAGGAACTAACAGTGTCTTCATATTCTGTTTTTTTTAAACCAAAAATACTATTCTCATATTTTTTTTAATAACGAAAGTTAATTATAAAAAATACCAAAGCCGTTGACGGATCATTTTTTAGATTTTCGAAGATTAAAACAGATATTCTTAATTTTGTATATAAGTCCGGATTCCTGGAAAAAGCCACAATGTAAGATAGCGCAATCCCCTGGTAGGTCATATTCATTGTCAATATCAAATTAAGAACCTGTTTTTTTCACACTGACTCTTAAAATGGTAGCATCAACTGAAGCTTGAATTAAAAACACATTTATTTGTTTGTTTGCTGATTATCTTTCGGCTTTAGTCAATTTTAATTTAGAAATCTTAATCTCCAAATTCTTTCAGAAGCTTTTTTACAACTTTTTTATAGCTTTCCAGATCTTTAAACTGGTCCTGAATAAACTGGTTATCTTCAAGTTTGCCCATAATTGTATTCATCTCCTCTTTGTTTTCATAGACCATTTTACGGAAAGGGCTTGAATAATCTTTGGCGCGTGATTCGTAGATAGCTTTGCTGGCCCGGGTTTTGGTTTCTACAGATCGTTTAAGTAATTCTTTAAAATAGCTGACAGTAAATTGTTTAGAAGTAATACTTTCTATTTCCAACAATGAAGTATATGCGTGAATCAGCTTGTTCTTTTCATATTCTTCACCAGCCTGCCGGTAAAAATCATGCACTTCTGTCCATGAATTGATCTTATTGTTTTTAATCTTTTGTTTTAGCTTTTCCACATCAGTAGCAGGTATTAGCTGGCCACCAATATTTCTCCATTCATTTCGGGAAATTTTAGAAGGAATACTTTTTTTAAATTCTTCAAAAGAGGAAAATTTATGCTGTTGAATATGGTTGATTAATTGAATCGTTCCATAATAAGCAATAAGTTCTTTAAATAAGTTCAATGACTGATTCACTTTCACTACTTGCGTTTTGCGCGAGCTGTTTTCCACTCCTTCCATTTCCGCATTTCCATTTTCATCCACTTTTAAGTTGGATAAAATATCAATTGCGGTAAAAAGTTCATTTATAGTATCCGGAGCTAGATAGCCGTATTCGATTTTTTGAATTTTTTCAATTCGTTTATCGCGGTCGCCGAATTTCCAGGCATTTCGTTCCAGCGCATACATGTTATAAAGAAACCAATATCCCGGCATCAAAACCAGCTTGTCGTGGGTAACATCATTGCTAACAAGGCAAAAAGGAAGGGTGATGTTCATCTCAAAAGGATAATCGCCTTTTGCCAAAATACAAAAAGAGGCAAACTTTGAATTATGCTTCAGGCTTACACATAATCCAGGCCAAAACCCACGCCCCGCAATGATTTCGCCATCTGCGGCACGGCTGTTATGATTACTTCCTATAGTAGCTCCTGCTGCAATATTACTTTGCCCCATTAACAGGGCGGCACACAAAAATGAATTATTATGATGCTGCTCATGATTTGGAAAAATTAGTGCGTTCAACACTTCGCAACATGAAATAGTAGAATTGTTTCCAAGGTAGGAGTTGATGAGCCTTGCGCCATATTTTAGTTGGGAATGCGCTGCCAAAACAAATCTTACCGCTTTTACGCCATAAAAAATCCTGCAACCATAACCAATAATTCCATTCACCAGTTCACAACCTTCTCCAATTTGAGAGGTTCTTTCTGCATCACTGTTGATGGTGAGGTTTTTTAATTTATTCGCTCCCTTTATATAAGCATCCGTGCCAATCCTTACATCTTTTAGAATGTCACAATCTTTAATTACACAACGGTCGCCGATGGTTCCGTAATATCCTCTTTTAGAATCGAACTCTTTTTGTGTGAGTTCTATAAACCTTTGTTGAAGTTGCGCATCTTCAGGATTGTTGCTCCAGATATAAGCGTCTCCTGCAAGCATCCCGTCAAAAGGAGCGATGCGCCTGCCACCGTTTTCATTGCGAACTTCTATCCAAACCCTTCCTGCTTCCTTTTCTCCGTCTTTTAAAATTCCATTTCCGAATTTAGAGTAATCAGTAGTCGCCAGTTCATTTACATTGGTAATCATTACTTCATTACCAATAATGTAATGGCTTAAATAACCGGCGTTATCAATACAAATATTATCTCCAAAATCGCAACTGATTACATGGCTGTTATAAATTCCTACGGGCATGCGCAAATTGTGAAACTCAAGATAAAAAGCTTCAAGTTTTCCAATTCGTATTAGTCCGTGAAATTTCGAGTTTTTTACCAGCGCCGGATCAAATTCTTTCGATACAAATATCTTTGCCCAGTCATCAGAAGTGTTTCCATTGCGGATAAGAATTTCTATTTCAGAACCTGACAAGCGGCGATAATGAATACCGTTATTGTTTTGCTGATTCCTCAGGTAATATTCATCTTCTCCTTCAGGGATATATTTTCGATCAATAAAATTATAGCCAAGATTATCAATCGGATGTTTTGTGATTATGTTCATTGGAGAAGAAGTTCTAAGTTATAAGTGTTAAGTTATAAGTTTTAAGTTTTAAATCTTGTGTAGATATAAGATGATAAGAAAAAAGTAAGGTTTATTCTTTTCGATTACTGTTTTAGCCATTTCATTCTTTAATTTACTCAACCGTAACTGATTTCGCTAAATTTCTCGGTTTATCTACGTCACAACCTTTTAAAACTCCGATGTAATAAGAAAGCAACTGTAATGGAATAACGCTTAAAAGTGGTGCTACTACTTCATTTGCAGGCGGAACAAAAAATACATCATCCGCCATTTCAGGAATAATATCATCACCTTCTGTGACGATAGCGATTACTTTTCCTTTACGCGCTTTTATCTCCTGGATGTTACTTACGATCTTTCCGTGGTATTCATCTTTTGTGGCTACAAAAACCACCGGCAGATCTTTATCCACTAAAGCGATTGGCCCGTGTTTCATTTCTGCCGCAGGATAGCCTTCTGCATGGATATAAGAAATTTCTTTCAGTTTTAAAGCACCTTCCAAAGCGATGGGGAAATTATAACCTCTTCCAAGGTACAACGCGTTGTTGGCATCTTTGTATTTTTTTGCAATCGGCTTTATCAGCTCGCCGTCTTTTAAAATAGCTTCCACTTTTTCAGGAATATTTTCCAGTTCTACCAACAATTCTGTGTATCGTGAGGATTCGATAGTTCCTTTTTCTTTCGCAATCTTTAAAGCAATCATCATTAACACCGCTAATTGTGCTGTGAAGGCTTTTGTAGAAGCGACGCCAATCTCTGGGCCTGCATGCGTATAAGCGCCTGCATGAGAAGCACGCGAAATAGAAGATCCAACGACATTCACAATCCCGAAGATAAAAGCCCCCTGTTCTTTGGCTTTTTCAATCGCCACCAAAGTGTCTGCAGTTTCGCCGCTCTGGGAAATAGCGATGATTACGTCTCCCTTATTTACTATCGGGTTTCTGTATCTGAATTCAGATGCGTATTCCACTTCTACCGGAATACGGCAAAGTTCTTCAATGATGTATTCTGCTTCCAGAGCAGCGTGCCAACTGGTTCCACAGGCAATAATAATGTAACGGGGCGCATTAATAAGGGCTTCAATATTATCCTGGATACCCTTCATGGTAATTGTTCCTTTTTCTGCGTCTAACCGTCCCCGTAAGCAATCATAAATCGTGGTGGGTTGCTCGTAAATTTCTTTCAGCATGAAGTGATCATATCCGCCTTTTTCAATCGCTGCCAGTTCAATATCGAGGCTGGAGATATAAGGCATTTGCCTTTCGTTTCCCAGGTTTTTAAGAATTAATTCTCCGGCTTTTATGATAGCTATTTCGTAGTCGTTTACATAAACCACTTCCTTGGTATATTCAAGCATTGGCGTAGCATCTGAACCAAGGAAATGTTCACCCTTTCCTATTCCAATCACCAGTGGACTTCCTTTACGGGCAGCAATAATTGTATCAGGATTATCTGCGTCGAGCAGTAAGATAACATAAGCCCCGGAAACTCTCTTTAATGCAATTCGCACAGCTTCTTCCAGTGGCGATTGTGTGTTTTTCTGAATATCTTCTATAAAATTCAACAGAACTTCGGTATCAGTTTCACTTTTAAAAGTGTATCCTTTTTTGGTAAGTTCTGATTTTAACTGTGCATAATTTTCAATGATGCCATTATGGATCATTGCGAGTTTGCCGTTGTTGCTTGTATGCGGATGCGCGTTCACATCGCTCGGTTCGCCGTGAGTAGCCCAGCGGGTATGGCCGATACCAATATTGCCGTCAACCGGTTTGCCAATCAATGATTGTTCAAGTTCTGCCACTTTTCCTTTCTTCTTAAAAACATGAAGGCCACTATTGTTAATCAAAGCTACGCCGGTACTATCGTAGCCACGGTATTCCTGTCTTTTGAGGCCTGTAATGATAATAGGGTACGCATCTCTTGGCCCAATATATCCAACTATTCCACACATAAATTTGTCTTATTTTATTTGGTACAAAATAACGAAAAAGAGTTTAGTTATACTTTAAAGTTTAATAAAGAAGAAAATAAAAACCTTGAATAAAAGTTCGTTTACTGGTTTTAATTTGAAAAGCAACAGCATTAAATGTGATTCTGCCAATTCTTTTTTCCAAATTAATTCTTTTCGTAAATTAAAAATGAACTATAAATATTTCAGATTTTTATTTTCCTACAGTTACTTAATCATTTATTTTTTTTACCTTTTAAATATGAATGAAAATATAATTATTATTTTAGCCGCCGGTGCTTCAACCCGAATGAAGCAACCGAAGCAATTGTTGCCTTACGAAAGTGAAAGTTTGTTGGCGCATACAATTAAAGAAGCACAAAAATCTTTAATGCCGGTTATAGTAGTGCTTGGAGCAAATGCGACAGAAATCAAGGAGGAAATTAAAAAAATGGAAGAAGAAATTATGATCAATGAAGAGTGGGAGAGTGGCATGTCTTCGTCCATCAAAGCCGGACTGCAAAAGGCGCTTGCCAATTTCCATGAAATGCAAAATTGTATTCTTGCCGTTTGTGATCAACCCTATATTTCTTCGATTTTATTCCAGGAACTGGTAGACGAAAAAAAGCAATGCGGTAAAAATATTGTCGCTTGTTCTTATGCTGATACTTTGGGTACTCCATGTTTATTTGACAAAAAATATTTCGCTGAACTTTTGCAACTGGAAGGAGATCATGGTGCGAAAAACATTTTACAAAAATACCATCATGATGTTGCAGTTGTAGATTTTGAAAAGGGCAAATTTGATATAGATACAAAAAATGATTACCAGGAACTTTTAAAGAACAAAGATTTATGAAACGAAGACTGGTTAACTTTTTAATTCCTTTTCTTTTTTTTCATACAGCTTCGTCATTTGCGCAGCAACAGAAAATAACTGTTGCCGTCGCTGCTAATATGCAATATGCATTTAAAGAATTAAAAAATGAATTTGAAAAAACATACCATATTCAAATTGATGCTGTCATTGGCGCGTCCGGGAATTTAACAAGACAAATAATGCAGGGAGCGCCTTTTGATGTTTTTATTTCCGCTGACACAAAATATCCTGAAAACATTTACTCCCAAGGCTTTGCAGCAGAGAAGCCCAAAATTTATGCAAGAGGCGCTTTGGTTTTATGGACAACAAAAGAAGGATTGCAACTGCATCCAGGTCTGCAGTTTTTAATGTCAAAAGAAATAAAAAGTATTGCTATTGCCAATCCAAAAATTGCCCCTTACGGAACTGCTGCCATATCACTTTTAAAAAAGTTTGCACTTTTTGAGAAACTAAAAAACAAATTGGTTTATGGTGAAAGTATTTCTCAAACGAGTCAGTTTATTGGAACCGGAAATGCAGACATAGGTTTTACTGCCAAAGCGGTTGTACTTTCTGAGCAGATGAAGAATAAAGGCAAATGGCTCGAATTGAATAGCGAAGATTATCCTCCTATTTTTCAGTCAGCCGTTCTTTTAAAATACGGAACGAAAAATCATTCTGGTGCTTCAAGGAAATTTTATGAATTTTTATTTTCTAAAAATGCGAAGGATATTTATAAAAAATATGGTTATATAAATTAAATCAGATGATCGAAACAGCCCCGATATTTTTGACTTTAGAACTGGCTTTTCTCACTACCATTATTTTGTTTTTCCTTTCTATACCGCTTGCCCGCTGGATATCGCATCGCAAAAATATTTTAAAAACAATCGCAGAAGTTGTTGTGAGTTTGCCTTTGGTATTACCGCCAACGGTTATCGGATTTTATTTATTGCTTGCTTTCAGTCCATCAAATTCTTTTGGTAAATTTTTAGAAAACTATTTTGATATTCGTCTTGCTTTTTCCTTTGGAGGATTGTTGATTGGTTCTCTAATTTACAGTTTGCCTTTTATGGTTCATCCCATTTTATCAGGTTTAACTTCCCTGCCTTCAAGCCTCGAAGAAGCTTCCTTTTCTTTAGGTAAATCAAAAACGCAAACCTTGATTAATGTTTTATTGCCGAATATAAAACCCTCCTTACTTACAGGAATTGTTCTCACTTTCGCGCATACGATTGGTGAATTTGGCGTCGTATTGATGATTGGCGGAAATATTCCTGGTAAAACAAATGTAGCTTCCATCGCTGTTTATGATGAAGTAGAAGCTTTAAATTATCACAATGCAAACGTGTATGCGGCTGTTCTCGTTGGCATTTCTGTAACTATTTTGTTTTTGCTTTATTTTTCAAATCGTAAGTTGCAGGAAGTTAAAATCTTATGACGCATTTTTCATTACAAAAGAAATTGCATGCTGCCGATGGTGCGCTTACTCTTGATGTTAATTGTGAAATTGAAGAGGGTGCTTTCATCAGTTTATACGGGCCTTCCGGCGCCGGAAAAACTTCTTTGCTGAGAATGCTTGCCGGTTTCATGCGACCGGATGAAGGATTTATAAAAGTAAATGATGAAGTTTGGTTTGACAGTAAAAATAAAATAGACCTTGTTTCACAAAAAAGGGTCGTAGGGTTTGTTTTCCAGGATTACGCTCTCTTTCCCAATATGAATGTTGAAGAAAATATTATGTATGCTTTGGGAAAGAATGATTCAAAAAGCATTATTGAAGAATTATTGGAATTAACGGCTCTCACAGGTTTGCGGAATAAAAAAATTCAAAAGTTATCCGGAGGCCAGCAGCAAAGAGTTGCTTTGGCAAGAGCACTTGCCCGAAAACCGAAATTGTTGTTGCTGGATGAGCCTTTATCTGCGATTGATAATGAGATGCGTTCAAATCTTCAACAGACTTTGCTTTCCATTCATTCGCATTATAAAGTGACGGCTATTATTGTAAGTCATGATATTAATGAGATCGTGAAACTTAGTTCTAAAACCATTCATTTGAAAAATGGAACGATACAACAATATGCACCGCCGCATGAAATTTTTCTAAATAAATTTGCTGAAACCAATTCTTTAAAAGGTATTTTTTTATCAGCTCAAAAAAGCGGAATTAATTACGAAGCTTTGATTCTCACTGACGAGCAGGTGATTAAAATAAACTGTAGCGAACAGGATGCTAAGAATTTGCAAAAGGGCGACGAAATAGAAGTTTCTTTTAAAGGAGCACCGGCTTTTTTGCGTAAATTGTAAAAAGATAAAAGTATAAAATGATTATAGATGAATTCAGTCGTGTGCATGATTATTTGAGGATTTCGCTGACCGATATGTGCAATCTGCGTTGCTTCTATTGTATGCCTGAAGAAGAATATGATTTTGCGCCGGCCTCACGATTAATGCAAGAGGATGAAATTTTTCAGATAGCAAAAATATTTGTAGAAAATGGCGTGAAAAAAATAAGGCTTACCGGTGGTGAACCATTTGTGAGAAAGGATGCGGGCCGAATTATCAAATCGCTTTCTTCTCTTGGTGTTCGGCTTGCTGTAACTACCAACGGTACACAGATTCATAAATTTGAAGAAGTGTTGGAAGCCTCCCAGATTCATTCCATAAATATCAGCCTCGATACGTTGGACAGGCAGAAATATAAATTTATTACAAGGCGTGACATGTTTGATTTGGTGAAGAAAAACATTGACAGTTTTATCGAAAAGGATTTTACAGTCAAAATCAATGTGGTGGTGATGAAAGATTTTAATGAAGATGAAATAATCGATTTTATCGGTTGGACTAAAAATGTTCCTGTGCATGTTCGTTTTATTGAGTTTATGCCATTTGCGGGCAATCGCTGGACGAGCAACAAAGTGGTTTCAATGGATGAGATATTACAAAGAATTGAAAGCAACTTTGAATTTTCTCCGCAGAAAGGCGAGAAAAATGACACTGAAAAAAAATATATTATTCCGGATCATAAAGGTAGTTTCGGCATTATCAGCACAATGACAAAACCGTTTTGCGAAGGCTGCAACAGGATGCGTTTGACGGCTGACGGCAAATTAAAAAATTGCCTTTTTTCAAATGGTGAGACCGACCTGCTTACACCATTCAGAAATGGAGAAGATATTTTGCCATTGATTCATCAAAATATCAAAAGCAAAGCGAAAGAACTTGGCGGGCAGTTTACAAGCAATTTGCAAAAAGTAGAAGCAGAGCTCATTCACAACAGAAGCATGATCACTATTGGCGGTTAATAACTCAGCAATGATTTCAGTTAAAGAAGCAAAAGAAAAAATTGAAGGAAATGTTGCTTTACTGCAACCAAAGGTGTTGCCTTTGCAAAAGATTCTCGGTTTAACACTTGCAGAGAATGTTTATGCAAAATTTGATATTCCTTCATTTGCCCAATCTTCTATGGACGGTTATGCAATCAGGTTTGAAGATAAAAATTTTCCACTTTCTGTTCAAGGTAAAATTGCTGCGGGTGATTCCAAATCTTATACGATAACTAAAAAGCAATCGGCACGAATTTTTACCGGAGCGCCATTACCAGCTAATGCCGACACGGTTGTGATGCAGGAAAAAGTAGTTGTTGAAGATGGAAAAATATTGATAAAAGATGTGGCTTTACAACAAGGAGATTATGTTAGAAATAAGGGTACAGAAATAAAAGCCGGCGATATTGCCATGAAAGCTAAAACGCTTGTAACACCTGCTGCTATTGGCTTTCTGGCTACCATTGGCATAGCGGAAGTTGCTGTTTATCCTTCACCGCGTGTAAGTATTATCATTACAGGAAATGAGTTGCAAAAGCCGGGGGATGAACTTTTATTTGGCCATGTTTATGAATCCAATTCATTTTCATTATCTGCGGCTTTGAAAGCATTGAGAGTTGAAGAAATTCAGATTTTATATGCAGAAGATAAACCTGAAGTTGTTGAGTCAACCTTGAAAAAAGCTTTGGAAGAAACTGATTTGATTTTGTTAACAGGAGGCATAAGCGTTGGTGAGTATGATTTTGTTTTACAGGCTGCAGAGAATTGTGGAATTGAAAAACAATTTCATAAAATAAAACAGAAACCGGGGAAGCCATTGTATTTCGGAACTAAAGACAATAAAGTGGTTTTCGGTTTGCCTGGAAATCCTGCTTCCGTTCTTTCTTGTTTTTATGAATATGTTTCGCCTGCCATTGCAAAAATGATGGGAAAGAAAAATCCGGTAAAAAAAATAAAAGCAACATTGCAAAATGATTATTTAAAGAAAGCAGGAATGACACACTTTCTCAAAGGTTTTTATGAAAATGAAAAAGTTGAGATACTGGCTTCTCAGGCATCTTTTCAACTACGTTCTTTTGCAGCAGCGAATTGTTTAATTGTAATCGGTGAAGAAAAAGAATCTGTGAAAACAGGTGAAGAGGTTGAAGTGCATTTATTACCTGTTTAAATTATTTAAAAATGATTATTAAAGTTTTCGGACAGTTAACAGACGTATTTAAGAAGGAAAATATCTCTGTAGAAAATGCAGCAGACGTGGAGGAATTAAAAAAACGTTTGCTCGATGCATTCCCGGCATTAGCAGATAAAACTTTTGTGGTCGCAGTAAACAAAAAAATAATTCATAAAAATATTTCTTTATTAGAGAATGCGGAGATTGCTTTATTGCCACCATTTTCGGGAGGTTAAATTATGAATGAAAATGAACGATATATTCGCCAGGTTTCACTAAAAGAATTTGGTGAAAAGGGACAAAAAAAATTAGCGTCAGCAAAAATTTTAATTGTTGGAATGGGAGGGCTTGGATGTCCTGCTTTGTTATATCTGGCCGCTGCCGGCGCAGGTTGTATCGGAATTGCAGATGATGATTTTGTTTCACTGAATAATCTTCAACGGCAGGTTTTATTTTCAACAAATGATGTTGGCAAATCAAAAGTGAAGGTTGCCAAAGAGAAAATTAAAGAACTGAACCCTGAAGTAGAAATTATCTCTCATGCTGAAAGACTAACAAATAAAAATGCGTTGGATATCATTAGAGAATATGATATCGTAATTGACGGAACAGATAATTTTCCTTCCAAATATTTGATAAACGATGCTTGTGTTTTATTAGATAAACCGTTGGTTTATGGTTCTGTTTCAAAGTTTGAAGGACAGGTAGCTGTTTTCAATGTTGCAGATAAAAAAAATGTAAAATGCAATTACCGCGATTTGTTTCCTCAAGCGCCGGATGAAAAAATATTGAATTGCGCGGAAGAAGGTGTGCTGGGTGTTACAACCGGTATCATTGGAACCATGCAGGCAAATGAAGTGATTAAATTGCTCACAGGAATTGGTGAACCTTTGATTAATCAATTGTTGATTTTTAATACGCTTAATAATCAATCTTACACATTAGAAATTACTGAAAACCCGGAAGCATACCAATTGCCTTCAAATGAGGATGAATTCAGGCAAATGGATTATGATTGGTTATGTGGAGTCACAGATATTGAAGAAATTGATGAAACACAACTGCGGACAATGCTTTGCGAAAAAGAAACACTTTTTATTGATGTTCGTGAGATTGAAGAAAAGCCTGAAGTGGATTTCAAACATGAAAGAATTCCACTTTCACATTTTAAAAAACAAATTGAAAATATAGATTCGCAAAAAATTGTATGTTTTTGCCAAACCGGGAAAAGAAGTGTTGATGCAGCCAGGATGCTGGCAGAGCGATTTGGTGAATCAAAAAAAATATACAGTTTAAAAGGTGGCGTTTTAAGTTTGCATAAGTAATTTGTATGGAAAAAAAGAAAGCGAAAAATATTTTTCAGCACGGCGCGATTGCTCCTTCATTGATAAGTGAAAGCATTCAAAAGCATTCTTCAAAAAAAGATATTGGTGCACACAGTATTTTTTTAGGACAGGTTCGGGCAGATGAAATAGACGGTAAAACCGTTGCTGCAATTGAGTATACCACTTATGAAGAAATGGCTTTGGAAAAAATGAGTGAAATACGTGAAGAGATTTTTTCAAAATATGAACTTACTTGTTTGCATGTTCATCATAGTTTGGGAAAAGTGAAAGCAGGAGAAATAAGTCTTTTTGTTTTTGCTTCTTCTGCTCATCGGAAAGCAGCGATTGAGGCTTGCAGTGAGGTGGTAGAAAAAATAAAAAAAGAACTACCTGTTTGGGGAAAAGAAATTTTTGAAACTGAAGGTTATCAATGGAAAGAAAATAAATAATGGTAAACATCACACATAAACAAAATTCATTGCGGCAGGCGGTGGCCAGTGCGGTGGTAAAAGTTTCCAAACGGGAAACCATAGACGCAATTAAGGAACGAAAAGTTCCGAAAGGTGATGTGTTTGAATTTGCAAGAGCAGCAGGTTTGCTGGGAATAAAAAAGACAAGCGATGTAATTCCTGACTGTCATCCTTTACCTGTTGAATTCGCTTCTATCACCTATGAAATCGAAGATTTATCTGTAAAAATTTTAGTTGAAGTTCATACGATTTACAAAACAGGAGTAGAAGTGGAAGCTATGCATGGCGCGGCAGTAACTGCTTTGGTGATGTATGACATGCTGAAGCCAATTGATAAAAATGTGGAAATATCTGCAATCAAATTACAAAGTAAAAAAGGTGGCAAAAGTGATTTTGAAAAAGATAATCACACAAATTTAAAATGTGGAGTTATTGTTTGTTCTGATCGTGTTTCAAAAGGAGAGAAGGAAGATACATCCGGTAAAGCGATTCTTGAAAAGTTACAAACTTTTGGAATTACTCAAACCGAATACAAAATCATTCCTGATGATTTTGAGGAAATCCAAAATATGGCAAAACATTTTGTGAATAAGGAATTTGATATCGTCATCTTTACCGGTGGCACGGGTTTATCTTCACGTGATGTAACACCTGACGCTATTTCCCCTTTGATTGAAAAAGAAATTCCGGGAATTATGGAACAGGCGCGCAATTATGGCCAGCAACGAATGCCATATGCGATGTTATCAAGAGGAGTGGCGGGTTTTATTAAAAAAACACTTGTTCTAACGTTTCCTGGTTCAAAAAAAGGGGCATCTGAAAGTATGGATGCGCTCTTTCCGCAAATACTTCATTTATTCAGGTTATCGTCTTCCTCTCATGAAGTTGAGTAAGGTTAAGTGGCTCTTTTTAAAATAAAATTGCCTCTTAATTGTTGGTTTACTCTTAGTGAAAGTGTCAAAGTTTTTGGACGGCTGCTTCATGTTTTCAAATTTTCGGGAAATCTATTTCCTGCATACAAGATTTTATCAAACGTTTTCATCGAAATAAAAATTCTTTTTGTTTCCCCACCCATGCATTAAATAAAATTTCTTTTTTTTATGCGTATTCCACAGCATTTCAAAGCACCAAATTTTTTACTATTCGAAACTTTATTATTCTCGCCTTATATTTGCACCCGGCAAGTCTTATACGACCAGCTCCTGCAGAACTCCCCCAGGATCGGAAGATAGCAAGGGTATGTGGTTGAGCGGTGCGATGTAAGTAACTTGCCGTTTTTTATTTTACCCGAATCTAACTTCCTAAACTTACTAAACTTTTCCCTCGAACTTCTCTAAATCTTTCCCATCCAAACTTCCTAAACTCTTCTAAACCATAAATAATATATTTGCCGATATTTTAAATTTATAAAACACAATTTTTTATGAAGTATTTCATTGACACGGCAAATCTTAACCAGATAAAAGAAGCAAATGATCTGGGAATTCTTGATGGCGTAACTACAAATCCTACTTTGATGGCCAAGGAAGGAATTAAGGGAGAAGAAGCTGTTTACAATCATTATAAAACCATTTGTGAGATTGTTGAAAATGGGGATGTGAGTGCAGAAGTAACTGCTGTTGATTTTAAAAATATCGTAGAGCAGGGTAAAAAACTCGCAGGCATTCACAAAAATATTGTAGTAAAAGTTCCGATGATTCCTGAAGGCGTAAAAGCAATTAAATGGTTTACTGACAACGGAATCCGCACCAATTGTACATTGATCTTTAGTGCCGGACAGGCTTTGATTGCTGCAAAAGCTGGTGCTTCCTTTGTTTCACCTTTCATTGGCCGTATTGACGATAGTGGTTGGGATGGTATTGAACTCATCAGCCAGATTGCAAATATTTATGCTATCCAGGGAATTAAGACAGAAATTCTTGCAGCGTCAATCCGCAATTCTTTACATATCATTAAATGTGCGGAAGCTGGGGCAAATGTTTGTACGTGTCCTTTGGATTCGATTGTTGGATTAACAAAACATCCTTTAACTGATATTGGCCTCGCTAAGTTCATGGAAGATGCGAAAAAATTTGAATAACACTTATCTCAAAAATAAATGCGCTGTTGTTTTTTCAAACTTCAGCGCATTATTAGGTGTGTAATCAAGGGGATTAATTTCTTCTTTTTCTTTTATCAGGAGATCCCGGTTCATTTAAAATTTCATCCATTGTTTTTAGTTTTTTAGGATCCGGTATCTTCTTAATATAAATGTCAAACTGCTTGTAAATGGCAGGATTAGATTTAAGAACCGCTTTAATATTCACTTTCTCTTTATTAAAATCCGCCGGAAGGTAAAGTGAATTTCCAAAAAACTTTCCGTCACTCGAAGTAAAAATAAGTTCAGTCGTATCTAAAGGAAGATATCGTCCGTTGCTAAGTTTTCCATCAATATTTATGTAGTTATAAGTTCCTTTTTTTAAACTATCTGTATAAAGATGAACATAAATACTGTCAATCTTCTGGGCTTTTGCAATAGTCGATAATGCCACCAGTAGAAAAAATAAAACTCTTTTCAAGTGCTTTAATTTCTAATCAGAGCAAAGTTAAGACGAGATAGTTGCATAAACACCTGTTTTATGATTTATTTAATTTTTTAAAAAAAAATTTGTAGAATAAAAAAAATCATTCCATCTTTGTCAGAGTCAAATGAAAATAAACAACACATACAATAGCTGGTGGCACATGATCTAAATGATTGTGCCGAATTGCTATTATTTGTGAAATGAATAAATACCACGCCCCGGCATAAAAAGCCGGGGTTTTTTTATATTATGAAAAAAATTGAACTTTCAACCACTTCTAAAAAATTACTGGCAGATGTATATACACCTGTCGGAATTTATTTGCGTCTTCGCGACCGATTTCGTGATACGATTCTTTTGGAAAGCGCCGATTTTCATGCAGGTGAAAACAGTTATTCATTTATCGGCATCAATGCAATTGCAGGAATTGAAATAAGAAACCTGGGTGAAATTGAATATAAATTTCCTGGCGAGGATCCTAAGCATATTCCAATTGATACTTCAACCAAAGTGACAGACGAGATTTGGAATTTTATGAACCACTTCAAAATCGCTGATCCTGCAAAAATGCCGGTAAGTATGGCCCAGGGATTATTTGGTTATACCACTTTTGACGCGGTTCAATTTTTTGAAACAATTAAATTCAACGAGCCTTCCGCTCCGCAAATTCCACTGGTTCGCTATCGTTTATATCAATATGTTATCGCCATTAATCATTTTAAAAATGAATTGTTTATTTGCGAAAATCATATCAAAGGAGTTGAAAGCGAAGGTGATTTAATTGAAAGTATTATCAAAAGCAAAGATGTCCCGGCTTTTCCTTTTAAGGCTTTGGATCACGAAACGTCCCCGCTTACGGATACCGAATATGTCGACATAGTTAAAAAGGGAATTGCAAGTTGCAAAAGAGGAGATGTGTTCCAGGTAGTTTTGAGCAGGAAATTTCAACAACGATTTTCCGGTGATGAGTTTAACGTTTACCGCGCATTAAGAAACATTAACCCGAGTCCCTATCTTTTTTATTTTGATTATGGTGATTACCGTTTGTTTGGCAGCAGCCCCGAGGCACAGCTAAAAGTGAAAAACAATGTGGCGATTATGCATCCGATAGCAGGTACTTTCAGGCGAACAGGAAATGACACTGACGACGAACAGTTGGCTGAAAAATTATTAAAAGACAAAAAAGAAAATGCCGAGCACGTGATGTTGGTAGATCTCGCCAGAAATGACCTGAGCCGCTTGTGCACTAATGTAAAGGTTACTCAGTTTTGTGAAGTTCAATATTTTTCTCACGTAATTCATTTAGTGAGTGAAGTAAAAGGAAGCGTTGAAAATGGAACCAATCCATTCGACCTTTTAGCGATAACTTTTCCTGCCGGAACATTGAGCGGCGCTCCCAAATACAAAGCCATGCAACTGATTGATAAATATGAAAACAATCCGCGTGGATATTACGGCGGCTGCCTGGGTTTTGTGGGCTTCAATGGCGACATCAATCATGCCATCATGATCCGCACATTTTTAAGTAAAGACAATCACCTTAATTACCAGGCAGGTGCAGGAATTGTAGCTGCGTCTAACCCTGACAGTGAGTTGCAGGAGGTGAATAATAAATTAAGTGCATTAACTGCCGCTGTTAAATCTGCTGAAAATATTTAGAAGATGAAAATTTTAATTTTTGATAATTACGATTCATTTACTTACAACCTGGTACATGTGGTTGAAAAAATAATTCATGCAAAAGTGGATGTGTATCGGAACGATAAAATTGCTCTTGATAAAATAAATGATTACGATAAAATTATTTTATCGCCGGGTCCCGGGCTTCCTTCTGAATCGGGATTGTTGTTACCGTTAATTAAAGAGTATGCTTCATCCAAATCTATATTGGGCGTATGTTTGGGGCAGCAGGCAATTGGTGAAGTGTTTGGAGGAAAATTAGTGAATCTGAAAGATGTTTATCACGGCGTGGCCACAAAAATAAAAGTGAATGAAAAACGGACTAAATCTGAAAATGATGTTTTCAAAGATCTGCCTGGTGAACTTGAAGTTGGCCGATATCATTCATGGATTGTTGATATCTGAAAATTTCCCTTCTGAATTGGAAATCACGGCAGAAGATGAAAACGGCTATATAATGGCTTTGCGGCATAAAACTTTTGATGTGCAGGGAGTGCAGTTTCATCCTGAAAGTGTACTGACTCCAATGGGAGAAAAAATGATGAGAAACTGGCTAAATGTCTGACAAATGAAAAAGATATTACAATATTTATTTGAACACAAAACGCTTTCGCGCGAACAGGCGAAAGAAGTCTTGCTGAACATTTCAAAAGGCATTTATTCCGATGCTGAAATCGCTTCTTTCACTACCGTTTTTTTGATGCGCAGCATTACCATTCCTGAATTGATGGGTTTTCGCGATGCATTGATGGAACTTTGTGTAGCAGTTGAGTTGAATGGCTATAAGGTTGTGGATATTGTCGGTACCGGCGGTGATGGAAAAAATACATTTAATATCTCAACGCTGAGCTGTTTTATTGTGGCAGGCGCCGGCCAAAAAGTGGCCAAGCATGGAAACTACGGAGCTACATCTATCAGTGGTTCCAGTAACGTGATGGAAAATCTGGGTTATCATTTTTCAAATGATAATAAGAAATTGCTTAAGGAAATTGAAGAAGTAAATATTTGCTTCATGCACGCGCCGTTGTTTCATCCGGCGCTAAAAGTGGTGGGGCCGATAAGAAAAAATCTGGGCGTACGCACGTTTTTTAATATGCTTGGCCCGATGGTAAATCCTGCTTCCCCCGGCGTACAAATGATTGGTGTTTATAATCTTGAAATGGCAAGAATTTATGCTTACCTGTTGCAACAATCAGATGCAAAATTCATGATTATTCACAGTCTTGAAGGTTATGATGAAATTTCACTAACGGGCGACACAAAAGTCATTACCAACCATGGAGAAAAAATTATGGGAGCGCAATACCTGGGGAAAAGATTAGTAAATCCGGAAGATATTTACGGCGGAAATTCAACAGAAGAAGCAGCAAAAATATTTTTAAAGATTATAAAAGGAGAAGGAAGCTGGGCGCAGAATGCAGTTGTAATGGCCAATGCAGCAATGGCCTTATATGCTACCGGAAATTTTTCGACTTACGATGAATGCTATGCAATGAGTGTTGATAGCCTTGAAAGTGGAAAAGCATATCAAATTTTCAAAAAATTAATGAGCTTGCAATAATGAATATCCTTGAAACTATTGTCGCGAAAAAGAAAATTGAAGTAGCTGAAAGAAAAGCTTATACAAGCTATTTCTGATTTAGAAAAACTTCCTTTGTTTACAAAGCTACCACTTTCATTTGCAGAATTTTTATTGCGTCCTGCTAAGACAGGAATCATTGCAGAATTTAAAAAGCAATCACCCTCAAAAGGAATTATTAATAATTGTTCGTTTACTGCGAGATGTGGTAAAAGATTATGAAAAATATGGAGCGAGCGCAGTATCTGTTCTCACTGATAAAGAATTTTTTGGAGGTTCTTTAAAAGATTTGGAAGAAGCTGCAAAAGTGTTGCAAATTCCTCTGTTACGAAAAGATTTTATCATCGACGAATACCAGCTTGTTGAATCAAAAGCCTATGGCGCTGATATAATTTTACTCATCGCTGCTTGTCTTTCAAAAGATGAGGTGAAAAAATTATCTGTTTCTGCAAAAAACCTTGGACTGAATATATTGTTGGAAATCCACAATGAGCAGGAACTGCAGCATATTTGTGACGAAGTGGATGTAATAGGGATCAACAACCGTGATCTGAAAACTTTTAAAGTTGATATTAATCATTCCATAGAATTGGCAAAAAAAATACCTTCGCAAAAAATTAAGATTTCCGAAAGTGGAATTAATGATGTAAAAACCATTCTGCATTTAAAACAAAATGGATTCAGTGGATTTTTAATTGGTGAGAAATTTATGAAAGAAGAAGATCCCGGAAAAGCTTTTGGAAAATTTGTGGAGGATTTAAAACAGGAATTGAAATGAAAATAAAAGTTTGTGGTAATACTAACCTGGAGCAATTAAAGGAACTGGATTATTTAAAAGTAGACTATGCAGGAATAATATTTTACGAGCAATCTCCACGATGTGCATTAAAAAAACTTAATGGACGTGAGGTAAAGGAATCAGCATTATCATTAACTAAAGTTGGGGTTTTTGTAAATGCGGATGAAGAAGAAATAATGCAAAAGGTTGACGAGTTCGGCCTTGATATGGTTCAGCTTCATGGTGATGAAACAGCTTCGTTTTGTAATCGTATCAGTGATCATATAAAAGTGATCAAAGCTTTCCGGATAGCGGATTTTGATACGAATATCGATTGGCTGGTGAGCGAATATGATGAAGTGTGCGATTATTATTTGTTTGATAAAGGATCAGCGGGTTTATATGGCGGTACCGGGAAAAAATTTGATTGGAACCTTCTTGAAAAAGCTACCATTGGCAAACCTTTTTTTCTTAGTGGCGGAATTGAAAGAAGCGATGCGTACGCTCTTAAAAAATTCAGTCATCCTTTTTTTTACGGAGTAGATGTGAACAGCCGGTTTGAAGTATCACCGGGCATAAAAGATATGCAACTGGTAAAAGAATTCATTAGTGAGTTACAATAAATTTTTTAAAAAGTTTTAAAGATGAAAGCAGCAGAAAGCGATAAAGTTTTACCTGTCAGGGGTGAGTGGTATGTAAATGAAAATGGTTACTACGGCGACTTTGGAGGTGCATACATTCCGGAAATGCTCTACAGTAACGTAAAAAATCTTCAGCAAAATTATTTGAAGATTATCCGGGAAAAAGGTTTTCGGGATGAATTCAATTCTCTTCTCAAAGATTATGTGGGAAGGCCCACTCCATTGTATCAGGCGAAAAGATTGAGTGAAAAGTATAAAGCAAATATTTTTCTAAAACGTGAAGATCTTTGCCATACCGGCGCTCATAAAATCAATAATACAATTGGACAAATTTTATTAGCGGAAAAACTGGGCAAAAAAAGAATTATCGCTGAAACGGGTGCCGGTCAGCATGGAGTTGCTACGGCAACGGTTTGCGCTTTAAAAGGTTTGGAATGTATTATTTATATGGGCGAAAAAGATATTGAAAGACAAGCACCGAATGTTGCGCGTATGAAAATGCTTGGTGCAAAAGTAATTCCTGCAAGCAGTGGAAGTAAAACCTTGAAAGATGCTACGAATGAAGCGATCCGGGAGTGGATCAATAATCCTAACGATACATATTTTCTAATAGGAAGTGTGGTTGGCCCACATCCTTATCCGGATATGGTCGCTCGTTTTCAGAGTGTGATTAGTAAAGAAATAAGAAGGCAGTTAAAAGGTAAGACAGGAAATGAACTGCCGGATTTTGTAGTTGCGTGTGTGGGTGGCGGTAGTAATGCCGCAGGTGCGTTTTATCATTTTCTGAACGAAGAAAAGGTGAAATTAATTGCGGTTGAAGCGGCAGGTTTAGGCATTGACAGTGGCATGAGCGCGGCAACCACTCAATTGGGTTCTGTTGGTATTTTACACGGGAGTAAAAGTTATGTTATGCAAACGGCAGACGGACAGGTTGTAGAACCACATAGTATTTCAGCCGGATTGGATTATCCGGGTATCGGTCCAATGCATGCGAATTTATTTGTAGGAAAAAGAGCAAAATTCATGAGTGCAACTGATGATGAATCTCTTGAGGCGGCTTTTGAACTGGCAAAAATGGAAGGTATAATTCCAGCGTTGGAATCGGCCCATGCATTGGCCGCTTTGAATAAAATAAAATTTAAAAAAACAGATGTCGTTGTAATCAATCTAAGCGGAAGAGGGGATAAGGATATGGATACTTATATGAAACGTTTGAATGAATGATCTGAATAAAAATGATTGTTATTTCTTGCTTTACTATGTTTAAAAAATTATAGCGAATGAACGCCATTCAAAAATTGTTTGCTCAGAAGGATAAAAATATTTTAAGTATTTATTTTACCGCCGGATTCCCACATTTAAATGATACTGAAATTATTCTTGAATCATTACAAAAATATGGAGCTGACTTGATTGAAGTGGGAATGCCTTACAGCGATCCTCTTGCTGATGGCCCGGTAATCCAAAATAGTAGCCTGAAAGCAATTCAAAACGGAATGAATATAAAAGTCCTTTTTGATCAATTAAATTCATTTCAAAATTCTTCTGCATCGGATAAAAGTGTTCCTTTAGTTTTAATGGGATATCTTAACCCGGTATTGCAATTTGGGTTAGAAAAATTTTGTCTTCATGCAAAAAAATCCGGTATAAGCGGCATTATCCTTCCGGATCTTCCTATTGCAGAATACGAATCTGTGTACAAAAAAATATTTGAAGCAAATGGCCTTCACTTTATTTTTCTCATAACTCCTGAAACTTCCGAAGAACGAATCAGGAAAATTGATTCACTTTCCAGCGGCTTTATTTATGCGGTTTCATCTTCTTCCATTACCGGCAAGAATACGGACATCAATGCACAGGAAAATTATTTTAAGCGAATAGCCAACCTGAATTTGAAAAATAAAGTGCTTATTGGATTTGGAATCCGTGATCATGAAACTTTTACTAAAGCCTCTCAATACGCAGCAGGCGCTGTTATCGGTACCGCTTATATTAAAGCAATCGAATATGCAGAAAATATTGGTAAGGCAACGAAAGGATTTCTTAACTCAATTTTGCACGAATAGAGAAAAGGCAGGTTTTAATTTCAAATTAAAAAAATTAAATTTGCTGGTAATTTAATAGTATAAAAAAATGAAATCACTTCTCTTATTTTTAATATGTGTTCCTTTTTTAGCATTTTCACAAAGTGTTTCTCAAGGATTCGAAATATCAGGGAACGTAACAGGATATCCGAATGGAACTTCTGTTTCTTTTTTAAACCAACAAACGAATACTCTCGAAAAGCAAACTACAATCCAGGATGGTAAGTTTACTATCAAGGGGCAACTGCCGGAACCTTCTTTTATTATTTTAGTCTTTGCAGATCAACCACCGGCTGTTCCTCTTTTTATGGGCAACAGCAAAATTGTAATAAAAGGTGATAAAAATAATCTCGATAATCTTTCTATCACAGGTTCTAAAACAGAAACCGAGTACCAGGAATATTCAAATGCAATAAAACCATATGAACAGTTATTTGCCGCCGGTTCTGAAAAAGATCCCAAGTCTGTTGCAGCGGTTCAAAAGATAAGCGAAGATTTTGTAAAGAAGTATCCTTCTTCTTATGTTGATCCGATTGCAATTATCCGCATCATGCAAACTTCAGATAATGTGGCTGCCGCTGATAATTTGTATAAAATAATGTCGAAAGATGTAAAGGAAACGAATCTTGCAAAATATGTAGACCAGCAACTGGCGATAGCAAAAATAAATCCTATAGGTTCACAGATTGCTGATTTTTCTGAGACAGATACTTCCGGCAACAAAGTGAAAATTTCATCTTTTCGTGGCAAGTATGTGTTGATCGATTTTTGGGCAAGTTGGTGCCGCCCTTGCCGTATGGAAAACCCAAATGTGGTAGCGGCTTACAATAAATATCATCCGAAAAATTTTACAGTTCTGGGTGTTTCACTTGACCAGGCAAAAGCTGCATGGTTAAATGCAATTAAAATGGACGGCCTTTCATGGACACACATCAGCGATCTAAAAGGCTGGAACAATGAGGTAGCTGAAAAATTTAAAATTACCAGCATTCCCCAAAATATTTTAATAGATCCGAAAGGAGTGATTATTGCAAAAAACCTTCGCGGTGAAGATTTAAATAAAAAGCTGGAAGAACTTTTTAATTAGTTCGCTAATTGTCTTTTGTATATTTGGATAGTATTTTCCAGGCCCAGGTATAAGGCGTCAGAAATTAATGCATGACCAATAGAAACTTCTAAAAGTCCCGGAATATTTTGGGCAAAATATTTCAAATTATGTAGATCAAGATCGTGGCCGGCGTTAATCCCAAGGCCAAGTTCAACCGCTTTTTTTGCAGCTTCAATATAAGGAGCAATCGCTTCATTTTTATTCCCTTTTTTGAATTCGCTTGCATAGCTTTCGGTATACAACTCAATCCTGTCGGTTCCTGTTTTTTTTGCGCCTTCAACCATTTCAATTACAGGATCAACAAAGATTGATACACGAATTTTTGCCTTTTTAAAAACATCGATCATTTCGATCAGGTAATCCTGGTTCTTTATAGTGTCCCAGCCATGATCGGAAGTTAACTGCCCAAGATCATCGGGCACTAGTGTTACTTGGTCAGGTTTGTTTTCCAACACCAAATCAACAAATTTGTCTTCCCTGCAATTGCCTTCAATATTAAACTCTGTTGTAATATTTTTTTTAATTTCAAAAACATCAGCATATCTGATATGTCGTTCATCCGGGCGCGGATGAACAGTAATTCCATCTGCACCAAAATTCTGAATATCAATGGCAGCCTTAACTATATCAGGATTATTCCCTCCCCGGGAATTGCGAAGCGTGGCAATTTTATTGATGTTAACTGAAAGTTTTGTCATGAATGCAATTTACGATATCTGGTTTTTTTAAATAATAGAATTTTATTTATTTGAAAAGAGTATCTTTAAAATCCAATTCTTCAAAACCGGTTTCCGTTTCCCTGTATTCTTAATCATTTAAACATCTTAAAATGAAAAAATTTATTTTTCTGTCCGGGATTATTTTAATCTCTTTTTCCTGTAATCAAAAAAAACAGGAATATGCAAAGAATGCAGATGTGCGTGCAGATAATTTAAATGGGAATGTTCAACAAACTGTTTCAACCGATTATAAAGTTGATACTAGTGGAAATGCAGGTGAGCAGGATTCCTGTTGCGTCGTTACCTCCAAGTATGATGAAAAAGGTTACATAACAGAATATGATCAGGATGATAAAACCGGGGAAAATAAACAGCAGGAAACTTTTACTCATTACGATAATGGAGCGATGAAAGATTTGAAAGTGTTTAAAAACGCCAAGACAATTTCATCTATCTCTGTTGGCATTGATTCTGCAGGGAATTATACGATTGCCCAGGAATATGATTCTGCCAGTAAGCCTCAATTTTATTACACTGACATTTCACAAAATGGTTATGGGCAACTCACAGGTATGAAAAAATATAACGCAGACAGCACTTTAAATAGCTCTATGGTTTCTGATTTTAATAACAGCATCTTTACCGGAAGTGAAACGAAAGACAGCCTTGGCAAAGTGATAAATTCCTCTATCGTAAAACTGGATAATAAAAATAATGTAGTAGAAAGAGATTCAAAAAATGTAACAAATGATTCTACGGTAAATAAAGTAGTAAAATACAAGTACGATAGTTTTGATGATCAGGGAAACTGGACGCAAAGAACTGAATTAGATGAAAATGGCAAGCCGGTAAAAATCACCAAAAGAGACATCACTTATTATAAACAATAAAAGATTTATTTCCTTTTGCGGCATGATCAAAATGCAATTCAGTTTTTTGATCATGCTTTTTTATTGGTTGTATTCGTATAACGGCATTATATAAACGAAAATCAATTACCGTTAAATATAAAATAGAATTCCTTGAAATTTATTAGTTTACTATCGGGTTGGTAAAAAATGATATTTATTTAATTAATTATTCAATCCTCTTGCTTTAATTTAGCACTCAATAATATTTTGAGATTTATTGCTAATTTCAAAAAACACCTTCAAAATAAATTATGAGTAAAAAAACAGGGAAGAAAAAGCCTGCAACGGCTGTAAAAGGCACTTTGGAAATTACAAGGTCGGGAATGGGCTACGTGATTGTGGAAGGAAGAGAAAAAGATTTACTTGTTCGTCCCCACGATTTTAATAAGGCATTGGATGGAGATATTGTCCGGGTAAAAGTCAAAGATAGTCATGGAGGAAAGCGTGTGGAAGGCGTTATAGAAGAGGTTGTGGAAAGAAAACAAACGGAATTTATTGGAAATATTCACGTAAGTGAAAATTTTGCATTTTTTACTCCGGACAGTCAAAAGCCTGTTCCTGATTTTTATATTAGTTTGAAAAATCTGAACGGTGCAAAAGATAATGACAGAGTAGTGGTGAAATTTTTGAATTGGGAAAAAGGCGCGAAAAAACCGGAAGGTGAAGTAGTCGCAGTTTTGAAAGCAGAGAATCCAGGTGATCTTGCGATGAAAGAAATCATTATTCAAAACGGTTTTCCTCTTGAGTTTTCTCAAAAAGTTTTAGATGAGGCGCATGCTCTTAAAGATACAATTGAAGAACATGAATTGGCAAAAAGAAGAGATTATCGGGATGTATTGACATTTACAATTGACCCGGCAGATGCAAAAGATTTTGATGATGCGCTATCTATAAAAAAATTAAGTGCGCATGAGTATGAAATAGGAGTTCACATCGCTGATGTCAGCCATTTTGTAACGACGGAAACAGAAATGGATAAAGAAGGATATTCCCGTGCTACCAGTGTTTATTTGCCTGATCGTGTAAACCCGATGTTGCCTGAAAAAATTTCAAATGAACTTTGTTCACTTCGTCCCGATGAAGATAAATACACCTTCTCGGTTATTTTCAAAATAAACAGTAAAGGAAAAGTAAAAGAATATTGGCTGGGCAAAACTTTTATTCATAGCGATCATCGGTTTAATTATGATGAAGTGCAACAGATAATTGATGACAGGCAGGGTATTTACAGTGAAGAAATTTTGTTACTTAATTCTCTTGCCCGCATTTTTAGGAAAGAGAGATTTAAAAACGGCGCTATTAATTTTTCTTCGACTGAAGTGAAATTCAAACTGGATGAAAACGGGAAGCCTGTTGACATTATTGTGAAGGAAAGTAAAGAATCGCATCAGTTGATTGAAGAGTTTATGCTGCTGGCAAATCGTACGGTTGCTGCCCATGTTGCGAATATAAAAGTGAATAAAAAACCGGTTCCATTTCCTTACCGTGTTCATGACATACCTGACGAAGAAAAGCTAAAACCATTTGTAGCTTTTGCACGAAAATTCGGTTATAAGTTTGATATGAAAAATGAAGAAGAAACGGCAAAATCTTTTAATGAGTTAATGGTCGATGTTCATGGAAAGCCCGAACAGCATGTGCTGGAGCAGTTGGGAATCCGCACAATGTCAAAAGCTATTTATACTACTGAAAATATTGGTCATTATGGATTAGGATTTAAAGATTACTGTCATTTTACTTCGCCCATTCGTCGCTATCCGGATATAATGGTGCATCGGGTACTCCAGGAGATCCTTGAAAATAATATTCATCCTGATAAAAAAATGGAACAAAAATGCATTCATTGCAGCCAAAAGGAAAGAGCAGCGATGGAAGCAGAGCGAGCCGGAAATAAATACAAGCAGGTAGAATTTATGATGGATAAATTAGGCGAGGATATGGAAGGAGTTATCAATGGCGTTTCTTCGTTTGGTTTTTGGGTTGAAACGGTTAATGAAAAATGTGAAGGCCTGGTTTCAATAAAAGATCTTTCTGATTACGACGATTTTCGCCATGATGATTCAGAATATGCATTAATAGGAATGCGTACGGGAAAAAAATTCAGGATGGGGGATAAGGTTGAGGTAAAATTGGTATCGGCAAATCTTGAAAAGCGCCAGCTTGATTTTGAATGGATTCCCGGAATTGAAAGCCTGAAACAAAAAGCGGTGAAAGCAAAGAAAAAGAAATATACTAAAAAGAAAAAACAAAAATAATTTATAAAAGAACCGATGAAAGAGTCGTTTCTAAAAAATAATTCGATGAGTATTTCACCTTCTCCGGATGGAAAACAGAATAAAAATGAACTTCAATCATTCAGCCGGTTATCTGCAATTTTTGAAGACAAATTTCGAAAAAGACATTTTCCTGAGGATCCTCAACAGTTATATAACGCCGCTCAATATTTACTAACGGTAGGTGGTAAACGCATTCGGCCGGTTATGTGCCTGATGGCGAATGAAATGTTTGAAGAAATAAAAGAAGATGCTTATGAGGTAGCGGCGGCAATTGAGTTGTTTCACAACTTTACTTTGATTCATGATGATATAATGGACAAAGCGCCAATTCGCCGTGGAAAACCAACAGTTCATACTGAGTTTGGCCAGGCTACTGCTTTACTTGCGGGTGATGTCATGCTAATTGCAGCTTATGAAAATTTGAATCGTATCAGTAATCAATATCTTCACCGTATTTTTAATTTATTTAATTCAACGGCAAAAAAAGTTTGTGAAGGCCAGCAACTTGATATGGAATTTGAAAAATTGGATGAGATTAATTTTGATGAGTATGTAAAAATGATAGGTTTGAAAACGTCTGTCTTGCTTGCAGGAAGTTTACAAATGGGCGCCATTTTAGGAGGTGCCGGAGCAGGCAATCAAATCACTTTTATGAATTTGGAAAAAATCTCGGTATCGCTTTCCAGGTGCAGGATGATTATTTGGATGCATTTGGAAATCCTGAAAAATTCGGCAAAAAAGTAGGTGGAGATATAATGGCTAACAAGAAAACTTTTTTATGGCTTAAGGCTATGGAAGCTGCTTCTGTACAGCAAAAGAACAAATTAAAGGAATTATCATTTTGTAATAATGAAAATAAAATTGAAGAGGTTTTATCAATTTATAAAGCCTGCAATGTTGATGGTTGGGCAAAAGAATTAAAACAAAAGTATTACTCCATTGCCATGGAGCATTTAGAAGAAGTGGCGGTTGTATCGGTAAGAAAAAAACCATTACAACAATTGGCAGAATATCTAATGGAACGGGATGTATAATTTTGAGTCCCGCTCCAAATAATTTTACAACTATTGATTAGGATCAGGTAAAGGCCTTACCCAAATATTTCTGAAACTGATAGGAATACTTTTATCACCATGGGCCTGGAATTTTATCGGTAATGGGCCGTGAGGTTTGTAAGATGGATTTCCAATATAAAGAGTTGGTCCTTTCAATTTTACATTATTTTGAATCAACACGCCATTAAAAAATGCGGTAACTTTTGCAGGAGATTTTAATGAACCATCTTGATTGAAGCGTGGCGCAGTCCATATTACATCATAAGTTTGCCAAACGCCCGGAGGAAAATTAGCATTTACCAATGGTGGATATTGTTTGTAAATAGCGCCTGCCTGCCCATTTACATAAGTTGTATTATGGTAATTGTCTAGATATTTGTAATTCATATCCATCATCACCTTTTCCGGTTGAAGCAAGAAACAAACCACTGTTGCCGCGTTCCTGCCCAGACCCTGCAATATCTTTTGGCTCTTTCCATTCGAGATGCAATTGGTAATCCATAAAAGACTGTTTTGTTTGAATGTTTCCAGCCTGTTTATTAACAGTTAGTATTCCATCATGTACGTTCCAGTTAGCCTCTTTTGTGGTATCATCTGTTTCCACCCATTTTGACAAATCTTTTCCATTAAATAATATAATTGCATCTGAAGGTGCGTCGCCGCAGGTTTTTCCGGGAGTAACTACCGGCGGCACCGGCGTATAATATTCAGTGTCTTCAGGTTTCATTTTTTCCTGGGCGTTTGCGGTAGTAAAACCTGTGGCAATAATAGCAATCGTGATAAAGATTTTTGTGCATTTTGTATGATTTTAATTTAGAACCTGGCGAGCAATTTAAAATTTATAAGCCGTGGTGTAAGCCTGTTAGGAATACTAAAAGTGTTGTTAGCAAAATCTTTTATTAATTGATAAGAAATCGTATTAGCCCGGTCAATAAGATTAAATACTTCAAGGCTTGCCCAAATATTTTCAAAACTCCGGAAAGGCGAATGGCTTCTGCGATGCGATTTATCGCTAAGTAATAATGCGCTGAAACCTATATCAGCCCTGATATACGGTTCAATTATGAGCGCGTTGCGGTATTTCATGTTATTAGGAATATTATAACTCATGTTACTTCCGTAAATCAGGTTTAAATGTACTTTAAAATTTTTATTCGTACTTAAATAATCCTGAAGAAATAAACCCATTGTTATAAGCCTGTCACTCGGCCTTCGTATCCAGCCAATATCATTTTTAACACTGTCTGCAACTACCTGGTCTTTTGTTTGTGAATTAATTATTTCACCCGTTTTATTTTTATAAGTGTAATAATAATCATTGTTTATATTTTCTTTGGTTTGGCTAATAGCAATACTGAACCAACTTTCTGCGTCTTTCACCAGTTCAGTAAAAACTCTTGTTTCAATTCCGGTTGCATAAGCGCGCGCATTATTTTCACCAAAATAACTGATCTGCAAATTATCAATGTCGTACGGATCGACATCCCAAAGCGATTTAAAATAGGCTTCTGTCGTAATCCGCATTGGCCTGTTCACGTTTGATAAATTATAATCAAAGCCTGCAACATATTGAATACTCTTCTGGCTTTTTAAATTGGTATTGATGCTTCCGTCCGGCCTTCTCATTTCACGGTAAAAAGGAGGCTGGTCATAAATTCCGGCAGAAGCTTTGAAAATAATATCTCGTTTCCAATCCGGTTTGTAGCTCACTTGTGCTCGTGGACTTATTAAAAATTCTTTATTTAACGCATCATAATTAAATCTTGCGCCTGCCTGAAGAGTAAACATCATTTGTTCCATGCGACAAATGAATATTGTCCTGTACGTATCCACTGTACTTATCAACAGAAAGATTTTCATGTGATTTTAAAACATGGCTTAAGTTAAGTTGGTTGGGATTGTAAGGCAAAGAATATCCGGCGCTGTCCTGCATTTCCCATTCATTTAAATGATCAGTGATAACAGAATGATCAAATGAAAATCCCCACTGCAAAAAATGTTTTCCCAAATTATAAGTTCCTTTGTGTGCTAAAGTGTAAACAGCAATATTCAAATCATTTCGGGCATAATTCTGATAAATTCCTGCGCCGAGCGGATTGGTTATTTTTCCAAAATCAGGTTGTGTTTTATCAAAATTTCTTTCACCAAAAAGATAAGCGCCGGTAATATCAATATTTTCATTTTCTATATCGCCATATTGGCTGAACATCCATTTTAGTTTGACTCTTTTATTTAAATTTTGGACAAGGCTAAGACCTATCAAATTACTATAGTAACTGTCTTTTTCGTGTCCATCAAAATAAATATCCAGGCCAAGATTTGCAGTAAACAAAGGAGAAAAAACGGCTGTCGATTTTCGTGCCGATTCAGGAATAAGCGTAAACTTTGAACCTGAAATAATTCCTAAAGCTTCAAGCTGTAATTTTTCAGAAAACTGATAAGTCAGGTATGCCTGTAAGTCAGCCGCAGAAGGAATGTAATTGCCTTTGGTTTCCTGGCTGCTTAACAGATTCCTGTTGGTTTTACTTCTTACCCCAAAGAGATAGGAAAGTTTTTTGTTTTTAGACAGACCTTCCAAATGTAACCCTTGTTCTAAAAGACTTACATAAACAGAGCCGCCAAAAGAAACCGGTTTTTTATATTGAATATCTAAAACGCTGCTGATTTTGTCACCATATTTTGCCTGGAATCCACCGGTATAGAAGTCAATATTTTTTACCAATTCCGGGTTAATAAAACTCAATCCTTCCTGCTGCCCATTTCTTATCAGGTAAGGCCTGTAAATTTCAAAATCATTTATGTAAATAAGGTTTTCATCATAATTTCCTCCACGAACAGAATATTGCGACGTAAGTTCATTGTTGCTTCCTACAAGTGTTTTTATCAGGCCTTCCACTCCGCCAGTAGCGCTGGGAGCAGTAACGGCATTTTTAGGATTAATTTTTATCAGGCCTGTTTCTTTTCTTTCTTTTTCATTATTGATTACCACAGTTTGAAGTGTTTTGCTACTGCGTGTAAGCTTTACTGTTAGTTCTTCTTTTTCGCCAGGGCTCAGGTAAAAATTTCTTTGTTCATCCTGAAATCCTGTATGCGAAAACACCAGAGCAAACGCCTTTTCTGCCGGAACTTCTATTTTAAATTTTCCTGAATCTGAAGAAAGAATACCATTTTGTTTTCCAAGGATTGTTATTGTTACAGCCGGAACCGGATCTTCATTTTCATCTATCACTTTCCCGGAAACATAAGCGGTTTTCTTTTGCGAGAAAGAAATAAGGCTTGAAAAAAAGAGGAAAATAAAAACCGTTAGTCTCATAAAGTGAAGATAATATTTTAAAAAATAGGCTCTGTAACTAAACTGATAAAATGCCTGTTTATTATTCACTTTTGTTTCTATTTTATTTTTTGAATAAAACTAACTTTAGCTTCACGGTTTTTTATGCTTTTTGTTCTCGAATAGCTTTGTACCTCTCAAACCTGAAACCGGAAGTTCGTTGATGAAACTTCAGAAACCGGATTTTAAAAAAGTGTACGATTTTTTAACACAACTGTTCATAATCGAACACTTTATAAAAAAAATACATAGCTTAAACATTATGTATCAGTATAATAGTTTTCGGTATAAAGGTTGAATTTTATTTTATCCGTTGGCCATAAATCTTTAAGAGCACCGGCTTAAATTTTAATTCTTAAATCAATTCAGGTATGTTTAAAAATTACTTTAAAACGGCCTTCAGGAATATTACAAGGCAAAAAGTTTTTTCTTTTATCAATATTGCCGGGCTTGCGCTGAGCCTTAGCGCTGTATGGATCATTTCGCTGTATGTAGCTGATGAACTAAGTTATGATCGATATAATAAAAATGCAGACAGGATTTACAGGCTGGCTTCACATGGCCAATGGGGAGAAGAAAAGTTTGATATTACCGGCACATCCGGCCTTGCTGCTGCAGCATTTAAAAAAGATTTTCCTGAAGTGGAAGATGCTGTTCGCATAAATCCGGAAGGAGGAGGCATCCTTGAGTATAAAAATAAAAAGATTAAAGACAATGCAATCTTTTTTACCGATCCTTCCTTCTTTCATATTTTCACCTATCATTTTCTTGCAGGAACGGCAGCAGCATTGCAAAGGCCCAATACGATTGTGATCACCAAAACGATTGCAGCCAAATTTTTTGGAAATCCTTCTGATGCATTAGATAAAACAATTTACATAGATAAAAATCCTGCTATCGTAAGCGGGGTCATTGATGATGTACCTGAGAATTCTCATTTTACATTTAATGCTTTGCGCGCTATGCCCCAGGATTACCAGGGTGATTGGCAAAATCTTAGTATCTATACCTACCTACTTTTAAAAAAGAATGCGCGCATTGATCGCCTTCGTGCAAAAATGCCTGCATTTGTCACAAAATATCTGACTGTAAATTCACAGGATATTCACTTCAGGTTAGAATTGCAGCCGTTAACGTCTATTCATTTGCATTCGCATTTAAGTTATGAGCTGGGTGAAAACCATGATATAAAATATATTTATGTTTTATCATTAGTAGGGCTGCTAATTCTCCTGATTGCGTTTATCAATTACATCAATATTACCACGGCCCGTGCTTCGGTCCGGCTTCGGGAAATAGCTGTAAGAAAAATAATTGGTTCGAGTAAAAGCAACCTGGTTGGTTTATTTCTTACGGAATCTATAACGACCATTCTCGCATCTTCACTTATCAGCATCCTGTTGGTTGCACTTATTATTCCTTTGGTTAATGATATTACAGGAAAGGACTTATCTCTTTGGCAGTTCGGCATAACGCCGAGCATAATCTACCTATTGGGATTTTCAGTGATTGCCGGTATCATCGGCGGTTTGTACCCTGCGTTTTTCCTTTCACGATTTAAAACCATTCCCGCACTGAAAAATCAATTGGGAAATATAAAAGGGCAGGTTGTTTTCAGAAAATCATTGGTGCTATTCCAATTTGCCGTTACCATGATATTGATAACTGCATCAATCGTTATTTATATGCAACTCAATTATGTGCTCCACGCAGACCTCGGCTTCAATAAAAACCAAATGCTCACCTTTCATATTGATTCAAGAAATGTAAGAGAAAAAGTGCCGGCGCTTCGTGAAGCATTATTACAAAATCCAACGGTAAAAGCTGTGGCGTCTGCCGGAAATCCAATTGGCAACAATGATATTGGCATGATGGATTATAGCGTGGAAAAGAACGGTGTGCTGGATGAACACAGCAATCTCGCTTACGGATTAACGATAGATCCTGACTTCATTCCTGCTATGCAAATACAAATGCAGGAAGGCCGCAATTTTTCTAAAAATATTCCGTCAGACAGCAATGCTGCAATCGTGAATGAAGCTTTTCTTAAAAGACAAGGCTGGACATCAGGGGTGGGAAAGAGATTTTCAAGAGGTAAAGATTCAACAGGAAAAGAATCGTTTATAAATATTATTGGTGTGGTAAAAGATTATCACATTTATTCTTTGCAACATAAGATAGAGCCCATAATCATGATGCTTCCACAGAGAGCTTCGGACAGAGACAACATGTATGTGCGGGTGGATGCAAAAAATATTCCTCAATCCCTTTCTGCAATCGAACAGACATTTAAGAAGTTTGATGCTTCTGCCATATTGGATTATCATTTTCTTGATGAAAATTTTGCAAAGCAATATGACGCAGAGCAAAAGCAAGGGCAGGTGTTGCTTGCATTTACGATTCTCACCATTATAATCGCATGCCTCGGCTTATTTGGATTGATCACATTTACTGTCAGCCAGCGGGTAAAAGAAATAGGAATAAGAAAAGTATTGGGCGCAAGCGTTGGCAGCATCACAACATTATTAACCGCAGGTTTATTGAAAGTGATTCTTGTGTCAATGCTTATTAGCATTCCAATATCATGGTTGGCGATGAATCAATGGTTGCAGGATTTTGCTTATCGCATACACCTCGGCTGGTGGATTTTTGGATTGTCCGCAGTTGTTGCGCTCATAATAGCTGTTGCGACATTGAGCTTCCAGGCAATAAAAGCGGCAATCGCCAACCCTGTTAAGAGTTTGAGAAGTGAATGATTCGCCAATTAGCCAATGTGCTGATGGGAAAATGTGAAAATGAGAAAATAAAAATTTGAATTATTTATTGGTTTACAGTGTATAGCAGTCATGATTAAACGAAAATAAAATGCTAAAGAATTATTTCAAGACCGCGTGGAGAAATCTTATTAAGTATAAGGCATTCTCCTTTATCAATATATTCGGCCTGGCAGTCGCTATGTCGGTTTGTATGCTAATGATCTTAATGCTTGCTGATCAGTTCTCTTATGATAGCTTTCAAAAAAACAAGGAGCGAATTTACAGACTGGCCAGTACACCTTTAAATCGTACGAATTTGAGGGCTACCATACCATTTCCTGTTGCGAATACTTTGGAATCAAATTGCCCGGCGGTTGAAGACGCCGTAACCCTGAGAAGAGGTTTTGGCGGCGATGCAATTTATAACCGAAAATATGCTGAGATAAAAGGCTATTTTTCAACTCCGTCTTTTTTTAAGGTATTTAGTTACGGCCTCGAAGCCGGTAATCCCGCGACTGCCTTACAAAATCCGGGATCAATCGTGATTTCGCACAAAGCCGCTGAGCAATTATTTGGCAAACAGAATCCTCTTGGTAAAGTCATTAAGTTTTCTGACCGGGGTATGAATGAATGGAGCAACGAGGTCACCAAACCGGTTGATTGGGGTTTATTTACGGTTACAGGTGTGTTTGCCGATCATGGTTACAAATCTCACTTGCAATTTGATGGAATCATGTCTGCATCTACACTTAACCGTTTATATGCAGAAAATAAAATTGAAAATCTATCTGACGATTGGAACAATGATTCAAAAACCTATGCCTATGTTCTCTTAAAAAAGAATGCCAGTGTAAAAAACCTCAAACAGGCGCTTGATCAGATTACGTTACAGCATTTTAAAGGCAGTAAAAATCCAGGGGTAAATGAATCAAAGCTTACCTTTCAACCTCTTACGAAAATTAATCCCGGCCCGGTTGTCAATAACGCTCCCATTAATACACTTCCGCTGTTCGTTTATTATATTCTTGGAGGCCTGGTTTTGGTGATTTTGTTGACATCATGTTTGAACTATGCCAGCCTTTCTGTTGCGAGAAGTATTACCCGTTCTGGTGAGATGGGTTTGCGAAAAGTAATCGGGGCCAACAGAAAAGACCTGGTCATACAGTTACTGTGTGAGACCCTGCTCACAGTATTTCTTTCTTTATTGCTTGCTAATTGCTTTTTACTTTTCCTAAAAAATGCTTTTTTGCATTTGTGGATCAATAAGTATTTGAAATTTGATTTGCATTTCAATGTTTATGTATTTGTAGCTTTTGTGATATTTAGCTTGTTGATAAGTTTAATCTCCGGCATTTATCCCGCTTTAAAGTTTTCGAAAGCCCGCCCGCTTGTAATGATGAAAAAATCGATCAGCCCACATCTCGGAAAATGGGGTTTGCGCAGGGTCTTGACCGTAAGCCAGTTTGCGATTTCGCTCATATTTATTATTACTTCAATAGTGATCTATAATCAATTTAAATATTATATGCATTTTGATTATGGATTCAATCCTAAAAATGTTGTCAATATAAATTTGCAGGGCAACGATTTCCAGTTGGTAAAAAACTCTTTTGAAAATGTACCAGGCGTACATGAAGTGTCCGGCTGTGCCTATCTTCCTTCAACCGGCCGCAATGATGGGCTTTCGTTGCAGGTTCCTGGCAAAGACACATCGCTGAATGCCATTGACCTTTCGGTTGATCCGGATTTTATAAATGTGATGGAAATTCCTCTTTTGTATGGAAGCAACATGTCAACAGGCAATGATACCACATCAGGAAGTATCTTGGTGAATGAAGCGGCTGCAAAGCAATTTGGTTTCCCGCAACCGCCTGATATTGTTGGCCAAAACTATCTGCTTGGTGGGAAGAATGTGCGGGTAGCGGGTGTAATAAAAGATTTTACATTTTTTTTATTGTTCCAAGCCAGAACTACGGGGCCTTTGGTGCTGCATAATAATCCTGCTGCTTTGAGATATGCTTCCATAAAGCTGGATGCAGGGGAAATTGCTTCGGTTATGAAATCACTCAATGAAAAATGGAAATCTATCGATCCGATTCACCCGATGCAATATGAATTTTATGATCAAACTTTGGCCAATACGAATCAGGGAATTTTTGATTTGGTTTCTGTGATAAGTTTCCTGGCTTTTTTGGCGATAACCATAGCGTGCCTTGGATTGTTAGGCATGGCAATCTACACCACTGAACGCCGCACAAAAGAGATTGGCATTAGAAAAACTCTTGGCGCCAGTGAATGGAGTTTAAATTTTATGCTTTCAAAAGAATTTTTAGCGATGCTGGGCCTTGCAATTTTAATTGCAGCTCCAATCGCTTATTTATTAAATAATTACTGGTTGAATTTTATGGTGGTAAGAGATAAACTGACTTTAGGAACTGTGCTATTGGGATCATTTATTTTATTGCTATTAGGCCTGTTGGCAATTGTGCCACAGACTTTTAAAATCGCAAAGAGTAACCCGGTGGAGAGTTTAAGAAGTGAGTAAGTGAATTGGAAATAGGGATCTTCAAAATTTGTTGGTTTACCGTGTATAAACGGTTATGATTAAACGAAAATAAAATGATAAAAAATTATTTCAAAATCGCCTGGAGAAATCTTATCAGGAACAAACTTTTTCTTTCATCAACATTTTTGGTTTATCTATTGGCATTGCCACATGTTTATCATTATGATGTATGTGCAAAATGAACTGAGCTTTGATAAGTTTAATAAAAATGCAGACAGGACTGTACGCATTGTTTTTAAAGCCGACATCAACGGAGGAAAAATTTTTGAAGCCAATGTAATGCCACCTGTGGCACAGGCAATGAAAAATGATTACCCTGAAGTGGAGGATGCCACGAGATTACAAGTGGCAGGCGCCCAAAAATAACTTACAAAAACAAAAGTTTTAAAGATGATGAAATGGCATTTGTTGACCCCAACTTCTTCAGCATTTTCACATTGCCGCTCATTGAAGGAGATGCAAAAACAGCATTAACAACAACCAAATACAATTATCATTACAAAAGCACTGCAAAAAAATATTTTGGAAATGAAGATCCTATAGGAAAAACTCTAGTTTTTCCTGATAACAAAAATGCGGCTTTTAAAGTAACAGGTATGATTGATAAAGTCCCTGCCAATTCACATTTTCATTTTGATCTGTTTGCTTCCATGACAGGATTGGATGAAGCAAAATCCGATTCATGGATGGGTTCTAATTTCTTTACTTACCTGTTGCTGAAAAAGGGAGCTGATTATAAAAAACTGGAAGCCAAACTACCGGGCATGGTTGAAAAATATATGGGCCCGCAGATTCAACAAAATATGGGCATCAGCCTAAAACAATTTATAACAAAAGGAAATCACCTGGGCTTTGCATTACAGCCATTAACTTCTATTCATTTATATTCACATTCCAACTATGAATTAAGCCCGCCGGGCAACGCGATGTATGTTTATATTTTTGGTGCTATTGCCATTTTTATGCTGCTGATTGCCTGTATCAATTTTATCAATCTTTCTACGGCAAGCGCTTCTCAAAGAGCCAAAGAAGTGGGTGTGAGGAAAGTGATTGGCTCAGGAAAATTTCAACTCATTAAACAATTTTTGATTGAATCTGCATTACTGGTTTTTATTGCATTGCTTATTTCAATTGTTTTGATGCAATTTGCATTGCCTGTATTCAATACTATTTCAGGAAAAAATTTAAATTTCGATTTTAATTTAAAAATAATTTCAGCATTTATCGGGCTTGGATTATTGGTGAGTGTTATCGCCGGATTATATCCTGCATTTTATCTTTCATCATTTAAACCAATTGCAGTTTTAAAAGGAAAATTTACTGGCAATAATAAAAGCTTTGGCTTACGAAGCAGCCTGGTTGTTTTTCAATTTTTTATTTCTGTGGCTTTGATCATAGGGACTATTGTTGTATGGCAGCAAATGAAATATATTCAGAATAAAAATTTAGGTTATGATAAAGAACAGTTGCTCACTATTCCGAATTCTTATGCATTGGGGAAAAATGAACAGGTATATAAGCAAGAGATGCTGCAGAGATCCGCGCATTGTAAATGCAACTGTTTCTTCGTACAAACCTGCAGGGCCAAGCAACGGCAATAATGCATTGGCTTATCCGCAAGGGCATGATAATGAAATCATGAGAACAGTGGAATATCATGTAGATGAACATTACATTCCGACGTTTGAGATGAAAATGGCTGCAGGAAGAAATTTTTCGAAAAATTTCGCCACAGATTCCACTGGCATGATCATTAATGAAACTGCTGCGAAAGCCTTTGGCTGGAATACTATTGACAGCCATTGGAAAAACGATCATAAGAGAAAACAGCAACAGGGGAACAAATGTTCCATATCATGTTATTGGTGTTGTGAAAGATTTCAATTTTAAATCGCTGCATGAGCCCATTACGCCTTTGCTGATGACACTCGAACCGGATAATGGTTTGATATTTAAAGTAAAGACCGCTGATATACAAAACCTGCTTGCTACGATGAAAAAGAAATGGATGCAGTTCAATACGGGTGAGTCTTTCACTTATAATTTTATGGACGACCTGTACAATAAAACGTATTCAGCGGAACAAAAGACCGGAACTATTCTTAACATCTTTGCATTCTTACCATCTTCGTTGCCTGTCTGGGTTTATTTGGGTTGGCCACTTATACAGCAGAACAGCGTACCAAAGAAATCGGCATTCGCAAAGTGCTGGGCGCAAGTGTGGCTTCAGGTAACAAAAATGCTTTCAACAGATTTTATAAAACTGGTTTTTATCGCCTGCCTGATTGCGTTCCCATTGTCATGGTGGGCGATGAATAAATGGTTGCAAAGTTTTGCCTATCTCATTGTTATGATGAAGCAATTGCTCATCTTTCAAAACCTCAGCGACGCCCACATCCTTGAGCTTTTTGCATACTGTAATTTTCGCAACCTCCTCTCGGGAGACGAGACGATTGTGACCCAGGACACGCTGAGCCCATACCTCTACGGAATTCTCCGAAGGAAAAGTCAACATCTATATGAAGAGCCAGGAAAACAAGGATGTGCATATCAATGTAGTCAACTGCGGCGACGTGTTCGGGGAAGCCGCCATATTCATAGACATGAAACGAACCGCCAAGGTGAGCGCGGATGGCCCTGTAAAACTCCTCAGCATATCGAGGGAAAAGCTCATAGCGTTTCTCTACAGGTTCCCGGATGCGGGTAACAAAATCCTCATTTTCATCATATTCAGCCTCATCCACAAGCTCAAGAGATCGAGCGTTGACCTCCTATTCGAAAAGGAATCGACTGTGAGCGCAGCGGACCTCGAAGTGTTACGCAAATCTTTCCGCCGACAATAGAAGAAGTCATCGAGAAATAGCTTTCGGAAAAAAGGTTCGATG
>CAWFFT010000040.1:0-17754 GCA_963815085.1 uncultured Chitinophagaceae bacterium | reverse complement strand
ACATACAAATTCTCGAAAGCATCTATAGTGAGTCTGGTGATGCTTTCCTCAAAAAATCTTTAACCTCAGTAGATAAACAAATTGTAAAACTAACTAATCTCATCGCTGATTTGCTGGACCTTTCCAGACTGAAGCTTGGAAACTTACACCTTTTGAAGGAGCCGTTTAACATGAATGAACTTATTGAAGAAGTGGTAGAAGAAATAAGGTTAGTGAAACAAGATTATACTATTGAGGTTACTTTACACACCGATGCAGAAGTTTTTGCCGACAGGGAAAGGATCGCACAGGTGCTGGTTAATTTTCTTACGAACGCTATCAAATATTCTCCCCGGAACAAATTGATAAAGGTAAAAAGTGTTTTAAAAGACAATTCTTTCAAAATCACCGTAAAGGACCAGGGCATTGGAATCAGTAAACAAAGTCAGCAAAAAATATTTGAAAGATTCTACAGGGTAGAAGGTGCGAATGAAAAAACTTATCCGGGATTTGGAATTGGATTATTTATTTCAGCAGAAATCATTCAGCGGCACAATGGAGAGATTGGTGTAAAAAGTGTTCCCGGGAAAGGCTCAACCTTCTTTTTCAGTTTGCCGGTAAACTAATTTTGCCGACTGACAGTGGTAAGGCGTCCAAAACTTTTTGCAAAATCAGTATATAGTTCTAATTTTTATAAATCAAAACAACAACAATGGCACACATCCAATTAAACAACGATTTTCCGGGAATTGTAGGCTTATTAAACTACAGTCCTGAAACAGCAAAACCATTAAATGGCCTGGCTGAAATATTATTAGTGGGTGATAACTCACTAACAAGAGGTGAAAGAGAAATGATTGCTTCTTCCGTATCTTACTGGAACGATTGTCATTTCTGTCACAGTTCTCATGGTGCAGCGGCGGCCAATCTTTTGCAGGAACCGGTGAGTTTTTTAACAGAAATAAAAAAAGGGTTTCCTAATACTGAGGTCTCTTCGAAAATGCGCGCGTTGCTTGGTATAGCAAAGCATGTGCAGGAAGGAGGCAAAAGTGTAACGGAGGAGGACATACGAAAAGCAAGAGAAGCTGGTGCGGCAGACAAAGAAATTCATGATACGGTTTTGATTGCGGCTGCCTTCTGTATGTATAATCGTTATGTAGATGGCCTCGCCACATGGGCACCAAAAGAAGATAATGATTTTATGCCGATGGGCAAGATGCTTGCCGAACGTGGTTATCTCGCCGCTACTCCGGCTTGAATTATTTTCTACCGATGATTTTTAAAAAGATTTGTAAGCCTGCTGCATGGCGCTTCAGAGCTGATAAATGTGATGCTTGGTAGAACAAAACGATATTAAAGGAAATTCGAAAAAAATTGCAGGCCACGTAATTAGAGCAGGCTTAATTATTTACACATTATAGATTTGAGATAAAATGAAAACCCAATTTTTAATTTCTTAATTTTTACTCATGCCTTACATTCCATTAAAAGAAAATCTCCCCGGCATAACCGGCTTACTCGATTACAGAAAAGATACGGCTCTGCCCATACGGCAACTGACGCAAATATTACTTCGTGGTGAGTCCACTTTATCAGAAGGAGAAAGAGAATTAATAGCGGCTGTTGTTTCCTACGGCAATGAATGTGCTTTTTGTACCGCGGCCCATACCGCCGCCGCTGATCTGCTGCTTGGAGATAACACCATTGCTGAAAATGCAAAACATGCTCCCGGCGAACTAATGATAAGCGATAAAATGAAATCATTACTTTCCATTGCAAGGGCGGTACAGAAAAATGGTAAGCTGGTGACTCCGGCCATGGTAGAAGAAGCAAAGGCAAATGGCGCTACCGACAGGGAATTGCATGACACGGTATTGATTGCCGCACTCTTTAGTTTGTATAACAGGTACGTTGACGGGCTGGCAAGTGTAACCCCAGAAGATCCTGCCTTTTACAACCGCCTTGCGTTCATATTAAAAGATAAGGGCTATTTACCCTCAGAAGACAGGTATGCCACTTTGTAAACATCATCATCAGTGTGCGGGGTTATCAAGTAAGTGTGGAGTCATAATTGCCGGGCGAAAATAAAGTTTTGTTACCTTAACAGGATGAAAAGATTTCTTAACACCACTAATGGGCCTTTACTTGTGTGTCGCATCGTTGTTGGTTTAATTTTTTTATCTGAAGGAATTCAAAAATTTATTTTAGCAGGGCCTGGCATTGACAGGTTTACGAAAATCGGGTTTAGTCATCCTTTGTTTTGGGCTTATTTTGTCGGCACATTTGAAATCGTTTGCGGCGTTACTCATTTTAATTGGCTTCTATACAAAACTTGCTGCAATTCCACTTTTGATCATAATGCTGGTTGCTTTTATAACAACAAAAGTTCCAATCATAATGGGGAAAGGTTTTTGGGCGTTTGCTCACGAATACAGAACTGATTTTGCGATGACTTTGCTTTTGTTGGTAATTCTTTTTTCTAAAAACGATAGTGATTCGGAAGCTAAAAAATTTCCTGTTTCTGATTAACAGTAAACAAAGAAATTAGCCAAATTTTAATTTTATAACTGTCATGGCTAAACGTATTTTTTTGGATTCAATCTATTTTAAGGAGGGGGGATTAACCGTTGCCATCGACGGATTAACATCTTACGCCGGGAAGGCTGGCGGCGGACATTATAAGCTGAGTGGGAATATGCTTACGATTACGCAGTCAATTTCTAAAGACTCTTCTTTCACAGATTCAGGGGAAAGTTATTTATTACATGAATCTGCGGTCGCAACTATTTCTCTCGAAAAACAGTAGATGTAAAAATGGTTTCATCAGGCTTTGGTGTGGCATTCCAGTGCCAGGCGTCAATTCCTATTTTCGTCTTTTCCTTTTTCAACTAGTCCTCGTTCTGTAACAGGACGGCTCGAAATATTTTAGTTAATACAGAAGGTAAAATCGTTTCAATAAATTTTTTAAATAAAGAATAATGAAAAAGTATTAAACAAACTTTAAGTTATAATAACGGGGTATAGAATAAACAATTGAAAATTTTGTCAATTAATCAATACTTTTGCCACCTTTTATGAAAGATTTAAACGAAATATATCCTTTACTTACCGAACCTAAAAACATCGTAATCACTTTTCATCAAAAACCGGATGCGGATGCAATGGGTTCAGGATTGGCATTATATAATTTTCTGATTCAGTTTAATCACCAGGTTACGGTGATTTCTCCAACCAACTGGCCTGCTTTTTTGAGCTGGATGCCCGGAGCAAAAAAAGTGATTGATTTTGATATGCAGAATGAAGAAGCAATCAATTCTTTAAAACAGGCAGAATGGCTTTTTTGTCTCGACTTTAATGTACTAAGCCGTACAAAAAACATGGAACCTGTTATCGCCGGTTTAAATTGTACGAAGATTTTAATCGATCATCATCAGCAGCCCCAAACAGAATTTTTTGATTATGGATTGAGCGATACCAACAAAAGTTCAACCGCTGAAATGATTTTTGATTTTATCATTAACAGTGGCCATGCAGAGAAGATTAATACTGAGGTTGCTGAATGCCTGTATGCAGGTGTAATGACCGATACAGGATCTTTCCGCTTTAATTCCACCTCTGCAGATGTACACAGAATGGTAGCCAAATTAAAGGAGAAAGGTTTGAACCATAGCCAGATTCATGAAAACTTATATGACAATTACCTTGAGGGACGATTTCGTTTTTTCGGTAACACCTTGCTGAACCGAATGGAAATTTTTTATGAATACAATACTGCGCTGATTGCTATCCCTCAAAAAGATCTTATAAAATATAATGTAAAAACCGGAGATACTGAAGGGTTGGTAAATTTCCCTTTAAGTATAAAAGGGATTAAACTTGCGGCGGTAATTATAGACAGGGGAGATGAAAGAAAGAGCTCTTTCAGGAGCAAGGGTGGATTTGATGTAAATACTTTCGCCAGAAAATATTTTAACGGCGGTGGTCATTTTAACGCTGCCGGTGGAAAAAATAAAGAATCATTAGAAGAAGTAATTGCAAAATTTAAACAGGCAATCAAAGAAAATCAAGAACAATTAAACAATTAAACATTTAATAAAAAAACGCAAAATGAACAAATCAATTTGCCTGGTTGCGGCAGCACTCTTAATTTTTGCAACCGGTTGTAAGCAACAGGATTTTAAAAAAGCGCCGGATGGATCTGAATATAAAGTTATTCGCAATCCGGATGGCAAGAAAGCTGTAGAAGGCGATATTATGGAGGTAAACTTATATGCAAAATATAAAGACAGCGTACTTTTCAACAGTGTTGAAAAAAGTATGCCCCGGTTTATGCCTTATGATACCGTACAACTTCCTCCTTATTTTAAAGAAGTGCATGAAGGTGATAGCTTAGTGTTAAGGCAATCTACTGATTCTTTAATAAACCATGGACAAGCTGCGCCTTTCATGAAAAAGGGGAATTATATTATTCAAACTTACAAAATCGTAAAATTGTTTCCTTCAAAAGAAGCCGCAGATAGCGCTGCTAAAACTTTTGAAGATGCAGCCAAGGTGACAAGAAAAAAAGAAACGATAGAAAAAGTTGAAAAGGTAATAGCTTCAAATGATTCTCTGGTAAAGGCCGATGAGCAACAAATTAAAGATTATATGGCTAAGAATAATCTTACCGGTGAAAAAACTAAATGGGGAACTTATGTTATTATTGATTCTGCAGGAACCGGTCCAACTCTTGGCGACAGTGATGTTGCAGAAGTAAATTATACAGGCAGCACTTTTAATGACAGTACCTTTGATTCTAATACCAATCCTAAATTCGGGCACACTGAACCTTTGTATGTTGATATGAATGAATACCAGGTAATTCCGGGATGGATTGATGGTTTGAAATTAATGCGCAAAGGAACCAAGGGAAAACTTTTGATTCCCTCATATTTGGCATGGGGAGCAACTGGAGCTCCTCCGAGAATTACACCAAATTCTAATGTGATTTTTGATATTAAAGTTACAGATGTCCTCAATCAACAGCAATACCAGGAAGAACTTAACAAACAACAACAACAGATGGAACAGCAGCGGCAAATGATGCAACAGTTACAACAACAAATGCAGAAGCAACAGCAGCAGTCTCAGCAAAAGGAAAAGAAATAAGTATTTTTAATATTTAAGAAGCCGGATCTTTAAAAAGGTCCGGCTTCTTATTTTTTGAGAAATAGTAAACCAACAAATTTCGAAGATTTTTTTTTAGCTAATTGAAAAAGCATTTAGGCATTACCGTAAGCTTCCAGTAATTTAACTGCTTCTCTTGCTTCTTTCGCATCATGAACACGTAGCATTGAAGCTCCGTTCAATAAAGCAATTGTATTTAAAACAGTAGTGCCGTTTAAAGAATCTTCGGCAGAAATTTTTAGTGTTTTATAAATAGTTGATTTTCTTGAAACTCCTGCCATAACAGGACTTTCAAGCATTTGAAATGTTTTTAGTTCTTTTAATAATCTCAAATTTTGAGAAATGTTTTTCCCAAAGCCAAAGCCCGGATCGATAATTATGTCGTTAATGCCTGCTTCTTTACATTGCTGGATTTTATTGATAAAAAAATCAAGAATTTCTTTCGTTAAATCCTCATAATGTGTTTTGTGCTGCATAGTTTCCGGTACACCTTTCATATGCATGCAGATATATGGGACACTTAATTTTCCTACTGTCTTAATCATCTGTTCGTCCATTTCACCACCACTAATATCATTAATCATTGAAGCGCCAGCCAGCACTGATTCTTCTGCAACCTTTGAATGATAGGTATCAACTGAAATAACAATACCTGGAAAATTTTTTATGAGCATTTCGATTGCAGGGATTAATTTTTTCAATTCATCTTTCGCTAAAACGCGCATGCTTCCCGGCCTTGTGCTTTGTGCGCCTATGTCGATAATATCTGTGCCTTCACTTATCATTTGTGCAGCTTTATTTTTTATAGATTCTATGGTATCAAAGCGGCTGTTTGGAAAAAAAGAATCTTCAGTAAGATTTAAAATGCCCATCACCAAAGGCTTTTCAATAAAAAGTAATTTCCCTTTGCAATTCAATGAAAACATTGTTTTTTTAAGTTTAAATTTGGCAATTATTATGGCGCAAGTTAATACCGATCTGCAATACGATAATGCAGTAAACAAATGCAGGGAAATCTTTTTAAAAAAAACTAAGGATTATGGGACTTCATGGCGTGTTTATCGTACTATTTCTATAGCTGATCAAATTTATATAAAAGCAAAGCGCATCAGGAATATCCAGGAAAAAGGAATTCAGAAAATTGATGATAATGTGGAAGCAGAATTTATTGGAATTGTAAATTACGCTGTAATTGGCTTGATTCAACTGGATATACATGATGATGAAATGGAAGAATTGCCTTTGGATGAAACCCTCGATTTTTATGATGAAAAGATTGGCGCGGCCAAAGCTTTAATGCAAAATAAAAATCATGATTATGGTGAAGCATGGCGTGAAATGAGCCATGAAAGTTTTGTGGATTTGATATTGACAAAGGTTTTAAGGATAAAACAAATTGTACAAAATGAAGGCAAAACTTTAGCCAGCGAAGGTATTGATGCTAACTTTTATGATATTTTAAACTATGCTGTCTTTGCGCTCATTTTATCTAAGTAGCTATTTCTATTTTCAAAATAAATGATAATGAAAATTTTAGTTAACATTTCCCGTGCAATTGTTGGTATCCTTTTTATTTTTTCAGGGTTGGTAAAAGCAATGGATCCGCATGGGCTTGCTTATAAAATGCAGGAGTTTTTTGATGTGTGGGCGATGAACAATACCTCACTTGCATCTTTTATGCATTGGCTTAGCGACTTTGCTCTCCCGTTTGCTATCATCATGATAACACTTGAAATAATTGTGGGAGTTGGTATTTTATTGGGAATATGGAGAAAGTTTTTTACCTGGCTTATTTTATTACTCATTATTTTCTTTGCCTTCCTGACTGGCTATGCGGCTCTTTCTGGTAAAATTTCCACTTGTGGCTGCTTTGGTGATTGTATTCCGTTGACTTCTATGGAATCATTTATTAAAGATCTTGTTTTGTTAGTGCTTATCCTACTTCTGTTCTTTGGAAGAAAATACATAATTCCTTTGTTTACTCCCGCTTTTGATATCTTGTTAATCGCTATTTCCACTTTTTTAGTTTTATACTATCAGTGGTATGTAATGCGGCATTTACCTACCGTTGATTGCCTTCCCTTTAAGAAAGGGGGAAATGTGCTGCAATTGCGCAAGATGCCTGCAGATGCAGTTCCTGACAAAAAAGAATACACTTTTGTTTATGAAAAAAACGGGAAGAAACAAAACTTCACTATTAAAGACCTTCCCGATTCCAGTTGGCTTTTCGTAAGCCGTGAAGATATACTTATTCAAAAAGGAAAAGATAATGAGCCGCCTATCAAAGATTTTAATCTTATGACACTTTCAGGAAATGATACGACGGAAGCGGTTTTGAGCCTTGATGCTTCTTACTATCTGTTCTTTGTAAAAGATTTTACAAAAACCGATTATTGGCTTACTGATTTTATACGAATCTATCAGCATGCGAAACAGGCTAACCGGCCTTTATATGTGGTTACTCCTGAAATGGCGCAAGCCAATGATTTTTTCAATAAAAGGAATAATTACAATCTTCCAGTTTTTAGCCTTGATGCTACTGCCTTTAAAACTGCTGCAAGAACCAATCCTGAATTGTATTTAATGAAAGGTCCGGTTATCAATAACAAATGGGGTTGGGCTGACTTTAAAGAAGCATTGAACAAATAACGGTAAGAAATTCTTTTAGTCCTTTTCAAAGTGGCTGGAAGGAATCCTCTGTGCAAGCCAGCTATCTTTCAGTGGAATAATCCAATTGTTTAATAATTCTTTTTTGGTAAGGATAGTGTTATTAAAATAAAGTGTATCGGGTGTTATAAAATCGTTTTCGATGGAAAAGTTGACGTCTGCAAGAGGCTCTAATTGAATTTTTTCATTTACTATAAATGCAACTGTTTGCCTGTCGAGAAGTTGAACGTCATATTCCTTTTCAAGATTTTTGATAAATCTGAAAGCACTATCGGTACTGCATCCTCCAACTTTTACATTAGATTCATCTGCCATCAGGATAATGAACTGCCGGAAAAACAGATTGGCATATGAGTTAACGGCACTTCCGTGACTGCTCCATTCTTTAGAAAAATTTTCTAGTTGTTCCTGGATTTGCAAGGCTTCTTTTACCGAAAAATGCCGGTTAGATTGATAAACCCAAACCCTGGAATTATCATCAAAATTTTTAGGGATTAAATCTTGAAAATGGGTATTCATAGACTAAAGTTAAACAATGAATTTGTTTCGGAAACAAATATTAAAAAAAACCTTGTTATTTTTCCGGGAAAATAAGATCCGCTTAACTCAACAATTTTCTTGCCATTTATTGGCAATTAGCATTTTTTTCAAGAAAATTTTCCACAAGACTGCCAGGTTTTTTAGAAAACTTTTAAGCTATTTGGCCCAGTCTCTTTAAATAATGGATATGGGAAACAATTGCATGGCGCATCTTGGGAAACTCAATGTAATTAATTTGATACTCACCGCAAGTCTTTTTAATGATCTTGCTGATAGCAGGGTAGTGGATGTGAGAAATCCTTGGAAATAAATGATGTTCTATCTGAAAGTTTAAACCTCCAAGCAACCATGAAATGGTTTTATTTTTTGTTGCGAAGTTGGCTGTTGTATTAATTTGATGAATAGCCCATTCGCTCTCAATTTTACCGGTTATTTCACTTGGCATGGGAAATTCAGTATGTTCAACAGTATGTGCTAATTGAAATACGATGCTGGTTGCAAAACCAGTAACAAGTGTGATTGTCAAAAATCCAACAAGCCAGGGAACAAAGCCTAATAAAATGATTGGTAAAACGACAAACATGAACATATAGATCAACTTTGCAGCCCAGAATGAAAAATGCTCATAACCGGTCATCTTTCTTATCTGAACAACTCCTATCTTACGTTTAAAATATTTAGTGAAATCTGATATAAAGATCCAGACAATATGTAATAAAGCATAAAGGAACCAAAAATAATATTGTTGGAATTTATGCATTTTTAATTTTTTTTGTGTCGAAGCAAACCTTAGCCACGGGCGTGCTTCTATGTCATCATCAACGCCATCGATATTTGTATACGTGTGATGAATGATATTATGTTTCATGTTCCACATGATAGCGCTTCCACCAAGAAAATTTAATGAAGAACCGGCCATTTTATTTAATATTTTATTATTACTAAAACTGCCGTGAGCGCCGTCATGCATTACGTTAAAACCAATTGCAGCGGTTAATAATCCAAAGAAGATACACTCAGGAATAGCAATCCAAACTTCAGGTGTGAAAAAAACCAGGTGCACGTACATTGCCAGGTAAAGTAAAGTAAAAAGCATCGCTTTAAACAAAAGCGGCAAATTGCCTGTCATCGGTCGTTTTTGTTCGGCAAAATATTCATTCACGCGGTTTTTAAGTACCGTGTGAAAATCGCCTTTGCCTTGCATGAATTTTGGAGTTGCCATATATTTTAAATTATTTTATTATTTATTTTTAATGTGATCAGGTAACATTTTGAACCAAAGCATCAAATGAATTTATTCCTATCATTTTTTTTGAAACAAAACCTTCAGCGTGTTTCACTCCAATCATTTTGCCAAACATTTTAGAACGATTAATGATGCTTTCTAAAAATTCCGGAGTTGAAATATACGTTTGCGGTTCGTTATCATTTTCTGACCCTGTGAAAAACTGAGTTTTGAAAGCTCTTATTGCTTCAAGCTTTTTTTCGATTACAGTTGAAATATCTACAACAAATGAAGGCATGAAATACTGGTCCTGGATGTAATTAAAAACATATTTTGGTTTCCATATTTCCTGCTTCTGGTTGTTGTCAAACGTTTCTATTTTTCTAAGCCCCGATAAAAAGCATGAATCTGAAACCAACTTTGCTGCACGTCCATGATCAGGATGACGATCATCGATGGCATTGCATAATACAATTTCCGGTTGATACTTTCTTAAAACCGTTATTATTTTCCGTTGATTTACCTCATCATTTCTAAAAAAGGCGTCAGCCATGTCCAGGTTTTCTCTTGCATCAACGCCTAAAATTTTCGCTGAATTTTCAGCTTCTTCCTCCCTGGTTTCTGCGGTTCCTCTTGTGCCCAATTCGCCTCGCGTAAGATCTGCGATACCTGTTTTTTTACCATTATTCTTTTCAACTAATAAGGTTCCGGCGCAACTTAGCTCAATATCATCAGGATGGACACCAAACGCTAAAAGGTCTAACTTCATTTTTGTTCTATCGATTCTGGAAGAATATCAGAAAATAATCCGGCAAAGTTACGGCAAAATGAAGGAAATTTTACAGTTTTATGATTTTATAAAATGGAAAGAGGAGAAATAACATGAAATAACTGAAGCTATTACAAATAAAATTTTCATTTATCCTGAATAACCATACATCCTTTGTACTTCTTTTACAATCGACTCCATTTCTGCATCTTTACCTGTGGCATCATAGGGTTGTTTAAGATCGCTTCCAAATACATAAGCGACTGTTTGCCAGAAACGCGCAGTAAAGCCGCCTTTAAGTTCTTTTAATATATCGTAGCAATTTGTTCCGCCTGTTTCACGGTTAATTAATTTCATCAAAACCTTTCCCTGGTATACTGAAAGATTTTTAAGCGGATCTGAAAATTGTTTTTTCAATTCTTTCTCACGGCTGTTGATATATTTTGTTACTGCCGCTTTATTGGGATTGTTGGCGATATGTTTTTCAATATCATTAAAAACATAACCGGCCTGCCTTGCATATGGATAAGTTACATAAATTGCATTTCTCAATCTTGTCCAGGCAGCGCTTGCACTTCCGTTTCCTTTTGCCCAAATATATACGCCTGCAAGAATTTTTGCTTCTATTGTATCTCCTTCGTAAACAACTGCCGAACAAATAATAGTATCATTTACACCATGTTGAGCAAAAATTTGGTATTGTGTGTCACGGACTGTTTTTGACTGGCAATTTGCAGAAATAGCAATGAACAGTAAGCCAACAAATAAGGCAGATTTTGATATTTTAAAAATGATTTTCATTGCTCTTGTAAATTTATAATTTATATAGCCAAAAACAAAGACAGGTTTGTCAAGATTCTATGAAAATTATAAATAGTTGAAGCTGAAATAAACTACGGAAATTAATTATTGGCCAGCAGGAACATATAAAATAAGAAAACCAATACCAGCCCTACTGAAAGATAAGCAGCAGGTTTTGAGGCTTTAACACGGCTTACAAGAGAAACTACAAAGCCACAAGACATAATTACAAGTCCGAGCCATACTAAATTGATATAAGGAAAATAGTAAGCTTTAAGTGTAATGAAATCCGTAAGTTTATCCGTTTCTTTTGAATTGATTTTAAATTTTCTATTGTCTGAAATTCCTGAGAAATTCAAATAAAGATTTTGTGAAACGATTGTGTCGTCTATATAATTCAATTCCTGGTTTTTAATGGTGAGCGCCGGGTAAGCTTTGTACCGTGTGCCATCATTGCCAAAAACGGTGATATCGGCAACCAGCGCAGTATCAGTAGGTGAAAAGTTGAATCTTTCATTTTGAGGATCTTTTTCGATATTATCCAAAACGAAATATCCTTTTGAATAGAAAACTGAATCGCCTATAGCCATATCATGATTTCTGAAAGTGGCAGTATCATTCTCAGAATTGGGAACTGAAATGGTGGATATATAAGTAAAAATATCGTGAGTTAAATAATGCTTTGTTCCCGGATTGGACGTGAGATTGTTATCTTTCATGCGGTAAGCATCCGGAGATAAAGTGAAATCTTCCTGAACCTTACCTGTCTTGTTATCTTTCTTTTGGAAATGTAATTTATAAAAAGTCCTGTCTTTTTCGTTTGAAGCAGAATCCCGCATATACGTAACTATGTAATTGCCCATTTGAGTAGGAACTGCTTTTAAAAGAGTCAGGTTTTCCATCGGATCTTCATTGTTTCTGCCCGTAGGATCTTTTGAAAAAGGAATTACCAATCCTGTTTTACTGTTGTCGCTTATTACTTTTTTGTTACCTGAAGAAATAAGCATTCCTCCGATTAACATTGCAAAACCCAAATGAGAAATTGCAGCACCACCGGCTTTTAAGTTCCAGTTTAAGACAGATTTAAGATAGAATGCATTGGCTATAAGAGAAAAAACAGATGCAAATACAGCAAGGTAGATAGCAACCAAAAAACCGGGTCCTTTCTCAGTATATTCAACCGGGTAAAAAAGGGCTAATAAAACGGTAGAAGCAACAGCAATTCCCAATGGCCATGAAAGTTTTTGTATTAAATACTTTTTCCCCGTATTTCTATATTTAAGAAATTGTGAAGCTCCGGTAAGCAAACCAATAATAACTGCAACCAGCACCAATACTTTGTTATACGCAAATTCCCTATCAGCCGGATCCGCCAGATTAGTTCCGAATATTTTATTGTAAACCGGAAGTGAAGTAATTGAAATAATAAATATGGCAGAAAGGAAAAGAATGAGTGAACCAATGAACATCCAGAATTCGCGCGAAGAAATATCTTCTTCTTTTTGAATGGTTGGGATGCTTTTATAATTTTTAAAATACAGGAAAAACATAGGAACGGTAATGGCTATTACGTAAATGCCAATTAAAACATTCATTGCCATTCCGGCTTCTGTAAAAGCATGCACGGATGTATCTCCAAGAATTCCTGTTCTTGTTAAAAAAGTAGAATAGAGAACAAAAAGATAAGTAAGAATGATAAAAAAGTAAGAAGCGCGTAATGCATTTTTTGTTGAATTATAAACAGCCATGCAATGTAGTCCGGCTACCAATATTAACCAGGGAACGAGGGATGCATTTTCAACAGGGTCCCACGCCCAGTAACCGCCGAATGAAAGTGATTCATAAGCCCATTTTCCGCCCATCATAATTCCGGTTCCTAAAACGCAGGCACTTAATAAAGTCCACGGTAGCGCAGCTTTAACCCATCCTCCCCAGTCTTTTGTAAGCAAAGAAGAATAAGCAAATGAAATGGGAACAATAGTACTTGCAAAGCCCAGAAATAAAATCGGAGGATGAATAACCATCCAGTAATTGCGTAATAAGGGATTTAAACCAACCCCATCTTTTATATAAGTAAGATAATTTGGCTGGGAGAAAATTGGGCCTGCTAATTCATTTCGTGTAAGTACAAATGGGCTGCTGCCGATGCGGGTATTAAAAATATAAATACCTAAAATCATCATTATTAAAAAAAACTGCGCTGAATTTATAATCGTCATTATCGGCGCTTCTCTTTTTTTTGCTGTAAAGATCAGTACCGTCCCCAGAACGCAGTGCCATAAAGCCCACAGAAGGAAACTTCCTTCCTGGCCTTCCCAAATACACGCTAGCAGATACTTTGGTTCGAGTTCTTTTGAAGCATGTTTGTAAGCGTAAAAGTATTCGAAGTAATGGTGAGAACAGATGTAAAATATGCTGGCAAAAACAGTGAGCAGAGAAAATGCTTCTATAAAAAATGCCGTTCGTGCAAAACGAATCCACTTTTGTTTTTCAGTATTTTCAAGCTGTATTTTAGAAGCAGTAAAGTAAGAAATTGCTGAAACAATAGAAGCTACAAAGGCAAGTACTATGAAAAACTGGCCCAACTGGCCAGGAAGTAAATGTTCATTCTCAAACGTCATGGTGCGGTCTTAATATTGCGAAACCGATTTTTCTAATTGTTGTTTATTGTCTTTGTATTTGGAAGGACATTTAAGTAAAATATCATTACATTCGAAAACATTTCCTTCCATTTTTCCCTTTAAAACAACCCGGTCGCTTTGTTCAAGTTCAGGTGGTTTTGTATTACGATAAATTACTTTGGTACTGCTTCCCAGGCTATCTACCGCATAGAAGGTAAGATAATTAGGATCTTTCAAAGCATCATACTCAATAGGTCTTGATTTGTCAAGTTTGGCAATGAGATGCACATACTTGCCTTGTTTTTGTTTGGCAGAACCAATCGTATCGTAAGTGGAAAAATCTACTGAATACATGAGTAAAGCGCCAATAGCGGCGGCTATTACAACCAAGACAATGATACTTGAAGTTTTCATTTATTTGTATTTTGAAAGTGCAAATTTAATGAAAAAAGAAACGTTACAATATGGAAACCATGTGATTTACATCAGCGCGGCAATGATCTTCATCATAAAACATTTCTTTAACAATAATCCCAATTCCCGGTAAAAAGATAAAAAAGAAGAATTCTTATTTTTAGGAAGAGTTATTTCATTCTTGGTTTCCATATGATTTCAGGAGCTTTGTTTTTCATGCCCAAATACCTTGCAAGCGTAAAAAGATAATCACTAAGCCTGTTTAGGTATTTTATTATCAAAGGATCAACCTTTTCTTCCTTCTCCTTTAAATTAACACAACTTCTTTCTGCACGCCTGCAAACGCAACGGGCGACATGTGCAAAAGAAACAACAGGAAGTCCGCCAGGTAAAATGAAATGTTTCATAACAGGCAGTTCTTCATCCATTTTATCCATTTCTTTTTCGAGTATTTCTACATCACTTTCGTGGAGATCGGGGATAAAAACTTTGGTTTCTTTGTCGGAATCGCAAGCCAGTTCTGAACCTATTGTAAATAAACGATCCTGTATTTCTTTTAAAGTTTCTTTTACGTGATTATCATTTGAAAAATCGGACACAAGCCCAATATAAGAGTTGAGTTCATCTACCGTTCCATAAGCTTCAATTCGTGGGTTGCTTTTGAAAACCTTTGTGCCACCAATCAGGCTTGTTTTTCCACCGTCACCTGTTTTTGTATATATTCTCATTGACATGATAACAAAATTTACTCTATAAAATTACCGGGATCAGGGAAGAAAATAACAAAAAGCAGGAACGAAATGATTAAGATTATCCGATCGCCACAACCTTCTTTTCATTCACACGATCGCTTTCAATCATACCATCTTTCAAACGGATAATACGCTGTGCGTGTTCGGCTATATCTTCTTCATGCGTTACCAGAATTACCGTATTCCCTTCATTTTGAATTTTATCAAAAATATGCAATACGAAAACTGAACCAGTGGTACATGTACATAAAAATACGTATTGCTAAAATATTATTGAATTTCAGTAATTTGTGCAGCCCATCCAAAAACATTTCGCCTTGATGATCCTAAAAAAGGTAAAGAGACACTTCCTGTTCCGCCGGTTGTCAATTGAACAGATCCGGTTAAAGTTGCATTAACATCCTGGCCTGGCGCAGCATTCGGCGGAGTTCTAAAAAGGTACCCTTTAAAAAGTGCTACTGACAGATTGTTATTCTCAAATCCTATAGTTACTGAAAATGTAATGGATTGTGACACTTCATCCCAAAATCCCTTAATATCTACTACATCAGCAAAGGTACCTTGAAAAATCCCTTGTTGATCCGGAGCTGTCACTTTTAATTGCTTTCAGTTCCATTAACATTAATTTTCCAGGTTCCGGATGGTACGGCATATAATATTCCTTAAATAATTATACTACCCTTTTATATTTGATTAAAAATAGGTTCATTTCTATTTACATGCAAGCTAAAACAATTGAAGGTAAGTAATTAAACCATTAAAAATTTCCAAATTTATTTATTATTTATTCCCTCATTTATCCCCTCATCAAGGGCCTCCTCAATAACATCAGCTAAAGTATTTCCAATTCCTGCCTCACCTGAAAGTGATAAATCAGATTTTATTGATAAAGGAACAACAGTTTTGAACAAATGATTTTCAATAAATTCAGGTTTAGCTCCGGGGGTGTAGATTTTTAAATATTTATTAACATTTATTATCCCTGAGCCTAACTCTTCGACTCTTCCGAGCTGAACGAAGAACAATTGCTCTGAAATATTAGATTTATTTTCTAAATTAAATTTTAAATTCATTTTAAGGAAACAAAAGTATGTAAGTTGTTCGAGGTAATTGCCATAGTTTGTACCATTATCTCCCCTAGACATAGATGAGATCTTGCTTAATATAGTCGAACATGCGGGGTTTAATTGCATTGGGAGTGACGAGATCTACTTTAATACCTAAAATTTCTTCAAGTTCATCCCCCAGTAGAACAAAGTCTAATCCAATTGGTTTTTCAAATTCGACTAAAATATCCACATCACTTTTTGCCGTTGCTTCACCTGTCACAATAGAGCCGAACAAACCAATATTTTTAATACTATATTTTTCCTTAAGCACCGGTTTATTATATTCAATAAGTTTTTTTATTTCAGTTAAGCTTTTCATAAATTCAATTCATTTATTAAATACTAAAATACTTCATATCATTTACACCGGCAATAATCTTAAGCCAATTTCGGAAAAAGTAGATATGTAAGCTGTAGATCCGACTTACCCCATCCTGATCCCCTCGAGAATATATGAAGAAAAAATTGAACAAAAATCACAATGTTCCCGGATTTATTTATGTTGAAAGTTAATTATGAATAAAAATGGAAATGGATAGCGGAAAAGGGGAAAAAAAATAAAAAAGTTAAAAAATATAAGTTGCAAGAATCATTAGTCATTAGTCATTAGGTCATTAGTCTATTAACCGAGAACGGTAGGCTTGAACTGTTTTTCGATGGTTTCAAGTGGGAAACCTATTGGTTAAATGGATGAATGATTATAAATAGCATCTTATTGAAAATTTTCAAATATACTTGGCTGGAAATAGGATTTATCATTCTATAGAGGTTATTGCAGTGGAAAATATGAAAATCGGTTTTAAGGGGTGAGTTTTTAAAAAGGAAGGGTAAGTATAGGCTCAAGGAGAATTGAGGGGCATAGAAGCGAAAAAATTGCCTAAAACCTACGCTATTTCGTAATGATTTTTAGTGTTGGGCAGAGAATTATAATAACATTTAGGGAAAAACTTCGCATCATCCTTATTATTTGTCAATTATACAAGCAGGGCATTTTCAAAAATCCTCGATATTACATAAAATCCTCCGGAAAGAAAGAACTTCCATTTCCACTTAGAAAATTTTAATTTACCCAGCAGAAACCCGAACTTTCTTTTAAATGCTTTTGCTCATTAGATGAACTAAAAAAAGAACATCCCTCGATTCCCCGTAATGAATCTATTGCACGCTGCTTTTATATGATAAAATATATTGAGCAATGGGGAACAGGGGACTAACCGTATTGTGAGATTATGCAAAGAAGCTGGAATCGAAGAACCTGTATTCAAGGAAGCTGGGGGGAGTTTTGTTGTAAGTTTTTCGAGAGCATTTACGGAAATTATTTTACCAGAGATAAAATTAACAATAACACAAAGAAGGATTTTGGAATATTTATCTAAAGTTGAAGCAGCATCTACTTCTGAAATTTCGGATAAAATAGCAACTAATCCAAGTACTATCCAAAGGGCGGTTAAAAAACTTGAAGACTTTATTGAATGGACAGGAAAATCAATAAATTATCCTTTAGGTAAATACAAGTTAAAGAAGAACAGTTCCTAATGAAGAAAAATTGCGGGAGTAAATGCGGGAGTAGCTATTTTAGAAAAATCCCCCTCTTAAAATCAATTTCCGCAACACTCATTTTAAATGACCACTGACAAATAAGCCCTCCCGGCTTTTACCTTTTCGCCCACGGGAAAAAATCTAAATCAAAGTTTGAGCAGTTTTTTACAGA